>CAZRPT010000045.1:0-18656 GCA_964601985.1 uncultured Verrucomicrobiota bacterium
CGGGTGCCACCCGGGGAGGGGCGGAATCGGGGCGGCCGCGGAAATCGGTCGCGGGGGATCGAGGGGCGGGGGCGCCCCTCGGCGCACGCGAGGCGCGTGCGCTCCCCGCCCCCGTAGCGCAGATTTCCAATCTGCCCGGCTTTCCCTTTTACACGGCGGCCGCTGTTGCTCGCCCGCCCGGTCGGCTGGAAGCCGGCGAAACGGCAGACTGAAAGTCTGCGCTACCAAAGACGCGCGCTTCCCTTTCGGTTTTCGGTTTTCGGTTTTCGGATTTCCCTCGGTCCTTCGGCTCCCTCGGCCCTCGGATTTCCCCGCCCTGTGTCGCGCCCCGCCTCCTCACGTCGGCGGCGGCGGAAGGCGGGCTGCCCCGTGCCGGTTATCCGCCGGCGACGATTTTGACGATTTCGAGCCGGTCGCCCGCCCGGAGTTGGCGGTGGGGGAATTCCGACGGGGCGACGGCCTCGCCGTTGTGCTCGACCACCACGCTGCGGGGCAACTGCCCCTGCGCGACGAGAAACGCCTCGATCGTGCAGGGCAAGTCGGCCCGCACCGGCTGGCCATTGGCGATCACGGTTCCTTCAGTCCCGGCCATGACGATGTCTCCGGAGAAAGATGACGGCTTCCGCCGTCCCGTCAACGCACCACTTCGTACAGGGCGCCCTTGAGGTACTCGGTTTCCGGGATGCTGGGGATGATCGGGTGATCCGGCGCCTGGGTGCAGCGGGTCACCAGCCGCAGCACCCGCCGGGTGTCGAACGCCGCCGACAGGGCCACGTCGCGGAAGGTGCGTTCGTCCACGTGATGCGAACAGCAGAAGGTGGCCAGCAAACCGCCGGGCCGGATCAATTTCAGCGCGCGCACGTGGATTTCCTTGTAGCCGCGCAGGGCGTTCGGCAGCGAGGCCCGGTTCCGGGTGAAGGAGGGCGGGTCCAGGATCACGGCGTCGAACTGCTCCCCCGGCTGGTCCCGCTCCGCCGGCGTGCTGCGGGCCTTCAGCCAGTCGAAGACGTTGGCCGTCTCGAAGACGCAGCGGTCGGCCAGGTCGTTTTGCTCCGCCAACCGGCGCGCCGTGGCCACGGAGGTTTCGCTCTGGTCAATCCCCACCACTTGGGCCGCGCCGGCCCGGGCGGCATGCAGGGCAAACGCCCCGCTGCTGCAAAAGCAGTCCGCCACGCGCGCGTTCGGGCGGTCCTTCAACCAGTCGGCCACCAGGCGGTGGTTCACCTGTTGGTCGAGGTAAAAACCGGTCTTCTGCCCGGCGAGCGGATCGGCGATGAAGGTCAGCCCGTTGAGCGTGAAGGTCACTTCGCCCGCGAACTCGCCCCGCGCCACGCCGGAGGCGGCATCCAGTCCCTCGAACCGGCGCGCCGCGATGTCGTTGCGCTCGACGATGGCCCGGGGATGCAGCAGCTCCTCCAAGGCGTCGAAGATCAGGGCCTTGCGCTGCTCCAGCGCGAGCGCGGAAATCTGCGTCACCAGCACGTCCTCGTAGCGGTCCACGATGAGGCCGCTGAGGAAATCCGCCTCGGCGTTGATGATCCGGCACGCGCGCGCGCCCGGCAGGCGGCGTTCCCGCAGGGCCAGGGCCTCACGCAGGCGGTCGAGGAAGAACGCGCGGTCCAGCTCCACGTTGCGGTGGCTGTACATCCGGACGCGCAGTTTGGAGCGGGAGTTGAAGCAGCCCACCCCCAGAAAGCGGCGGCGCGGATCGCTGACCGCCACCACCGCGCCGTCCTCGGGCGCGCCCTGCACCCGTTGAATGCCGCGTTCATAAATCCACGGATGGCCCGCGCTCACCCGGTTGGCCTCCGGGGCGCGCAGCACCACGGCAGGTTGAGTTGTGTTTGTTTCGTCGTTCATCTGGTTGGAACCCCGGAATGGTCCGCGGTCCAATCCGAAGCATGCCCTCATTCCGCCCCCTTTCCGCAAGGCCAAAACCGGCGCGTTCGCGGCCAAATGCCGCGGGAGGAGGTTGAGATCGCGCCCCGGCGGGCGTAAAGTGCCCGCGAAAACAAGACGCAACCCCGACGGTTTGATCCCATGAGCGAGCATGTTTCTCCCCCTGCTTCCCCCGACGACGCCGAGTCGCCGTTGTCCTTTCAACGCGTGCTGGTTCCGCTGGACTTTTCCGAGCACGCCCGCAAGGCATTGCGCCACGGGCGCGGTCTGGCCCGGCAGTTTGGCGCGAAGCTGATCCTCCTGCACGTGGTGGAGCCGATGGTGTATCCGTCCGACCTCGGCTACACTCCGGTGTTGAGCGAGGAACTCACGGCGGAGGTGCACCAGGAGGCGGAAAACCGGCTGCAGGCGGCGGTGCGCGCGGAACAGGCCCGGGGCATTGAATGCGAAGGACTCCTGCGTTTCGGGCGGCCGTATCTCGAGATCGCCGCCCTGGCGGAGGAGCAGGCGGTGGACCTCATCGTGCTGACCACCCACGGGTACACCGGCTTGAAACACGTGGTGCTGGGCAGCACGGCGGAACGGGTGGTGCGCCACGCGCCCTGCCCGGTGCTGGTGGTTCGCGACCGCCGCCGTTCCGCGCCCGCCCCGGACGCTCCGCCGGACAAACCGGCCGCGTAATATCCGGTCGGAAAACGCCGGGTTCCCCCATCCGGCGTTTTCCGCCAAGCTCGAAAAAACAACACCGCCCCGGAGGGCCGGAGCGGTGCGGAAGGGGGGCGATTACGCGCCTAGGCGGTCGGGAACTTCCACGGCGCGCGGTAGGTGTAGCGCTGCATGCGGGCGGCCGCGGGATCGCCGATGATCTCCTCCCTGGCCGGATCCCAATGCAGGGTGCGCCCGGTGCGGACGGCCAGGTTGCCCAAGTGGCAAACCGTGGCCGAGCGATGCCCGATGGCCACGTCGCAGATGGGCAGCTTGCGCGACTTGATGCAGTCGAACCAGTTCTGGTGGTGGTTGGTGCTCCGGTAGAGGTGCACGTCGTCCTCGCCGATGGGTTCCTTCAGCACGTCCGGCACGGTGGATTCGAGCCGGCCGCGGTTGACGTAAATGATGCCGTCCTGGCCTTCAAAGGTGACGCCGATCCGGTGGCTCATGCCGGCGATCACCTTGATGCCGCTGGCGTATTCGTAATTGATCTCGAACCACGAGGGCACTTCGTAGCGGCCCTGGGGGTCAAACTCCGCGCGGGCGGAAACCTTGATGGGGCCGGTGTCGTCGGTGCCCATGCCCCACTGGGCAATGTCCAAGTGATGGGCGCCCCAGTTGGTCATCTGGCCGCCGGAATAATCCCAGAAGAAGCGGAAGTAGTAGTGGACGTGCCACTTGTTGTACGGCCGCCACGGAGCGGGACCGAGCCACAGGTTGTAGTCCAGCTCCGGCGGCGGGGCGCTGTCCGGCACCAACGGCTGCTTGGTCCAGTTCACGCCCGGAATGCCCACCCGGATGGTTTTGATGTCGCCGATGCGCCCCGAACGCACATACGTGCAGGCGCGGAAAAATTCCCTGGACGAGCGCTGCTGGCTGCCGGTCTGGAAGATGCGCTTGTAGTAGCGCGCCGCCTTGCGCATGGCCTTGCCTTCGTCAATCACGAGGGTCAGCGGCTTCTCGCAATAGACATCCTTGCCCGCCTGCATGGCGTGAATCGAGGGCAGGGCGTGCCAGTGGTCGGGCGTCGCGATGAGCACGGCGTCCACGTCCTTGTCCTCGATGAGCCGGCGGTAATCCGTGTACCCCTTGAGCTTCCGCTGGTAGCGGGACTCGAAATCCTTCCGCGCCCGGTCGAGGTGGCCCTCGTCCACATCCGCCACGGCCACCACGTGCGGCGCCATGGTCGGGAAAAACAGGTGGCCCCGCCCGCGGCCGCCCACGGCAATGATGCCGACCCGGATGAGTTCGTTGGCGGACTCGCCCGTGGCGGCCCGCACCCGGTTCAGCAACACGTTGGGCATGCTCAGGAGCGCGCCGGCCCCGAGCGCCAGTCCGCCGGAACGACGGAGAAACTCACGACGAGGTATTTGATGGGTTGGTTCCATGCCGGAGGTTATCGGCGTTTTCCCCGCGCCTGTCAACGCCCGGAAAAAGCGGGCCCAAAGGGGCGCTTCCGGCTGGTCAAGCACGGCGGGGAACGGCATTTTCCCGCCATGACACGCCTCTTTGGAATTTCCCTGCTGGGAGCCGGATTGGGAGTTTTCGCCGGCGCGGCGGCGGAGCTCCCCGGCCTCGGTGTGTACGCGACCGCCGGCGGGGTGCTGCGGTATCTCGCGCCGCGGGAGCAACGGACCGTCACGCTCGAACGATTGCGGCGGCTGCCGGTGTCGCGGGTGTTTCTCGAAGGGCGGCGCGGCGACGAATACGTGCCGCCGGCCACGTTGCTCGAGGCGCGGGATTTTCTCGAGCGCCACGGCATCCGTTGCACGGGCGGCATCGCGACCGTGCCGGGACGAAAGTTCGGCGTGCGGCAGGAGGGCGGGTTGGGCTGGCTGAACTGGGAAGCGCCGAAGACCCGGCGCGACGTGGCGAATTTCTTCCGCGAAAACGCGCCCCTGTTCGACACCCTGATCGTGGATGACTTCTACTGCACCGGCGACCGCTCGGCGCGGTCCGAAGCCGCGCGGGCCGGACGACCGTGGGGCGATTACCGGCGCGATTTGCTGGTGTCGTTGATCGGGCCGTTGATGCGCGAGCCGGCCGAGGCGGCGCGCCCCGGCGTGCGGCTCATCCTCAAATACCCCCAGTGGTACGACCGGTTCGAGCGGTTCGGTTACGACCCGCAACGGATGTCGCCGTGGTTCAACGAAATCTGGGTGGGGACCGAGGTGCGCAACCCCGCCACGCGCCGGATGGGCTTCGTGCAGCCCACGGAGGGCTACATGAACTTCCGCTGGCTGAGCTCGGTGGCGGGCGACAAGGTGCGGGGCGCGTGGTTCGACCACATCGAATGCGCGGCGGAGCACTTCGTGGACCAGGCCTTCCAAAGTGTGCTGGCCGGCGCGCGCGAGCTGACCTTGTTCCATCTGGGGAACGTGGTGGCGGAGCATCCCGGCGACGCCCTGCTGGCCCGGCGCTGGCCGGAATTGCGCGAACTGGCCGGGCGCGTGGCCGGCCGGGCGCGGCGCGGCATCGTGTTCTACAAACCGGTCAACCATCATGGCGACGAAAACCTCTACCTCGCGGATTACCTCGGGATGCTCGGCTTGCCGGTCCTGCCGGAGGCCCGCTGGCCCGACGGAGCGCGGGTGGTGTTTCTCGGCGCGCAGGCGGCGGGCGATCTGGCGGTGCTGGACTGCGCGCGCGGCCTGCTGGAACAAGGCGGAACCCTCATCTGCACCCCGGCCTTTCTGCGCGCGGTGGCCCCGAAAGCGGCGGCCCGGGCCGGCGTAACCGTGAGCCCCACCGCCGAACCGGCCGCCGCCGCGAAGCTGCGTCGGGGCGACCAAACCCTCGCGCTGACCGTGCCGGTGGACGTGGACGCCGGCCTGCGCGTCACCACCGGCCGGCTCCGCGCCGTGGCAATGGTCGCGGGGAAGCCGGTGCCCTGGCTGGTCGAGCAACCGGTCGGCGCCGGCCGGGTGTGGGTGTGGAACGTACGGACCTTTTCGGACGCGGATTTCCGGGCCACCGGCGAATGGTTGCTGGCCCCGCGCGCGCTCGGGTTGCCGGTCCTGCCCCAACCCGTGGCGGACGCCCTCCGGGCCGCGTTCCTGCAACCGTTGGACGTGCGCCTCGAAGCCCCCTCCGGCGTGGCGCTGTATCTGTTCGCCGAGGGCCGCTGCCTCTACAACTTCCGGGACGAACCGGTGTCGGTTCGGTTGGATGGCGAAGAGCTCGAACTGCCGGCCAAGGGCTGGCGCTGGCGGTAGAAGAAATCCGGGAACCGCCTCAGCGCCTCAGCGCCCCCGAGGAAACTTCGGCTTCCGGCGCCGACGAGCCAGTTCCGCCTCCCAAAGCGAACCAGTGCACCGCCCGCCGAATTGTCCCCGTTGAGACATCAAAAGGCCGCGTTGCCGGGGGTGCGGGCGAAGGGGATCACGTCGCGGATGTTGCCCACGCCGGTGAGGAACATGAGCAGCCGCTCGAAGCCCAGCCCGAATCCCGCGTGCGGCACCGTGCCGAACCGGCGCAGGTCCACGTACCAGTCGTAGTCCGCCTCGTCCAAGCCTTGATCGCGGAGGTGGGCGCGCAACTGGTCGAGCCGTTCCTCGCGTTGCGAACCGCCGATCACCTCGCCGATGCCCGGCACCAGCACGTCCATCGCCGCGACGGTTTTTTGGTCGTCGTTCAGCCGCATGTAGAACGGCTTGATCTCGCGCGGGTAGTCATAAACGGTCACCGGCGACTGGCAGTGCCGCTCGGTGAGGTAGCGCTCGTGCTCGGACTGGAGGTTCTGGCCGTATTCGACCGGGTATTCGAACCGCTCGCCCGACCGTTGCAGGATGTCCACCGCCTCGGCGTAGGTCAGGCGTTGGAACGGGCGGTCAATCACGAAATCCAGCCGCTCCCGCACGCCCTTGTCCACGAAACGGGCGAACAGGTTCAGGTCCTCGGCGCATTCGTCGCGCATGGCCACCGCCAGTTCCCGGATGAACTCCTCCGCCAGCGCCATGTCGCCTTCCAGATCGCAGAAGGCCATCTCCGGCTCGATCATCCAAAACTCCGCCGCGTGCCGCGAGGTGTTCGAGTCCTCGGCCCGGAAGGTCGGCCCGAAGGTGTACACCCGCGACAGCGCGCAGGCGAAGGTCTCGGCTTCGAGCTGGCCGCTGACGGTGAGAAAGGCGGGCTTGCCGAAGAAATCCTCCTCGGGGCGCGCGTCAATGTCGCCCTTGAGCGTGGTGACCCGGAACATCTCGCCCGCGCCCTCGCAATCGCTGGTGGTGATGATGGGGGTGTGCACGTGGACGAAATCCCGCTCCTGAAAGAAGCGATGCACCGCGAAGGCCAGCCGGCTGCGCGTGCGGAAGACCGCGCCGAACAGGTTCGAGCGCGGCCGCAGATGGGCGATGCGGCGGAGAAATTCGAGCGAGTGGCCCTTCTTTTGCAGCGGGTAGTCCGGTCCCGCCGGCCCCACCAACTGCACGCGTTTGGCCCGCAGTTCCCACTGCTGCCCCTTGGCGGGCGAGGCCGTGAGATCGCCCGCCACTTCGACCGAGGCGCCGGTGGTGAATCCCGCCGGCGATTCCGCGCCGGGCGTGTCGTCGTCCACGACGACCTGGAGGTTGGCGAGGCAGGAGCCGTCGTTCAGTTCGAGGAAGAAGAATCCCTTGGCGTCCCGGCGGGTGCGGATCCAGCCCCGGACCACCGTGTCCGGGCGGGGTTCCGTGGCGCGCAGCAGATGGCGAATCAACGTGTGCATAACGATCACTCCGGCGCCAGCGTAACGCCGGCGCGCGCCGGGGGACAACCCGCGCGGGGCGCCCGGCGGAAATTTTCCGTCATCGCGTGACGAGCTTGCCGATCTGGTAACAGACCATTTCCTCGGAATTGCGCAGCAGGAGCCGGCCGTGGGCGAGGGCCGGGACGTTCCACGTCTTGCCGTGCAACGCCTGTTGCGAACCCAGCGCGCGATAGGCCTCGGGAGTGGCCTCCACGAGGGCCAGCCGGCCGTTTCCGCCGAGCACGATCAATTCCCCCGAGGCCAGCAGAAGCTGGCCGTAACCAAAACGCCCGCCCCGCCAGCAGCGCTCGCCGGTGGTCGCGTCCACGCAGGTCAACACCCCTTCGTCCAGACCGTAGAGGTGGCCTTCATGATACACGGCGGGGTTGAACTTGGTGCGCAGGTTCCGGTTTTGCCACACGACGCGGGTGGTGAGGTTCGTTCCCTCCCGCCGGACTTCCACCACCCGGCTGCCCGCGCCGTAACCACCGCCCAGGAAAAAGCGCCGGTCGTCCACGATCACCGGCAGGCAGCAGGCGTCGCCATACCGCACCGCCCACGGCGTCTCCCAAAGAACGGTCTGGTCGGCGGGATTCATCCCCACCACCCGCGTGGCCGTCACGAGCATCAGACAATCGGTGTCCGCCAGCCGGGCGCGCAGCGGAGAGGCATAAGCCAGTTGCTCCGGCAGCGCCGTCCACAGCAGGTCGCCGGTCAGGACGTCATATCCCGCCACCGTGCCTTCGGCGCCGTTTTGACCGCCCTGCACGATCAACTGTTCGTCCACCACGATCGGCGAAGCCGCCAGCCCGTAACGCAGATTTTCGGAGCGGGTGTCCTCGAGCACGTTGCGCCGCCAGATCAACGTGCCGGTGCGGGCGCCCAGACAGAGCAGGTCGCCCTGGGCGCCGAGGCTGTACACCCGGTCCGCGTAAAACGTCGGCGTGGCGCGGGGCCCCTCGCCGCCCATCCACTCGTAAAACCGGGCGGTGTAGGCGTGCGTCCACACCTCGCGTCCGGTGGCCAGATCGTAGGCGACCACCACCTCGGTGTCCCACCGCTGTTCGATGGTGAACGCCAGCCCGTCGGCCACCACGAACGACGCGTATCCGCCGCCGCAGGGGTAGCGCCAGAGCTGGCGCAATCCCCGCGCCGGCCAGCGTGTCAGGATGGGTTCTTCGTCGTAATGGCCGTCCCGCTTGGGACCCCGGAAATCCGTCCAATACGGCGCCCGCGCGGCAAAGACGTTGTTGGTGAACGCCGCTTTCTTGCGCGCCCGCTCCTCGGCCTGAAAGGTTCGGTCCTGTTCGAGGATCTGGTAATTGGGGCCGCTGCGACGCAGCACCAGCCGGGGCAGGTCTCCGCCGTCCCAGTCCAGGGCGAACCATCCCATCTGCAACCCCAGCGCTCCCAGCCCCGCCAGCCAGCACACGAAGTACCCCGCCAGCAACACCGTGCCGAGGATCTTCCGGGAACGGCGGCGCAGCGGATGCGTCCACAACAAAAGGAACCCCAGCGGGGGAAAAAACGCGCTCAACAACCGCCCCATGAACCGGGTGTGATACCACGGCACATCCAGTTCGAGGGTGTCCTTGATCAGGTCCAGCTCTTTGGCTTCGTTTGGTTGATCTAAATCTTTTGCTTCCATCAACTTTGGCAACCGCCATCCGCCGCGCGGACTTGCTCTCCAGCATCCGAGGTCCGCCCTCCTCTGACAATCCAAATTCCCCCGGGACTCAAAAAAAGTGTTACCGAAGGAGTCCCGAACAAGTCCTCGATTGACGCGAAAGTCCGGCTGCTCGAACCCCTTGGAACCTGTCTGAAAAGCGGGCCGTTCCGCCGCGTGGAGGCAGGCGGTCCACAGAAAAGGCGCCCCCCTTCGGGGCAGGCCGGGTTCCCCATCCCGGCGTTTTTCAGACAGCCTTCGAGGAGAACAAAAAACTTCCGGCAGCTCGAAATTTCCTTGGAGATGGCGGACGACCAACGAAGCAACTCCCCGAAAGGAAACCATTCAGGGCGATTGGCCGGAGTAATGCGTCCCCTTTTTTTCGAGCGGGCCCGCGCCTGCCAATCGCCGGGCGGATCCCGGCGGGGCGGACGCCGGTTGCCCTTGATCTTCCCGCCCGGGAGGACTAGACCCGGCGCGTGATCTTGCTGGGACTCACCGGCGGCGTGGGCATGGGAAAATCCACCGTGGCGGACTTTCTGGCCCGGCGCGGGGCGCGCGTCGTGGACACCGACGCCCTGGCGCGGGAGCTGGTCCGGCCCGGCACGCCAGCACTGGCCGCCCTCCGCGAGGCTTTCGGCGCGGAAGTGCTCACCGCCGACGGCGCGTTGGACCGCGCGCGCCTGGCGGCCCGGGTCTTCGCGTGCCCGGAGGAACGCCGGCGCCTGGAAAAGCTCCTGCATCCGCGCATCCGCGAACGCTGGCAGGCCCGGGTGGCCGCGTGGCGCGCCGCCGGAGAACGCCTGGCGGTGGTGGTGATCCCGCTCCTGTTCGAGACGGGGGCGGAACCCCTGTTCGACGCCGTGGTCTGCGTGGCCTGCGGGGAAACCACCCAGCGGGCGCGCCTGCGTCAGCGGGGCTGGTCCGACGCGGAAACCGACCGCCGCCGGGCCGCCCAATGGCCGGTGGCCCGCAAACTGGCCGCCGCCGACTACGCGCTCTGGACCGAAGGCACGCTCGCCGCCACCGAAGCCCAGTGCGACGCCCTGTTGACGCGAGTCCTCCCGCGCGCCTCCTCTTGAAAGCCGGTCGAAAAACGCCGGGTCGGGGGGACCCGGCCTGCAACGGGCGGTCGCAAGTCGTCTCCCCCTGCAGGCCGGCTGCCCTCAGCCGGCGGGGACGTTTCCTCACGTCGTCGGCGGGAGGAAGCGGACGTCTCGCAGCGTGCCACGCTGCGAAACGGCAGGCTGTCAGCCTGCGCTACGGCGGCGGTGGGAAGCTCTTTCGGATTTCGGTTTTCGGGATTCGGATTTCCTTCGCTCCCTCGGTCCTTCGGATTTCCGCGCCCGCGGCTCGGGACGGCCGCGGTCCAAGACGCGCAGCGGGGCAGCAAAATCTTGCGCGGGCGGGGCGGGATCACCACTCTCGCGGCGTGCAACGACGTGGTTCCAACCCGGGCGCGCCCCGGCCTGAACAACCCGCCCCCCGATCCGGCTGATGGATTCCCTGTTCCTGCGCCATCTCACGTTGATCATCGTGGCGGCGGCGGGCTGCATGCTGCTGGCCCGGCAGCTCCGGCTGCCGTCCATCGTGGCCTGTCTGCTGGCGGGCCTGCTGCTGGGACCGGCCACCGGCTGGGTGACGATCACCGAGTCGCTCGATCAACTGGCCGAGGTGGGCATCGTGCTGATGCTGTTCCTGGTGGGGCTGGAACTGAGCTTCGACAAGCTCCGCGGACTGGCGGCGCCGGTGTTGTCCGCCGGGCTGGCCCAGATGGGATTGATCGCGGGGGCGGGCTTCGGGCTGGCCCGGGGGCTGGGGTTTCCCCCCGGCGAGGCATTGTTGCTGGCGGGGGCGCTCACGTTCAGCAGCACGGTGGTGGCGGTCAAGCTGCTCGAACAACGTCACGAGTTGAACCGGCTGCACGGGCGAATCGCGGTGGGCATCCTGTTGCTGCAGGATTTGGTGGTAATCCTGCTGCTGACGCTGATGGCGGCCTTTTCGGGGGAGGACGGCGCGGCGTCGGGCAGTGTGGCGGGCAACGTGCTGCGGGCGCTGGTGACGATGGTGCTGCTGGGCGCGGCGGTGCTGGGGACGGCCCGGTGGGCGCTGCGGCGGCCGTTCGCCTGGATCGTGCGTTCGCCTTCGGCCTTTCTGGTCTGGAGCCTTTGCTGGTGTTTCGTGGTGGTCGAGGCGGCGCACCTGCTGCATCTCTCGCCGGAGTCGGGCGCGTTTCTGGCCGGGGTGAGCCTGGCCCAGTTGCCCTACACCCACGACCTGCGGCATCGCATCCATCCGCTGATGAACTTCTTCATCGCCATCTTTTTCGTCTCGCTGGGCATCCGCATCCCGCTGGGCGAGGCGGCGGCCCAATGGCCGACGGCGCTGGCGTTGACGGCGCTGGTCATGGCGGGCAAGGGACTGGCGATCCTGCTGCCGTTGCGGGCGCTGAAGTACAGCGGGCGGACGGCCTTTTTCAGCGGGCTGGCGCTGACGCAGATCAGCGAGTTTTCGTTCATCCTGGCCGCCATCGCCTCCGAGGCGGGCTGGATCGGGCCGGCGGCGTTGTCGGTGATCGGGCTGGTGGGATTGATCACCTTCACCGCCTCCGCCTGCGCGTTGCTGTATCAGGAACGGCTTTACTGGTGGGTGTTGAAACTGCCGGTGGGACGCCGGCTGGCGCGGGGCGGGCGCGATCCCAGCGAGCCGGCCACGCCCGCCTGGCGGGACCACATCATCCTCGTCGGCATGAACACGCTCGGGCGCGACCTGGCCCGGCGGCTGCACGCGCGCGGCGAACGGGTGCTGGCGGTGGACACCGATCCCGCCAAGCTGGCCGGCCTGCCCACGGCCACCCACCTGGGCAACGTGGAATACGCCTCGGTGCTGGAGGAAGCCGGCCTGGCCGGGGCGCGGTTGCTGGTGTCGGCGTTGCGCATCGAGCCCACCAACGACCTGCTGGCCTTTCGCTGCCGGGAGGCGGGCATCCCGTGCGCGATCCTGGTGGTGGATTTGTCGGTGGTGGACAACCTGCTCGAAGCGGACGTGAAATACCTGATGATCCCGAAGGTGGACGGGATCAAGCTGCAACAACAGGAGCTGCGCCAACGCGGCTTTCTCCCGGCATGACCGCCCTGACCCTCATCCTGCTGGTGGCCTCCGCCGGGTATGCCCTGGCGCGCGCCACGCGGCTGCCCATCATTCCGCTGCTGCTGGTGGCGGGCAGCGCGTTGGCGGCGCTGGGCTGGGTGGAGCGGACGCCGTTCGTGGACGACACCTTCCGGCTGGCGCTGACCTTTCTGGTGTTTTCGGCGGGCATGGAGCTGAACCCCGACCGTTTCGCGCGGCACCTGAAGACGGTGTTCTGGGTGGGCCTGACCCAGTTCCTCGGCGTGGCGATGGCGGGCTTCGCGATCGCCGGGCTGCTCGGGTTTGACGTGGTGTCCGCCACCTATCTCGGCATCGCCCTCTCCACCAGCTCGACCCTGGTGGTGGTGCAGCACCTCAAACAGCAGCAGCAGATGTTCGAGCCGTTCGGGCGGCTGGTGCTGGGGGTGTTGCTGGTGCAGGACCTGTTGATGATCCTCATCATCGTGGTGGCCGGGCACTGGCCGCAAGGGGTCCTGGCCGCGCTGGGCGGCGTGGGGGTCACGGCGGCGCTGGCGGGCGTGGCGGTGGGGTGTCAGCGCTGGCTGATGCCGTGGTTTCTCAGGCGCTGCCGGCCGGACGAGGAAACCCTCCTGCTGACGGTGCTGGCGCTGTTGTTCGCCTTCATGGGGGCGGCGGTCAAGCTGGGCATCTCGCCGATCGCGGGCGCGTTTCTGGCGGGGTTCGCCCTGGCGCGGTTTCCGGTGAACGGCATCGCGCGCGGGCAGTTGCTCTCCTTCAACGACTTTTTCCAGGCGATCTTCTTCACCGCGCTGGGCGGCATCATCACCATCCCCGACGGCTGGCTGGTGGCGCAGGCGCTGCTGTTCTCGGCGGTGGTCTGGGGACTGACGCCGCCCCTGGTGGCGCTGGTGGCCGAATGGCGCGGCCTGACCGCGCGGCCCGCCCTCGAAGCCGGCCTGCTGCTGGCCCAGACCAGCGAGCTGGCCCTGGTGCTCGGGCTGACCGGCGCGCAGATGCTCGGCCACATCCCGGGCCGCGTCTTCTCGCTCATCGCGCTGGTGGCGGTGCTGACCATGACGCTGACCCCGCTGGTGGCGCGGGACCGGGTGACCACCTTCCTGCTGCGGTTCCATCCGCTGCGCCGGCGGCGTTCCGCGGAAACCCCGCCGCGCGATCACGCCCTGATGCTGGGCTTCGGCGCGGGCGGCATGTGGGTGCTCAAACCGCTCCGGCAGGCGGGCCACACCGTGGTGGTGGTGGACGACGACCCGGCGGTCATCACCCAGCTCCAACACGCCGGGGTGCCCTGCGTGCGGGGCGACGGCGCGGATGAAGCGGTGCTGGAACGCGCCGGCGCCCGGCAGGCCCGGGTGATCCTCGCCGCCATGCGCCGGGTGGAGGACGCCGAACGGGTGCTCCGGCACGCGGCCGGCCGGCCGGTGCTGGTGCGGGTGTTCGAGGAGCGCGAAGCCGCCGCCGTGCGCCGGTTGGGCGGCATCCCGATTCTCAATTCCATCGCGGCCGCGGACACGTTCATGGAATGGTTCGAGAAAACCATGGGCCCGGCCGCTTCGCCGAATTCCGCCGCATGAAATCATCGCCGAACTCCACTCCCTCGATTCCGCCCGCGCGCTCCCGGGCGCGGCCCTGGCTGGCGTTGCTGTTGCTGGTGCCCGCGCCCAGCCTGGGCGCGGCGGCGGGGATGTTCTGGTGGCCCGGCACGGCGTGGGGCAAGGGCCTCTTTATCGGCAGCAAGCTGTGGCTGGCGCTGTTTCCGCTGGTGTGGTGGCGCTGGGTGGAGCGTCGGCCGTTGAGCTGGTCGCCGCCGCGCCGGGGCGGATTCGGCGTGGCGGTGATCTCCGGCCTGCTGATCGCGGGCGCCATCTTCGCCGTGTACGGTCTGGCGCGCCGGTTCGGCTGGATTGATCCCGCCACCGTGGCCGCCGCGGCCCGCCAGACCGGCTTGGATCAGCCCGGAGTTTACCTCCTGGGCGCGCTGTATTGGATCACCCTCAACTCGCTGATGGAGGAGTACGTGTGGCGCTGGTTCGTCTTCCGCCAGGGCGAACGGCTGGTCGGCGGCGTGGGCGGCGTGCTGCTCTCGGCCCTGGCCTTCACCCTGCACCACATTATCGCCCTGTCCGGGCAGGTCTCCGGACTCGTGACCGCGCTGGGATCGCTGGGGGTGTTCTTGGGCGGCGTCATTTGGAGCGGACTGTATTTGCGGTACCGCTCCGTCTGGCCGTGCTACGTCAGCCACGCCCTCGTGGACGTGCCCATCTTCGTCATCGGCTGGTGGTTGATCTTCGGCGGTCCGGCGGGCGGGTGAAACGCCGCCTCTCCTTTCCGTTTTTCGCCCGCCTGTCCGGGCCGGCTTCCTTGCCGGCGGGACGCGTTTGCTCCGTCCGCCGGAACGGGATTTTCCGCCCCGGCAATGCGTCCGGTTTTCCCGCTCCCCCATCGGGGAAAGGCGGGAGGCTCACGCCTCCGACGCGAACACCACCACGGCCAGCGGCGGGAGAGTCAGCAGGAGAGACTGGGCCTGGCCGTGGGCGGGGTGCGGCTCGGCGGTGAGGCCGCCGGCGTTGCCCACGTTGCCGCCGCCGTAAATCGCGGCGTCGGTGTTCAGCGCCTCGCGCCAGAAACCGGGCCGGGGCACGCCCAGCCGGTAGCCGCTCCGGGGCACCGGCGTGAGGTTCAACGCCACGAGGAACTCCGTGCCGCCGCCGCGCGCGCGTCGCACGAAGGAGAGCACCGACTGCTCGTAATCGCTGCAATCCACCCACTGAAACCCGCGCGGGTCGTAGTCCGCCTCCCAGAAGGCCGGGTGCTCGCGGTAGAGCCGGTTGAGGTCCCGCACCAACTGTTGCACGCCGGCGTGGTAGGGGCCGGCGTCCAGCAGGCCCCAGTCCAGCTCGGCGTTTTCGTTCCACTCGGCGCGCTGGCCGAATTCGCCTCCCATGAACAAAAGCTGCTTGCCGGGGAAGAGCCATTGATAGGCCAGCAGACAGCGCAGATTGGCGAATCCCTGCCAGTCGTCGCCCGGCATGCGCCCCCGCAACGAGCCCTTCCCGTGCACCACCTCGTCGTGCGACAGCGGCAGGATGAAGTTCTCGTTGTAGTGGTAAAGCATCGCGAAGGTCAGGTCGTGCTGGTGGTATTTGCGGTAGATGGGGTCGTTCTGGAAATAGCGCAGGGAATCGTGCATCCACCCCATGTTCCACTTGAAGCTGAACCCCAGACCGCCGATCTCGGGCGGCCGGGTCACCTGCGGCCAGGCGGTGGATTCCTCGGCGATGGTGACCGCGCCGGGATGCATCGTGTGGACGAGGTGATTGAATTCCTTGAGGAAGGCGATGGCTTCGAGATTTTCGCGGCCGCCGTATTCGTTGGGAATCCATTCGCCCGGCTGGCGCGAGTAGTCGAGGTAGAGCATCGAGGCCACGGCATCCACCCGCAGACCGTCCACGTGGAAGCGTTCGCACCAGTAGAGCGCGTTGGCGGTGAGGAAATTCCGGACCTCGTGACGGCTGTAATTGAAGATCAACGTGCCCCAGTCCTGGTGGGTGCCCTTGCGCGGGTCGGCGTGTTCGTAGAGGGCCGTGCCGTCGAACCGCGCCAGCGCCCAGTCGTCGCGCGGGAAGTGCGCCGGCACCCAGTCGAGCAGCACCCCGATGCCCGCGTCATGGAGGGTGTCCACGAGGTATTGCAAATCGTCCGGCGTGCCGTAGCGGCTGGTGGGGGCGTAGAAGCCGGTGACCTGATAGCCCCAACTGGGATAGTAGGCGTGCTCCGCCAGCGGCAGAAACTCGACGTGCGTGAACCCCATCTCCCGCAGGTAATCCACCAACGGCCCGGCCAGCTCGCGGTAGCCGGGGGATTCGCCCGCGGTCTTCTTGCGCCACGAACCCAGGTGCACCTCGTAGATGCTCATCGGCGCGTCCAGCGGATGGCGCCGGGCGCGGGCTTCGAGCCAGGCGGCGTCCTGCCAGTCGTGCTTGCGGGTGTTCCAGACGATGGCCGCCTGCTTGGGCGGCACCTCGAAAAACGCGCCGTAGGGATCGGTCTTCAACCGCACCCGGCCCTGCGCGTCGCGCAGCTCGAACTTGTAATGCGCCCCCTCCGTCACGCCGGGCACGAAGATTTCCCACACGCCGGACGCCCCCAGCTCGCGCATCGCGTGCCGACGCCCGTCCCAGCCGTTGAAATCCCCCACCACGCTCACCCGCTGGGCGTTGGGCGCCCACGTGGCGAAACTGGCTCCCGCCACCCCGTCCAGCACCCGCAACTGCGCGCCGAGCTTGTCGTAGATGCGCCGTTCCCGCCCCTCGCCAAAGAGATACAAATCCCCCTCGCCGATCGTGGGCAGGAAGGAATAGGGATCGCGCGTGCGGAGTTCGTGTCCGTCGGGGAAGGTCACCACCAGCTCGCACGCGTACACGCGGCTCTCGCCCTTGGCCACCCCTTCGAACAGGCCCGCTTCGTGGACCCGTTCGAGCACGAGCGTGGGGCGGCGGGTTTCATGGACCGGCTCCATGCGCACCGCCGCCGCGCCCGGCCAATAGACGCGCCCCACCACTCCGCCGCCACTGCCCAGCGGATGCAGCCCCAGCAACTGATGCGGGTTGCGATGCCGCAGGTGAACCAAGCTTTCGAGTTCCGCCGTGGTCAGGATCATGTCGGCCCGGACTATGCCGCGCTCCGCCCGCCCGCGCCACGGCAAAAACCAAACCTTCCGGCCCGCGCGTCCGGCCCGGCCCGCCGGAGGCTGACGCCATCCCGCCGGGGAAGACTCGGGGCCGGTCGGAAAACGCCGGGTCGGGGAACCCGGCCTGCTGCCCAAGGGCATTTTGCGCCCTCCCCGCGGACCGCGCCCCCCCCGGCGACGGAACGGCCCGCTTTTCAAACCGGCGCTCACCGGCCAAAAAGAAAGGACGAAATCAAACTTGGAACGGGGTCACTCAGCGCGCGGGATGGACACCCGCCGCAAGGCGGCCTCCCGCTCCGGCAACGTGGGGTGCGAGTAGTGAAACGCGCTGTAAAGCGGGTGGGGGGTGAGGTTGCTGAGGTTTTTCGTCGCGAGCTTGCGCAACGCGGCAATGAGCGGTTCGGCGCTCCCGACGATCCGCGCGGCGAAGGCGTCGGCTTCGTATTCGTGACGCCGCGACCAGCGATTGATGAGCGGGCTCACCCAGAACATCACCGGGCCGGCCAGCAGAACGAACAGCAGAAAGGCCAGCCCCACCGGGCGCGGGGGCAGATCGAAGGCCCGGTAAAACCATTCCTGGCGCGCCAGCCAGGCCAGCACGGCAAACCCCGCCAGCACCTGCGCGGAGGAAAGCAGCAGCATCTTCGGCACGTGCCGCAGCCGGAAATGCCCGATCTCGTGCGCCAGCACCGCCTCGAGCTCCGCCTCGGAAAGCTGCTCCACCAGCGTGTCGAACAGGACGATTTTGCGGAACCTTCCCAGCCCCGTGAAAAAGGCGTTCGAGTGGCGCGAGCGCTTGCTGCCGTCCATCACCTCGATGGCCCGCGCCTGAAAACGGGCGCGCTTCGCCAGCGCCAGCAGACGCTCCCGCAACGGTCCCTCCGGCAGGGGGGTGAACTTGTTGAACAGCGGCAACAGCCAGATCGGCGCCACCAGGGCCATCACCAGTTGAAAGCCCACCAGCACCGCCGCGCCCCAGATCCACCACCGGGGCCCCGCCCAGCCCACCAGTTTCAGCAGCAGCCATGTCAGCGGCACCAGCAGCACCGCGCCGATGAGCAGCCCCTTCAGCCGGTCGGTCCACCACAAACGGGGCGTGGTGGTGTTGAAGCCGAACCGGCTCTCCACCCGGAACTGGGCGTACCAGTCGAACGGCAGGCTCAACAGGCTCAACCCCACGCCGCACGCGAACAAAAACCCCGCCGTGGCCAGCTCGCCTTCGCCGAACCGCCCGCTCCAAGCGCGCCACAAAGCCGGCAGCACGCCGCTGAACAAGACGGCCAACAGCACCAACGTTTCCCAGACTGTTTCGAGCTGTCCCAGCCGGCTCCGGGCAAGCGTGTAGGCCACCGAACGCCGGTAGGTGTCGGCGTCCACCACCCCGCGAAAAGCCTCCGGCACGGCGTCGGCATGGGCGGCCACATGGCGTTGATTCAGCCGGTCCAGGCCCAGGTCCACCAGCAGCTTCAGCCCGATCAACGCCGCCACCGCCCCGGCCAACAACCGCTCCGGCGAAGCCATTTCCGCGAAACACAAACTCATGGCCCGCGAGGGTGCCGGGGCGCGCGCCCCGCCGCAAGCCGATCTCCGACCGCGGCCCCGGTTGTTTTCCCCGGCCCGCGTTTCCGGACGCGCCACCGGACCGACGCAAAATCCGGCGAACCTCAGGAAAGCGGGAAAGCGGAGGGGCAAAGAAAAGAATTGGCGACCCCACCGGGACTCGAACCCGGGCTACCACCGTGAAAGGGTGGTGTCCTAACCGCTAGACCATGGGGTCGCGCCGCGTGAAGCGGAACGCGAAGATACACGGGCCGCGTTGTTTGTCACGCGAAAATTCC
>CAZRPT010000046.1:0-19668 GCA_964601985.1 uncultured Verrucomicrobiota bacterium
GGCGGGCGTGATGAACAACATCCCCGACGGCGAAACCTGGCTGGGCAGCCCCGCCCGCCCCGTCAATGAAACCAAGCGCCAGATGGTGGCCGCCATGCGCCTGCCGGAAATGGTGCGCCGCTTGAAAACGCTCGAACGCGAGGTGGCGCGCCTTCGCGCCGAACGGGCGGAGCCGCCCCAGAAATAACCGCGTCCCGCGCCGGATTTCACCGCCCCTCCCCCGAAAACCATCCGGCGCCCAACCCGGCACCCATACGCCGGGTTGCCCCCCCAACCCCGATCAAGAAACCGGAAAATATTTTTTTCGGATTTTGGGATTCGCATCTCCTCCGCTGCCCTCCGTTTCGTCACCTCGGCGGCTACGGGAAACGCGGGGGAATGCTTCCCTACCCCACCAGCCGCTCCAACTGGCGCAGGAGGCCGTCCGGTTCGCGGACGCCTTCCCGGGCGATGGCGTCGGCGCGTTCCTGGGTGTCGGCGACCGCGTAGATGCGGAGCTCGTCGGCGTTGCCCGAGGGGCGCACGTGGGCCACGTCGCCGTTGGCGAAGATCATCCGCACGCCGTCGAGGTAGTTCAGCCGGGCCAGCGGGCCGAACCCCGCCGCCGCGTTGAAGATGCCCTCCACCGTGGCGCGCACTTCCGCGAGCCGGCGCGCGTCCGCCTCGGTGGCGTCCAGCGGCCGGCCCTCCCGGTCACGCAGGCCCGGCGGGGTGGTCGTCAGGTCCGCCTCGACGATTTCCTCCCGGGGGGGCGCCAGCCGGGCCACGATGGCGAGGCTGGTGGGCCGGGGGAATTCGCGCAGCAGGGCGGCCTTGCTGAAGCGGGCCGGCAGGGCGTCGAACAACGCCCCCACCGGCGTCCGGCGTTGGGCGGCGGCGCGCAGGACGGTGAGCAGCGGCAGGAAGGAATCGCGGCTCGGCAGGGCGCCCAGGGTGCGGCCGTCCTGTTCCAGGTCGCTGCCCAGGAGGAACCCGCCGTTGGCCTCCCAGCCGCACACCCGGCGTCGCCCCTTGGCGAGGGCGGCTTCCATGCCGGCGATGACGTACGGCGAGCCGATCCGCGTCTTCGGCTCCAGCCGGTCCCGCAACGGGCCGCGATCAATGCCGTCGTTGCAACTGATCGGCACCACCACGGCGTCCGCCGCCAGTTGTTCCGCCACCACCATGCCCAGCAGGTCGCCGCCGTGGAACCGGACTTCCGGCGCCTCCGCCGGCCCGCTCACGCTCACCAGCAACGGGCGGTCGCTGTCGCCGTCGGTCGAAACCACCGCGTCAATCGCGCCCCGCTCCGCCGCGGCCTCCGTCACCATGCGCCGCAGGTCGGCCAGCAGGTCGGCGCTGACGTTTTCCGTGTCAATCGGCACGAACGTCTCGCTCCGCCCGGCGGGGATCACCTCCGCGCCCAGCCGTTCCAGGACTTCCACCAGCAGATCGCGGCCCACGGCGGAATGCTGGAACACCAGCAGCCGGAGGCCTTGAAGGCAGTTGGCGGGGAAGAAGTCCAGGTAGCGGCGCAAAAACTCCTCCGCCGCGCCGGGTTCGGCGGGCGGGAGCGGCCGGGAGCCGTGCTTGAACCGTCCGTCCGGCGCGAAGGGCGATTCCTCCGCCGGCTGGGCGTACAACCGCTCCCGCAACGCCGCCACCCGGGCGTTGATGGGCGCTTCGTCCTCCTTGCGCAACTCGCCCCGGGCGGAGTGGGTCTTGTAGCCGTTGCGGTCGAACGGAATGTGGCTGCCGGTGACCATGATGCTGCCGCGCCGCCGGCACAGGCCGTGATGCAGCACCGCCGGCGTGGGCAACGGCCCCAGATTCACCGGCTTCAGCCCCACGTCCTCGATGGCCCGCGCGACGGCCTGGGCCAGCTCGCCCCGGCCGCCCTGCTCCGGCACGTAGGCGGTGGAGCTGGGGCGGAGGTCGTGGCCGAGGAAAAACTCCTGTCCCGCCTGAATGCCGCCCGCCTCCGGCGGTTGGGCCAGCAGGTATTCCAGCTCCGCGCGGGCGTTGAGATAGACTTCGAGCTGGGTGAGATCGCGCACCCGTCCCCGGCGTCCGCTGGTGCCGAAGCGCAGCGGCGCGGGCTCATGATCCAGAACTTCACGCAGCGTTTTCATGGGTTTTTCAAGCAGGTTTCGTCCCGACGCCGGCCTCCGTCACCGGCGCCATCACCTCGGCGGGATCGCCGAGAAAATCCTCCAACATCGCGGTCAACCGCTCCTCCGGGATGGGCAGATACTTTCCCGTGGCCGCGGCCCGCCGCTCGCCGTCGGGCCCCCGCACCACCCCTTCGGCGGTGAAGATGCGTCCCCGGCGATTGGCCGTGAGCCGGGCCTCCAGAACGTGCGCCTCGCCGGGCGTCACCGGCGCGAGATAGCGGACGCTCATCTCGGCGCAGTAGCAAAACCGCCCGCCCACCACGCCGCACACCCAGGTCATCACCTCGTCCAGCACCGTCGCCGTGAGCCCGCCATGCACCGTGTGCAGAAACCCGGCCAAATGGGCCGACGGCGTCCACACCCCGCGCACCACCCGGCCGTCGGTCTGGAACTCCAGGTCCAAACCCGCGGGGTTTTCGGCGCCGCAGACAAAGCAATTTCGCGTGCGAGGCAACCGCTTCCACATGTCCCCAGCATACCCCGCCCCGCCCCGTCGCGACAGCCCAAAGCGGAGGGACGGCGGGCGGGCGGGGGGCGACGTGACACCGCCGGCGCGGAGGGTTTTTCAAATGGTTCCGCCGGTGCTACTTTTCCGGCGTATGCGCGCGATGGTGTTGGAACAACCGCGGTCGGCGCTGCGCTTGCGCGCGCTGCCGATTCCCGAACCCGGTCCGGGCGAAGTGCAGGTGGCGGTGTCCGCGTGCGCGGTCTGCCGCACGGATCTGCACGTGGTGGACGGCGAACTGCCCCATCCCCGGCTGCCGCTGATTCCGGGCCACGAAATCGTGGGCCGGATCACCGCGCTGGGCGGGGGCGTGACGGGTTTGCGGGAAGGCCAGCGGGTGGGGATTCCATGGCTGGGCTGGACTTGCGGCACGTGCCGGCATTGTCGGGCGGGGCGGGAGAATTTGTGCGAGCGGGCGGAGTTCACCGGCTACACCCGCAACGGCGGTTACGCGGAATACGCCGTGGCCGACGCGCGTTACTGTTTTCCGCTGGCCGAAGGACTGGACGACGTTTCGTCGGCGCCCCTGCTGTGCGCGGGCCTGATCGGCTACCGCTGTCTGGTCAAGGCGGGCGAGGCGGAACGGCTCGGGCTCTACGGCTTCGGCGCGGCGGCGCATCTGGTCATCCAAGTGGCCCGGCATCAGGGCCGGCGGGTGTTTGCCTTTACCCGGCCCGGCGACACCGAGGCGCAGGAGTTCGCGCGGCGGTTGGGCGCCGAGTGGGCGGGCGGCTCGGACGAACGCCCGCCGGAGCCGCTGGACGCGGCGATCCTGTTCGCGCCGGTGGGCGCGTTGGTGCCGCTGGCGTTGCGGGCGGTGGACAAGGGTGGACGCGTGGTGTGCGGCGGCATCTACATGAGCGACATTCCGTCGTTTCCCTACGACGACCTGTGGCACGAGCGCACGATCTGTTCGGTGGCCAACCTCACCCGCCGGGACGGTCTCGAATTTCTGGCGCTGGCGCCGAAAATCCCCGTCCGCACGGAGACGCGGGCCTTCCCTCTTGAAGCGGCCAACGAAGCGTTGCGCCGGCTGCGCGCGGGAGAATTGCAGGGCGCGGCGGTGCTCGACCTCCACTCGAAGGAGACCGCCGCCTGAGCCGGCCCGCCGGGGCGGGCGCCGGCTCCGATCCGCTTCCCCTCCGAAAACGGCCCGGACGCGCCCCGAGGCGCGCCCCCGGCGCCGGGGCCGTTTCCCGCCGAAGACCCTCCTGTCTCCCGCACCGCCGCTTCCCCTTTCCCCGCAGCGGGAGTTTCGTCGGGCGCGGGACACGAAGAGACCGGGCGGAACGCTGGTCCGATCCGCGAGAGGCGCGCGCCATCCGGTCGGGAAAGGTCCACTGCCCGGGAGAAAACGGCGAAAGGGAACGCGGACGGATGTCAGACCGCATCCCTTTGCGCAAAAGCGATTTGCAATTTGCGGAAGCGCGCGCCTTCGGTTTTCATCTTCAAAAGCTGTGCTTATGCAAACAGAGCAATTTTTGAGATGACTTGACCAATAAGCGGCTAGCGTAAAAACCGGAAACGGCGTATTTCTTTTTCCAGCATGACCGCGAATCGCCGTGCCCCGGGGGCTTGAAGCCGGGTCGGAGCGCGCGGCGGAACGGGAAAGGCACGCTATGGAAATCCAACGCACGATCAAATACGAGGCCGACCGGGTGAAGGGGTTCGGACGCGAAGTGATGAGCGTGCCGGGCTGCGAGAAGCTGAAAGATTGCATCCAGTGCGGCACCTGCTCGGGGGTTTGCCCCCTCAGCATTTACATGGATCACACCCCCCGGCAGGTCATGGCGCTGACCCGCGAGGATTTCAAAAACGAGGTGCTCGCCAGCCGCACCATCTGGTTGTGCGCCTCCTGCTACGCCTGCACGGTGGATTGCCCCCGGGAGATCAGCATCACCGACATCATGTACGAGCTGAAGCAGCGCGCCATCCAGGAGAAGGTGTATCCGCGGCGCTTCCCGATTCCGGTGCTGGCGCAGGAGTTCAGCAAGATGGTGCGCAACCACGGCCGCATCTCCGAAGGGCTGCTGGTGACCAAGCTTTACCTGAAGACCAACCTCCTGGCCGCCCTCGGGATGGCCAAGCTCGGCCTCGGTCTCATGAAGACCGGCCGGTTCTCGCTCAAGCAGGACAACATCCGCCAGCGCAAGGACCTGGCCCGCATCATCGAAACCGTGGACCAGGAACAAGCCGCCAACCATTAAGCCATGAAATACGGATATTTTCCCGGATGCTCGTTGAAAGGCACGGGGCGTGCCTATGAGGAATCCCTGCTGCCGGTCATGCGGCACTTGGGGGTGGAGCTGAACGAGCTGGACGATTGGAACTGCTGCGGCGCCACGGCCTACATGGCGGTGGACGAAACCAAGGCCTGCGCCCTGGCGGCCCGCAATCTGGCCATCGCCGAACAGGAGGGGTATTCGCAGGTGATGGCCCCGTGCAGCGCCTGCTACCTGGTGCTCAACAAGACCCAGCACTATCTGGCGGAGCAGCCTGCCGTGAAAAAAGTGGTGGACAAGGCGCTTGGCAGCGTGGGCCTCAAAACCGGCGGCCAGGTGCCGGTGCGGCATCCCCTGGACATTTTGCTGAACGACGTGGGCTGCGAGGCGGTGAAACAAAAGGTGACCCGCCCGCTGAAGGGCCTGAAGGTGGCGCCTTATTACGGCTGCCAGATCGTGCGGCCCTACTCGACCTTCGACAATCAACACAGCCCCACTTCAATGGACCGCCTGCTGGAGGCCCTCGGGGCCACCGTGGTGGACTGGCCGCTGAAGACCAAATGCTGCGGCGGCAGTCTCACCGGCACCCTGCCGGAGGCCGGCTTGCGGCTGGCCTATGTGCTCATCAAGGAGGCCCGGGTGCGGGGCGCCGACGTGATCGCCACCATCTGTCCCCTCTGCCAGTTCAACCTGGACGCGTATCAGGACAAGATCGCCGAGAAGTGGGAAACCGTCGTGATGCCCACGGTCTATTTCAGCCAGCTCATGGGGCTGGCGTTTGGGTTCTCGCCCCGGGAGCTGGGCCTGCAACGCGGATTTGTGCCGATGAAACCCCTGCCGCGGGCGGAAACCGTCGCGGCCTGAAACCGAAGGACAAGGTGCCGACCATGGAAAACAAACAACAGGAAGTGCGCATCGGTTTCTACGTCTGCCATTGCGGAACGAACATCGCCGGCATGGTGGACTGCCCGGAAGTGGCGCGTTACGTGGCCAAGCTGCCCGGCGTGGTGCTGTCGCGGGATTATAAATACATGTGCTCCGACCCGGGCCAGGAACTCATTCAGAAGGACATCCGGGAGCACCGGCTCAACCGCGTGGTGGTGGCCTCCTGCTCGCCCCTGTTGCACGAACACACCTTCCGCAACGCCACGGAAAAAGGCGGGCTCAATCCCTTCTATTTCCACATGGTCAACATCCGCGAACACGATTCGTGGGTGCACACCGATCGAGGCGAGGCCACTGAGAAGGCCAAGGCTTTGGCCCAGGCGGCCATCCACCGGGTGGCGCATCATAAGGCGCTCGAAACCAAGCGGGTGGAGATCAAGCCCGCCACCCTGGTCGTGGGCGGCGGCATTGCCGGCATCCACGCGGCCATGACCATCGCCAACGCCGGCAAGAAGGTTTATCTGGTCGAACGCGAGCCGACCATCGGCGGCCACATGGCCAAATTTGACAAGACCTTCCCCACCCTCGACTGCGCGGCCTGCATCCTGACGCCCAAGATGTCCGAGGTGGGCTCCCATCCGAACATCACCCTGATGACCTATTCGGAGGTGGCGGGCGTGGACGGCTACGTGGGCAACTACACCGTGAAGGTCCGTCACAAGCCCCGCTATGTGAAGGAGGACGCCTGCATCGGCTGCCAGGACTGCATCCCGGCGTGCGTCTTCAAACAGCCCAAGTTTCCCGACGAATTCAACGAAGGACTGGGCAAGCGCCGGCCGATTTTCATTCCCTTCCCGCAGGCCACGCCCCAGGTGGTGGCCATTGATCCCAACGTCTGCCTGAACTTCCGCAAGGGCGAAAACGGCGCGCGGGTCGTGTCGGACAAATGTAAAAAGACCTGCGTGGAGGCCTGCGGCGACAAGAACGCCATTGATTTCACGCAAAAGGAAACGGAAACCGAGATCGAGGTGGGCGCCATCGTGGTGGCCACCGGGTTCCGGACCTTCGATCCGCACCGGATTCCGGCCTACGGCTACGGCAAGTATCCCAATGTTTATACCGCGCTGGAAGTCGAGCGCCTGGTGAACGCCTCCGGGCCCACCGGTGGCAAGGTGGTGCTCCGCGAGGGCGGCCGTCCGCCCAAGGCGGTGGGCATCATCCACTGCGTCGGTTCGCGGGATAAAAAGACCAACGTCTGGTGCTCGCGCGTGTGCTGCATGTACAGCCTCAAGCTGGCCCATCTCCTCAAGGAGCACACCGACGCGGAGATTTACAATTTCTACATTGACATGCGCACCCCGGGCAAGGGGTATGAGGAATTTTACAACAAGCTGCTGGACGAAGGGGTGCATTTCATCCGGGGCCGCGTGGGCGAGGTGACCGACTGGGCGCTGACCCCCGAGGAGGAGGGCAAGCTGGTGATCCGGGTCGAGGACACCCTGGCCGGCGTGGTGCGCCGGATTCCCGTGGACATGGTGGTGCTGGGCACCGGCCTGGAGCCGCAAAAGGACGCGCCGGAGGTGCGCCGGATGTTCAACATGAGCTGCGGCAGCGAGGGGTTCTTCCTCGAACGGCATCCCAAGCTGGCGCCGGTGAACACCTTCAGCGACGGAATTTATATCGCCGGCGCCTGCCAGGGACCGAAGGACATCCCCGACACGGTGGCCCAGGCCGGCGCGGCGGCGGCCGAGGTGTTGTCCCTGATTGACAAGGGTTATATCGAGCAGGAACCGAACACGGCCTTCATCCTCGAAGACGAATGCTGCGGCTGCAAGTCGTGCATCCCGCTGTGTCCCTATACGGCGATCCTGTTCGATGAGACCAGGGAAAAGGCCTACATCAACGAGGCGCTGTGCAAGGGCTGCGGCACCTGCGTGGGGTCCTGCCCGTCCGGGTCCATTGTCCAGAACCTGTTTGACGACGAAGAGGTGTTTAGCGAGATTGAAGGAGTGCTGGCTTATGAATGATGAGTGGAAACCGCGCCTGGTGGCGTTTTTCTGCAACTGGTGCACTTACACGGCCGCGGATTTGGCGGGGGTGTCGCGGCTGAAGTACGCGCCCAACGTGCGGGTCATCCGGCTGATGTGTTCGGGCCGCGTGGACCCGCAATTTATCCTCGACGCGCTGGCCAAGGGCGCCGACGGGGTGTTGATCGGCGGCTGCCATCCGAACGACTGCCATTATGTCGAGGGGAACTATAAAATGCTGCGCCGGTTCCAGTTGCTGAAACGCCTGCTGGCGGACATGGGCATCGAGGAGGAGCGCATCCGGCTGGAATGGATTTCCGCGGCGGAAGGCGAGAAGGTGCGCCGGGTCGTGGATGAGATGACCCGGCAGATCCAAAAACTGGGACCGCTGGGCCTGCCGAAGCGGTTCGCGGCCTGGGACGAGGAAGTTTCCCACCTGGCCGCCGAGATTCGGGCCCAGGAAGCGGCGGCCGGTTGCGCGTGCGGGTGCGCCGCGGCCGCGCCGACCCAACCCCGGGAGGTGACTCATGCCTAAACCGAAGGTGGCTTTTTACTGGTGCGCGTCCTGCGGCGGATGCGAGGAGACGGTGGTGGACCTTGCCGAGGACATCCTGGGCGTGGTCGAGAAGGTGGACATCGTCCTCTGGCCGGTCGCGATGGATTTCAAATACAAAGACATCGAGGCGATGGAGGACAAATCCATCGTGGCCACCCTGCTCAACGGCGCGATTCGCACCTCGGAACAGGAGGAGCTGGCGGTGTTGCTGCGGCGCAAGAGCCAGTTCATGGTCGCCTATGGCGCATGCGCCCATCTGGGGGGCATTCCGGCGCTGGCCAATCAGTTTTCGCGCGAGCAGATTCTGAAGTTCAACTACGAGGAAGCGCCTTCGGTGGTCAACGAAACGAAGACCCGTCCCCAAGTGAAGTGGGAGGACGAGGGCCGCACGCCGCATCTGCCGGAGTTCCGCAACGTGGTGCGCACGCTCGATCAGGTGGTGGACGTGGATTACTACGTGCCGGGCTGCCCGCCCACGCCCGCGTTGACCAAGGCGGCGGTGGACGCGCTGTTGAGCGGCAACCTGCCGCCGAAGGGTTCGGTGATCGCGCCCGACACGGCGCTGTGCGGCGAATGCCCGCGCAAGGCCACCAAGCCGGACAACATCGCCTTCACGGAATTCAAGCGCCCTCACGAGGTGCTGGCCGATCCGGAGCTTTGTTTTCTGGCCCAGGGCATGGTGTGCATGGGCCCGGCCACCCGGAGCGGTTGCGCCGCCGCCTGCATCAGCGGCAACATGCCCTGCACGGGCTGTTTCGGACCCACCTCCCGCGTGCGCGATCAGGGGGCGAAGATGCTTTCCTCGCTGTGCGCGAACATCGAGGCCCAGGAGGAAGACGGCATTCAAAAGACGCTGGAAGGCATTCCGGATCCCGTGGGCACGCTCTATCGCTACGGCCTGGCCGGCAGCACGCTGCGCCGCCGGGTGGATTTGCCCCTGACCGGCAACGGCAACGGACATTGACGGAGGACGTATGGAGAAAGCAGTCAAAGAAGCCTTCAACCAGGGCAACCTGCGCGCGAACGCCTCATACCAGGCCGCCCGGCGCAACATCACCGTGGACCCCATCACCCGGCTCGAGGGCCACGGTAAAATAGACATCTACCTGAACGATCAGGGCGACGTCGAACGCGCTTATTTACAGGTGCCCGAGTTGCGCGGGTTCGAGGTGTTCAGTCTGGGCCGGCCCGCCGAGGACATGCCCCAGATCACCAGCCGGATTTGCGGGGTGTGTCCCACCGCCCACCACATGGCGGCCACCAAATGTCTCGATGCCCTGTACCAGGTCGAGCCCACCCCGACCGGACGGAAAATCCGGGAGCTGGTGTACAACACCTTCATCCTGGAGGACCACGCCCTCCATGTTTTTATTCTGGGCGGACCGGACTTCATCGTGGGACCGGAAGCGCCGGCCGCCGAGCGGAACATCATCGGCGTGATTGGCAAGGTGGGTTTGGAGGCCGGCAAGAAAGTGATTCAAACCCGCAAGCTGTTGCGCGGCTTGATCAGCTATTTCGGCGGCAAGGTGGTGCATCCGGTGCTGGGCCTGCCGGGTGGGGTGAGCAAGGGCATGCGGGCCGAGGATCAGGCCCATTTCCAGGAGCTGGCCAAGACCGCGGTGGAATTCGCCGAGTGGACGCTGCAAGTGTTCAAGGACATCGTGCTGGGCAACACCGAGTATGTGGACATGATCAAGTCCGACATCTTCACCCACCGGACCTGCTACATGGGCATGGTGGATGAGGCGAACAAGGTGACTTTTTACGACGGAACCCTGCGGGTGGTGGATTGCGAAGGCCGCGAGGTGGACCGCTTCACCGCCCGGGATTATCTCGACCACGTCGGCGAGCACGTCGAGCCGTGGAGCTATATGAAGTTTACCTTCATGAAGGAGCGGGGCTGGACGGATTTCAGCGAGGGGCCGGACACCTCGGTGTACGCGGTGGGACCGCTGGCCCGGTTGAACGCCTCCGACGGCATGGCCACCCCGAAGGCCCAGGCGGCGTATGAGGAATTTTACGACATCCTCGACGGCAAACCGGTGCATCACACGCTGGCCACCCACTGGGCGCGGGTGATCGAGATGATCCAGGCCGCGGAACGGATCGAGGAACTGGTGAATGACCCGGAGATCACCGGCGAGGACGTTCGGTGGGTGCCGACCGCCACCCCGCGCGAGGGCATGGGCGTGGTCGAGGCGCCGCGGGGGACGTTGTTCCACCATTACCAGACCGACGAGCGGGGCCTGATCACGATGGCCAACATGATCGTGGCCACCGGCAACAACGCCGCCCGCATCGCCATGAGCGTCGAGCGGGCCGCGAAGGGCCTGATCAAGGGCGGCAACGTCAGCGACGGTCTCCTGAACAAGGTGGAGATGGCCTTCCGGGCCTACGACCCCTGCCTGGGGTGCGCCACCCACTCGCTGCCGGGCCATCTGCCCCTGCAGGTGAGCATTTTTGATCATCAACGGAAATTGGCGCGCCGGTTGGTGCAGTCATGATCCGTTTGTTGTGGTGTTGCGTGTAGCAAGGCGGCCATGAGCGAATTCCTGTCCTCCCGCTCGTGGCCGCCTTTTTTCACGGAGGAGATCGGCGGGGCAACAGGCGCGGCGCGCCGCCCGTGGCTGGTGCTGGGGCTGGGCAACGACATCCTGAGCGACGATGCCGTGGGGCTGAAGGTGGCGGCCGAGGTCCGACGGGGCCTGTCGGCGAAGGCGGACGTCGAGGTGCTCGAAGTGTGCGAAATGGGGCTGGCGTTGCTGGATTTGATCGTCGGCTGCCGGGAACTCATCCTGATTGACTCGATCCAGACCGGCGCCGCCACGCCGGGCACGTTGCACGAAATCACCGACGTCAAGGCGCCCACCCACCGGGCCGGCTCGCCGCATTTCCTGGGCGTGGGCGAGACGCTGGCCTTGGGGCGCTGGCTGGAGCTGCCGATGCCGGAACGGGTTCGCGTGCTGGCCATCGAGGTGGCCGACCCCTTCACCTTGGGCACCGAGCTGACCCCCGCCGTGGCCGCCGCCGTGCCGAAGGCAGCCCGCCGGGTGCGGGAATGGCTGGCGGAAGCGCCCCTCCGTCCCTCCGCGTCCCCGGAAAAAACCCCGGCTCAAGAACGGGATCCCGTGACGTGATGAAGCCAAGCGGCGCGGGCCGGAAAACTTCGGCGTGCCGAAATTTCGCCGGCGGGAAGAGTCCCTGAAACAACGCCCGGAAAAAACACTCCCCCTTTGCCGGACCTTCCGACGGACGTCGTTCTCCCGAAAAGGGACGCCGGCGCGAATCAGAGCCTGTTGGGAAACGCGGCCGGAAACGGGCAGCCGCTTCCTTGCGACGGCGACGAAGGGGACGCTTTTTTTCGGAATTCGGATTTCCGCGCCCGCGGGCCGGTCGAATGCCCCTTCATCCCCCAACTCCGCAGGGGACGCCCAATGGTTTTCGTTGATGCGGTAAAGCGGCCCCGCCACGCGTTTTTTGATTGCCGCCCGGAAACTCCGCGGCCCACAACTGCCGCGTGAAATGTTTCGTCACCGGCGCCAGCGGCTTCGTCGGGGCCAATCTGGTGCATGCGCTCAACGCGGCGGGCCATGAGGTCCGGGCCCTGTTGCGGGCCGGCAGCGACCGCCGGGGTCTGGCGGGGGCGGAGTACGCGCCGGTGGAGGCCGATTTGCGCGACACCGCCGCCCTGACCCGGGCGATGCGGGGCTGCGACTGGTGCTTCCACGTGGCCGCCAGTTACCACCTCTGGCTGCCGGATTACGCCCCCATGTACGCCGCGAACGTGGAAGGCACGGAGGCGGTGCTGCGGGCCGCCGGCGCGGCGGGGTGCTCGCGAATCGTGTACACCAGCACCGTCGGCGCGCTGGCCGTGCCGCACGAAGGGCCGGACGGGTTGATCCCCAGCGACGAATCCCGGACCGCGCCGCTCGCCCAGGTGGCGAAGAATCCCTACAAGCACTCGAAATGGCTGGCCGAACGGCGCGCGCGGGCGTTGGCGGCGGAGGGGTTGCCGGTGGTGATCGTCAATCCCAGCGCGCCGGTCGGACCGCGCGACGTCAAACCCACCCCCACCGGCCGGGTCATCCTCGATTTCCTCCACCGCGCCCTGCCCGCCTATCTGGACACCGGCCTGAACTGGGTCCACGTGCGCGATGTGGCCCAGGGGCATCTGCTGGCGGCGGAAAAGGGCCGGGTGGGCGAGCGTTACATCCTGGGGCACGCCGAGGGCAACTGGACGCTCAAACAGGCGCTCGAAGTCCTCGCCGAAATCACCGGTCTGCCGGCGCCGCGGTGGCGGGTTCCCTACGGGGTGGCATGGACCGCCGCGGTGGCGGGCGAGGCGGTGGCGCGGTTGACCCGTCGCCCGCCCAAGGCGCCGCTGGCCGGCGTGCGCATGGCCCGGCACAAGATGTTCTTCAATCCCGCCAAGGCCATCCGCGAACTCGGCCTCCCGCAGACCCCGCCCCGCCAGGCCCTCGCCGACGCCGTCGAGTGGTTCCGCGCGCACGGGTATGCGCGGGCGTGACGAAAACTTTTTTTCCGCGCCCGGAGAATCCGGCCGGCCGGCGAAAACATCCCGCGCCGACGGCCCTGAGCGGCGCGCGCGCCATTGACTTTTCCCCGCCCGGACGGCATACCGCCTCCCGTGCCACGCCCGCTGCGCATCGAGTTTCCCGGCGCCCGGTACCACGTCGTCAACCGCGGCAATCGCGGCGGCGTCATCTTCGAGGACGACGAGGATCGGCGGGCGTTTCTGCGCTTTTTCGGCGAGGCGGCGGAGAAGACCGGCTGGCGGGCGCGCGCGTTTTGCCTCCTGCCGGACCAGTTTCACCTCGTCCTCGAAACCCCCCGGGGCGATCTGGTGGCCGGCATGAAATGGCTCCTGGGGGTGTACACCTGGCGGTTCAACCGCCGGCACGACACACGCGGCCATCTCTTCGGCGGACGCTACCGGGCGGTGCTGCTGGAGGACGGCGCTCCGCTGCGAACGGCTTGTGATTACGTGCACCTCGGCCCCGCATGGGCGGGCGCGCTGGCGCCGGACCGGCCGTTGCGCGCGTATCCGTGGAGCAGCCTGCCCGCCCTGCTGGGCGCGGCGGAACGTCCCGGCTGGCTGCGGACCGGGGAGGAAACGAACGCGGCGGAACGCGAAGCCGCCCTGGAACGCTTGCGCCACGCCGCGCCGCTCCCGGAATGGCGGCGGCTGCAACGCGGCTGGTGCTTCGGCAGTCCGGAATTCAAGGCGCGAGTGGGCCGCCAACTGGCCGGCGCGACCGGGGTGCGGCGTTACGGCCGGCTGCCGGTGGAGGCCCACGAAGCCCGCGCGGAGGCAATCATTGCCGAGGAGCTGGCGGCATTGGGCTGGACGGAGGCCGACCTGGCGGCCCGCCGGAAAATGGCCCCCGAGAAAGCGCGCATCGCCGCCCGGCTCCAGCGGGAAACCGTCATGACCGTGGCCTGGATGGCGCGGCGCCTGCAAATGGGCAGCCTCCACACCGCCCGCAACCTGCTGGCCCGCCATCGCCGCTCCGGAAAACCCCCTTCCTCCACGCCGGGCAACCCCGTCGTCCCGCCTCCGCCCGCCGCGACGCCCGTCTCCGCTCCGGCGCCTCCCTCCGAGCCGGTGGTGGAGGAACCCTTCGATGTCACGTGGGATTGATCCTCCACACCGCCTCCCCCGGGCCGGCGGAAAACCCATGAGCCAGACCACCCCACCCCTTGCTGAAATGAAACGACGCCGTTTTTTGCAAACCGCCCTCTTGTCGGGCGCCGCCCTTTCCGCCTCCGCGGGACACGGCCGCGCCGGCGAAAAACCAGACCGCCGGGAATGGCGCGACAGTCTTTCGTTCGACGACCACCGGCTCGCCATCTTTACCCGGGCCCCGGTGCGACCCACGCGGATTTTCCACCTGACCGACACCCATTTGTCGCTGGACGACGCGCGCGGCGCGCCCTACCGCCAATACAGCCGGCGCATGGCGGGCGCCTACCAACGCAACCGGCATTTCCAAACCGGCGAAACGCTCACCTCGGCCGGGAGCTTCACCCGCACCCTCAACCTCGCCCGGGAACGAAAGGCGGATTTTCTCGTGCTCACCGGCGACATCTTCAGCTTTCCCTCCGAGGCGGCGGTCGAATGGGCCCATCGCCGGCTCCAGGAAACCGGCATCCCCTTTGCCTACGTGGCCGGAAATCACGACTGGCACTACGAAGGCCTGCCCGGAAGCTCCCGGGCGCTGCGCGACGAGTGGATCCGCCGGAGGCTGCGGCCGATGTACCAGGGCCACGACCCGCTGGCGGCGGCTTACGACCTCAACGGCCTGCGCTTCGTGACCATTGACGACTCGACCTACGAAATTCTGCCGGAACAACTCGCCTTTCTGCGGAAACAGATCCGGACGGGCATCCCGTTTTTCCTGCTGGTACACATCCCGTTGTACATCCCGGGCCGGGGTTTGGGCTACGGCTGCGCCCATCCGGACTGGGGCGCCCAGGCCGACAAAAACCATCAAATCGAGCGCCGCGAACGCTGGCGCGAAGGCGGGCACACGAAAACAACCCTGAGCTTTTACGACGAAGTCTTCCGCGCCCCCAACCTGCTGGCCATTCTGGCGGGGCACACCCATCGGCTGGCCCTGGAGGTGCGGCGCGGCATCCCGCAGGTCGTCGGCGGGGCCAACGCCCGCGGCGAATTTCTCGACCTCCAAGTGCAAACCACCCCCGGCGAAAACCCCCGGGCGACATCCAGCGAATCCCGCCCGGAAAGTTGATGCCGGCTGATCGCGAATCAGGGAACGAAAACAGGGGCATTTCCCGAAACCGCGGGCCGGACAAAACAAGAACCTGTCCGAAATCCGAACGAAAGCGCGTCCGCTTGTAGCGCCGATTTCCAGCCTGCTGACTTGAGCCGCCGGGGGGCGGCGAAAGGGATTCGTCCGGCAGGACGAAGGCCCGCGGGGCCGAGCGCGGGGGCACGCGCGAGCCCATCGCTGGCTTCCAGCCGGCCCGGCGGGCGAGGAAGAGCGGCCGCCGCGTAATGGGGAAAGCTTGGCCGACTGGAAGTCGGCGCTACGGCAGGTTGGAAACCTGCGCTACGGGGGGAGCGCACGCGCCCCGCGTGCGTCGAGGGGCGCCCCCGCCCCTCGGTTCCCCGCGACCGGTTTCCGCGGCCGCTCCGAATCCCGCCCCTTCAGGGCGGGGAAACCCGGGTTCGGAGCGTTTCCCCCGCCGTTGCCCGAGCTGACGGATATCGCGCCTCCGGTGTGGAGAGTTTCAAACTTCGGGATTTTCCCTCCGTCAAGGGGCCTCTTTCACGCGGAAGAAGCGAAGAGGAAAGGCAGCGGAGGTGTGGTCGGTAAGGGCAAAGAGGCCTGTTCGGCGACGAATTCGCGCAGGTCCACCCCGGTCTCGATGTCGGTGGAGGCTTGCGGGAAATGGCGCCGGTCGGCCCGGCCCTTGAAGCGGAAGGAGACGTCGCCGTCGGGAAAGCGCGCGGTAACATTCACCGGCGCCGGGGGCGTGCTCCCTCCGCGGGGGCGCGGGTCAGAATCGCGCGTCCCGGAGGGCGGGGAACTCGGCGCGCCACGCGTCCACCGTCGCCGGTTGCAAATCCGCGCTGAGCACGCCTTCTCCGGGACCGGCGTCGGCGAGGATTTCCCCCTTCGGATCCACCACGAGGCTGCGCCCCGGATAGGTCACGCGCGGGTCGGCCCCGCACCGGTTGACGCCCACCACGTACGCCTGGTTTTCGATCGCCCGGGCGCGCAGCAAGGCCACCCAGTGTTCCACCCGCGAGGCCGGCCAGTTGGCCATCACCACCAGCAGGGTCGCGCCCAACGCCACGGCCTGCCGGAAATCCTCCGGAAAACGCAGGTCGTAGCAGATGAACGGCGCGACCACGAATCCCTCCCACTCGAACAATGCCGGATCGTGGCCGGGGGTGACGATTTGATCCTCGCCCGCGGGGGAAAAGGGGTGCCGCTTGCTGTAGCGGCTCAATTCGCGACGATACGGCGACAAGGCCACCGCCTGGTTGAACACGTCGCCCCGGATGCCCTGCACGAAACCGCCCAGCACGCAAACCTGAAACTCCCGCGCCAGATCGCCCAGAAACGGATGCGTCACCGACATCACCCCCTCGCGGGTCACCGCCAGATTCAGGCTGAAGCCGGTGGCGAACATCTCCGGCAACACCACCAGCCCGCCCGGCTCGGGGCGGGTTTCCTTCAGCAGGCCGTGCACCTTGGCGAAGTTGGCCTGCTTGTCTTCCCAGACCACGTCAAACTGGCAACAATGAACTTTCATGCGCGTTCACCCCAACGCGGAAAGCCCCCCGCCAGCCGTGGTCCCGGAAGGCGCTAGGACGCGTCCGGCTCCGGGCCGGAGGAATCCGCGTCCTTCCGGCATGGAGGCGTGGGCGCCGGGGGATTTTCGCGCCGCCGCTGCTCGACCGAGCAGACGTCGCTCATTCACGTGCTGACGCCGAAGCGGGGCAAGACCCACTTCAGCAGCGCGAAATAACCCACCATCACCGCAATGAGATAAAGAAAATCCATGATCGTTCCCCATTCGAACCCGCGCCACCCTCTCACGAATCAGCCGCTTGTCAATGGCCGGCCGCCGGCGCGCCCGCCGCCGGCGCGCGGGGATCCGCGTGCGTGAGTTCCCAGAGATAATCGTAGGTGAAAAGCCCGGTGTTGTGCCCGTCGGCCCAGACCGGTTGCACGCCATAAGCCCCCACCGGCGCCACGCGTTCGAGTTGAAACGCCGGCGGCGGCTCCGCGCGCGAATGCTCCGGCAGCTCCCGCCCGCCCTGACAGGCCGCGCACGGGCATGCCCGACGCAGGGTTTCAAGCCGGATGAAGCTCTCCGTGCCGTCGTCCCATTTGATGGCCAGTTCCTCACCGATGACTTGGATGTCAACCGCTCGCACGGCGTTCATTTTAGCCCGCGTTTCCCGCTCCACCAAGCCCGCCGGCGGCGCGCAACTCCGCGCCCCAAAGCCGCCCGGCAAAAGGCCCGCAAATCGGGGGGCGTTTTTTCACGGGTGGCGCACGCGGAGGAATCCGGCGACGCCGGCCCAGGTGTTGGTGAAGCGGAACCGGCCGTCCGGGGCGATGATGGCGGCCCGGGGCGTCCACGCGCCCCCTGCGTCGGCGGCGGTTTCGACCGTGAAGCGGCTGCCGGGCGGGCCGGTCCAGCCCACGACGATCGCGCCTTCCGACGTGGTTCCCAACGGTTCAAGACGCGGCGGCAGGATCAGGGCCACCCGCTCGATCTCCACCACCGCCGCCGCCGAGGAGGTGTCGTCGCCCAGAAAGAGGAAGTCAGGCGTCTCGTACACGTCAATCGGGCCGGCAAAGGCCGAGTAGTCCCGAATCGGACCGCGCAGCAGCGGCGCGCCTTCGGTGTAGAGGGTGTAGTTCGTGGCCGTCAGGACCAGCGAGAGTCGTTGCCGCGCGCTTCCGTCCCAGGCCGCGTCCTCGGCGTGGGTGAAGAGCGGGGCGTCGGATTGCGCGAACACGCGGTCGGTCCAGAACCCCAGCTCGATGCCCCGGGCCGCGTGATCGAGCGCGATCACTGAAAAGCCCGCGCGATCGGGGTTGCGATGGGTTTCCCGCGGCAGCGTCACGGTGAATTCGAGCGCGAACCCGTTGGTCCGGTTGAGCGGCGCGGGGGCCTGCCGCGCCATGCCCGCGTGCTCGGAAGAAGCCGCCCAGGTGTCGAGCCGGACGCCCGCACCGGTGTGCTCCAAGGTGGCAAGCCCGGGGAGGGCCCGGTAGTTCCAACCCTGCTCCTGTGGCAGGGTGCCGAGGGCGCCGTCGAACAGCAGTTGCGCCCGCCCCCCGCCCGCGCCGACGACCAGCCCGGCCGCCAGCCACAAGCCGCAAACGGCGGAGGAGGAAAACGGATGACGGCGCATCACTGGGAAGCTCCGGCGGACGCGGCCGCCGGGGCGGCTGCGTCGGTCACGGTCAGAACGGTGTAGTTGCGCTTGCCCTTGCGCAGCAGGAGGTGCTTGCCGAACAGCAGCTCGTCCGCCGGCACCCGGCGGCGCGGGTCGGTTTGGCGAAGGTTGTTCACGTAAATGCCGCCGCCCTGCACGTCCTTGCGGGCCTGTCCCCGACTGGGACACAACCCCGCCGTCACCAGCAAATCCAGCAGGCCCGCGCCGTCGCCGGAGAACGCGTCGCGTCCGATCGTGGCGCCGGGCACTTCGCCGACGATCTCGTTGAAGGTCGCCTCGCCGATGCCCTCCAACCCGCCGCCGAAGAGGATTTCGCTGGCGCGGACCGCCTCCTCCATCGCCTCCGCGCCGTGGATCAAGGTGGTCACCTCGCGCGCCAACGCCCGGTGGGCGGCGCGGGCCTCGGGCCGTTCGGCGTGTTGGGCGGCGAGGTCCTCGATGGCTTCGCGGTCGAGGAAGGTGAAATACTTCAGGTAACGCACCACGTCCCGGTCGTCGGTGCGAATCCAGAACTGGTAAAAGCGATAGACGCTCGTGCGCCGGGGATCGAGCCACACCGCGCCCGCCTCGGTCTTGCCGAACTTGGTGCCGTCGGCGTTCGTGATCAACGGCAGGGTCAGTCCGTGGGCCGGGACGTTGAGCTTCTTGCGGATCAGGTCAATGCCGGCGGTGATGTTGCCCCATTGATCGCTGCCGCCGATCTGCAGCTCGCACTCGTGCGCGCGGCGCAGGTGATAGAAATCGTAGGCTTGGAGCAGCATGTAGCTGAACTCCGTGTAGCTGATGCCCACCTCGCGGTCCTGCATCCGGGCGCGCACGCTTTCCTTGGCCACCATCATGTTGACGGTGAAGTGCTTGCCCACGTCGCGCAGGAATTCGAGGTAGCCCAGCGGCGCGCACCACTCGGCGTTGTCCAGCAACCGGGCGGCGTGGGGACCGGGCGCGAAATCCAGCAACCGCGCAAGCTGCTGCTTCACCGCCGCGATGTTGGCCGCCAGCGTCTCGGGCGTGAGCAACTGCCGCTCCTGCGTCTTGCCGCTGGGATCGCCGATCGAGCCGGTCGCGCCGCCCGCCAGCGCGATGGGCCGGTGCCCGCCGAGCTGAAACCGGCGCAGCCCCAGCAGCGGGACCAGGTTGCCCACGTGGAGGCTGTCGGCCGTGGGATCGAACCCGCAGTACAACGTGACCGGCCCCTCGGCCAGCCGTTTGGCCAGCGCCGCCTCGTCCGTGCAATCCGCGAGCAACCCGCGCCATTTCAATTCCCCGAGCATGTCCATGAAGGGGGCTTGTTAGCGGCCCGCCCCCCGCCGCACAAGGGGAAAATCCGCCAGGCCGGGAAAGCGGGAAAAA
>CAZRPT010000047.1:0-17354 GCA_964601985.1 uncultured Verrucomicrobiota bacterium
CGCCTGCCGCTGCCGCCGGACGCCCCGTTCTACACGCGCGACGGCATCCTGCGCCACGCCCGCCACTTCCACGAAAAGACCAGGAGCGTGGAGAACTTCAGCGACGACGGCATCACCCTCGGCCGCGATCTCGGAAAATAACGACCTCCGAAAAACGCGGAGGAACAAATCCGGAAGCCGGGGCGGCCGTTATCGTTCCAGCGCTTGCTTGAGGTGGGGCGAGAAGAGGCGGGGTTCCAGGAGGAAGGAGTCGTGGCCCTTGTCCGAGTGGACGGTGATCCACATCACCGGCACCTGGGCCTGTTTGAGCTGGCGCACCAAGCAGCCCTGTTCCTCGACGGGGAAGGAGCCGTCCGAATCAATGCTGAAGACCAGCCATTCCTGTTCGCGACAGCGGTCAAACGCCTCGGCGATGTCCGCCGCCTCGGCTTCCGCCGCCAGGTCGAACCACTGCCACGCGTCCACGATGCGCAGGTAGCTGTTGGCGTCGAACCGGCGCACGAACTTTTCCCCCTGATGGAGCATGTAGGATTCCACCGGGTGGTTCATCTCGTACCAGCCGTGAGGCGGTTTCTGGCTGACCACCTCGCGGCGGGCGCGTTGGCGGAGGTCTTCGAGCGAGACGAAGGTCTTGTGCGCGATGCGGCGGGCCAGCGCCAGACCCACCCGGGGCGGATCGCCGTCGTAATAATCGCCGCCCTTGAAGTTCGGATCGCTCTCGATGGCGGTGATCTGCTCGAAGTTCATGATCCGCTGGTAGATGGTGGTCTTCGGCCCGCTGCCGATGGGCACCACCACCCGGACGCGGTCGGGATAGCGGGTGGCGGTGAGGCTGCACAGGAACCCGCCGATGGACGGCCCCATGACGGCGTGCAACCGCTTCACCCCCAGGTGATCCAGCAACCGCATCTGCGACTCCACGATGTCGCTCATCCGCAGCACGGGAAAGGCCGCGCCCCAACGCTGGCCGGTGGCGGGGTTGAGCGAGACCGGGCCGGTCGAGCCGTAGCAGCCTCCCAGATAATTGACGCAGAGCACGCAGTATTTGCGGGTGTCCAACGCCAGTCCCGGCCCGATGAAGCCGTTCCACCAGCCGGCGTGCATCTCGCCGGTCCAGCGGCCTTCCAGTCCCGGCACGTGGCGGTTGACGCCCGCCGCGTGCTGGCAGCCGGTCATGGCGTGGTAGAGCAGGATCACGTTCGAGCGGTCCGCGTTCATCTCGCCGTACTGTTCGTAGGCGAGGGTGAACCGCTCCAGCGCGCCGCCCACCCGCAGTTGCAGCGGGTGGCGCGGATCGTGGAACTCGAAGAACTGCGTCTGAACCTGCCCGAGTTTGTTCATCACGGTCACACCCGGCGGACCGAACCGCCGGCCCCCCACCGCGGTTGTAGGCAATTTGCCCCGTCTCGGGGAAGGAAATTCCCGCGATCAAGGAGCGGCGGGTTCGCTTCCGCGCCGCCGGGCCGGCGGGGGCTTGGTCCGCCGAGGAGGTCGCCGGGCGGGGCGGGAGCGGAGTTCGCCCGGCGGGAGGAATCCTTCCGCGAACGGGCGCGGCGGGAAAGGGAGGGGTACGCCCACCGGGCGGCCCCTGGGGCCGCCCGGTGAAAGGTGTTTCGCGCGCCCGGGGTCAGGCGGCGTGCTTGGTCTTGAGCGCTTCCTGCGCAGTCTGGACCAGCGCCTTGAAGGCGTCGGCGTCCGTCGCGGCGAGATCCGCCAGCATCTTGCGGTTGACCTCGACCCGCGCGGCGGTGAGGCCCTCGATGAAGCGGCTGTAGGAAAGCCCGGCGGCCCGGGTGGCGGCATTGATGCGCACCTGCCAGAGGCGGCGGAAGTCGCGTTTTTTCATCCGGCGATGCCGGTAGGCATAGACCAGACCGTGATCCACCGCGTCGGAGGCGTAGCGGTAGAGCTTGGAGCGGCGCAACCGGTAGCCCTTGGCGGCCCGGATCATGCGCTTGCGGCGCTTGCGGGAGGCAGCGGCGTTGGTAACTCGCATAACTTGTTACGGAATCAGGGGGTTATTCGGTGACGACGGCTCAATGGCTGAACGGCAGGCATTCCTTGATGCGGCTGGCGTCGCCGGGCGGCAGTTCCGCCTCCTGGCGCAGCCGGCGCTTCTGGCCGGGGCTTTTGTGCGCCAGCAGGTGGCGCCGCCCGGAATGGGACCGCATGACTTTGCCCGTGGCGGTGATCTTAAATCGCTTGGCCGCCGACTTTTTGGTTTTTTGATTTCTCGCGCGTCGCATGGGACGTTCTTTCTCGATTCAAAAAGAGCGCGCACTATAGGCACGGTTTCCGCCGACGGCAAGGGGGAATTTTCGGGAATCACGCTTCTTTTCCGGCGGCGGGCCGGAGGCGCCGGGACCGCGGGCCGTGGGGGCGGGCGGAAGCATGGGTTGCATCCGGGGGGAGGGCGCGGGATAATGAGGGCCAGCACCGCGCGGACACGCCTTGATTGCCCATGCCGAGGTCCACGTCAACAACCGAGCAGGAACGCGACCGTTTGGCCGCGTTGGCGGAGTATCAGATTCTGGACACGGATCCGGAGACGGCGTTTACCGAGCTGGCCGAACTGGCGGCGCGCATGGCGCGGACGCCGATCGCCCTCATCGGGTTCGTGGACGCGCGGCGGGTGTGGGTGAAGGCGCGGGTGGGCATCGCGCTCCAGGATTTGCCGCGGGAGGAGGCGTTGTGCGCCCGGGTGGTGCGCGAGCGGACGCCGGTGGTGATCGAGGACTTGGAGCGGGCGGAGCTGCCGGAGGAGGCGCGGGCGATGTGCGCGGCCCACGGGGTGCGGTTCTTCGCGGGCGTGCCGCTGCTCAACCGCCGGGGACTGGCCGTGGGGACGTTGTGCGTGCTGGACCGGCGGCCGCGGTCGCTCGACGCCGAGCAGGTGAACGCGCTGGAGGCGCTGGGCCGGCAGGTGGTGACGCAGCTGGATCTGCGGCGGCATTTGCGGCGGCAGGAGCGGTTGCTGGCCGAGCAGCGGAAGTTTCGCGGCATTTTCGAGAACGCCACGGAGGGCATCTTCCAAACCTCCCCGGAGGGGAAATACCTCATGGCCAATCCCCGGCTGGCCCGGATCTACGGGTATGCCTCGCCGGAGGAGCTGATGCGGGCGGTGCGCCACATTGACCAGCAGCTTTACGTGGATCCGGACCGGCGGGCGGAGTTCGTGCGGCGGTTGCGCGAGGAAGGGGCGGTGGTGGCGTTCGAGTCGCGGGTGCGCCGCCGGGACGGCCGCGTCATCTGGATCGCCGAAAACGCCCGCGCCGTGACGGATGAACAGGACCGCCTGCTTTACTACGAGGGCTCGGTGGTGGACATCACCGCCCGCAAGGAGGCCGAGCAGCAGTTGCTGGAATCCGAGCTGCTGTACCACTCGCTGGTGGAGTCGCTGCCGCAGCACATCTTTCGCAAGGACACCAAGGGGCGCTTCACCTTCGTCAACTCCCTCTTCGCGGAATCGCTGGGACGGCCCGCCGAGGAAATCATCGGACGCACGGACCGGGACTTTTTTCCCAAGAAGGTGGCGGACGCCTATCGCGCGGACGATCAACGGGTGATGAAGCGCCGGCGGCCGCTCGACAAGGTGGAGCGGCATCCCCATCCCGACGGGACCGACGCGTACGTCCACGTCATCAAGACCCCCCTCTACGACTCGCGGGGCCGGGTCATCGGGGTGCAGGGCATCTTTTGGGACGAAACCGAGCGGCATCAGATCGAGCAGCAACTGGCCTACGAACAGGGGCTGCTCCGCTCCCTTCTGGCCACCGTGCCGGACGCGATCTACTTCAAGGACCGCCAGTCGCGCTTCCTGCGGTGCAGCACCGAGCTGGCCAAACGGCTGGGGGCCGCCTCGCCGGAGGAGGTGAAGGGCAAGACCGACTTCGACTTCTTCACCGAGGAGCACGCCCGCCAGGCCTACGAGGACGAGCAGGCCATCATCCGCACCGGCCGCCCCCTCCGGGGCAAGCTGGAAAAGGAGACCTGGCCCGACGGACGCGAGACCTGGGTGCTGACCTCCAAGATGCCCCTGCGGAGCCGAAACGGCCGCATCATCGGCACCTTCGGCATCTCCAAGGACATCACCCGGCTCGTCGAAGCCGAACGCAAACTGGAGCAGGCCCGGGACGCGGCGCTCGAATCCACCCGCCTGAAAAACCTCCTCCTCGGCAACATCAGCCACGAGCTGCGCACCCCCCTCCACACCATCATCGCCGGCGCCGAAGTGCTGGGGCGCACCCCCTTGAAGCCGGAACAGCAGGAGCTGCTCGCCGGCATGCGCCGCCAGGCCGAGTGGCAGTTGCACATGATCAACGATTTGATCGAGATTTCGCGCGGCGAAACCGCCAGCCTGAAACTCGAATGTCACGACTTCGACCCGGACGAAATCGTCACTGACGTGATCGAGCGCCTGGCCGAATCCGCCCTCCGCAAGGGGGTGGAACTCATCTGCGACGTGGACCCCGACCTGCCCCGGCTCTACGGCGATCCCATCCGGATCCAGCAAATCCTCATCAACCTCATCGCCAACGCCATCAAATTCACCGAGCAGGGCCACGTGTGGGTGCGGGTGAGCGCGGGCCCGCCGCGCCAACGGGGCGTCCGCCTGAAATGCGTCATCGAGGACACCGGCATCGGCATCTCCCCGGAGGCCCAGGCCCGCATCTTCGAAGCCTTCGAACAGGCGGACACCTCCACCACCCGGCGTTTCGGCGGCACCGGCCTGGGGCTGGCCATCTGCCGGCAACTGGTCCGGCACATGGGCGGCCGCATCACGGTGAAAAGCGAGCCCGGCAAGGGCGCCCGCTTCTCCTTCGACGTGCTCCTCCAACGGGCCAAGGAACCCCCGCCGGAGCCCCCCCCGGAAGAGCCGCTCACCGGCCTGAACGTGCTGGTCATTGAAGACCACCCCCGGGCCGCCGCCGTGCTGGAGCGCCGCCTGACGCGCTGGGGCGCCGCGGTGACCCGGGCCGCCAGCGCCGCCGAAGCCCGGAAACTGCTGCGCGCCCCGGAGGCCGGGCTGGGCGCGTTCGACGTGCTGCTGGTGGACGAGACGCTTCCCGACGAAGCGGGCCGGGATCTGGCCCGGGCGCTCCACGAAGCCCACCCCGAAGCCCGCGTGGTGCTCCTCGCCTCGATGTCGTGCCGCCTGGACCTGGCCGCCCGGGGCGACACCGGAGGCCTGCGCTGCCTGCCCAAACCGCCGCCGCCGCACCAGTTGCACCGCATTTTGCGGGCCTGGCTGCGGGGCGAACCGGAGCCGGCGCTGGCCCCCGAAAACGCCGCCCCCGCGGGCTTCTCCCGCCCCCTGCGCATCCTCGTGGCCGAAGACAACGACTTCAACCGCGAGATTGCCGTGCAGCAGCTCCAGATGCTCGGACAGCGCCCCCTGGCCGTGGCGGACGGACGCGAGGTGCTCAAGGCCATCGAACGCCGCCGCTTCGACCTGATCCTGCTCGACTGCCAGATGCCCCACCTGGACGGCTACGCCACCGCCCGCAAAATCCGGGCCCTGGAACAGGCCCCCCCGCCCTATCTCCAGGGGCGGCCCCGCCTCTACATCATCGCCGTCACCGCCAACACCTCCCCGGAGGACCGCCGCAAATGCCTCGACGCCGGCATGGACGACTTCCTGAGCAAGCCGGTGGTGCGGGCTTCCCTGGAAGCCGCCCTCCAGCGCGCGCACGACACCCTCATGGCGGCCGGCGAACACCACCCCGCCACCGCCGGCATGGCCCCGCCTTCCGGAGCCCCCGTTTCCGCGCCCCCGCCTCCCGCGGAGCCGGCGCCCGCCTCCCCGGAGGACGAGGCCCCGTCCGGCTTGGACGTTTCACTCCTGAAATCCTTCGGCGCCGCCACCGCGCGCTCATTGGCGGACTTGTTCCGTCGCACTTCCCGGGACCTGCTGGACCGGTTGGAAGCGGCGGCGGACCCGCCGGATTGCGCCCGACTGGCGGCGGCGGCGCACGGCCTGAAAGGCAGCGCCCGCCACTTGGGCGCGGTGCGGCTGGGGGACCTGGCGGCCGCCCTGGAGCAGGCGGCCCGGACGAACGAGGTGGACGACGCGCCCGCCCGGGTGGCCGAACTGGCCGCCGAATGCGCCGTCGTGAACGAACAACTGGCCGCCGAATTCGGCGCCGCCCCGGCAAAACGCGGTTGACGTCGCCGCCTCCCGCCCCGCGCCATGACCATGATCCGGCTCAAAGACGTCGCGAAACGGGTGGGGGTTTCCCAGATGACGGTGTCACGGGTGTTGCGCGGCGCGCCGGACATCTCGCCCGCCACCCAGGCCCGCGTGCACGCGGCGGCGCGCGCCTTGGGCTACGTGCCGGACCTCATGGCCCGGGGATTGCGCACGCGCCGGACCGAACTGGTGGGCTGCGTCCTGCCCCGGCTGCACGATCCGTTTTGGGGCCCCGCGGCGGCGGCCATCGAGGCGGCGGCGCGCGCCCGCCGCCGGGACCTGCTGCTGCTCTGTTCCGAAGGCGACGAGGAAATCGAGGAAACCGCCCTGGCCCGCCTGCTGGGACGCCGGGTGGAGGGCGTGCTCCTGGCGCCCGTCCAGCGTCCCCGGGCCGCGGGCGGCATCTACCGGCACCTGGTCGAACAGCGGGCCAAACTGGTCCTCCTCGGGCCGAAACCGCCCTTCCTCGCGGGCTTTCCCTCGGTGCGGTTCGCGGACCGCGAAGCCGTTGCCGTCGGCCTCCGGCACCTCCTCGAGCTGGGACACCGGCGCGTCGCCTTCTTGGCCGGCCCCACCCTCTCGCCGGTGGCCCGGGAGCGGTTGGAAGGATACCGCGAAACCCTCCGCCGGGCGGGAATCGAGGCCGACGACCGACTGGTCATCCGGGCGGGCACCTCCCTGGCCGACGGCGAAAACGCCACCCGCCAACTCCTGGCGGAAGAGCGGGACTTCACCGCGCTGGCGGCGGTGAATGACGCCGTGGCGGCGGGCGCCTTGCGGGCGCTCACGGCCGCCGGACGGGCCGTGCCGGAGCAGGTGTCCCTCATGGGCCTGGGCAACCACCCCGGGGCGGAGTGGGCTGGCGTGCCGTTGACCACCGTGGATCCGGCCCCCGCCGAACTGGCCCACACCGCGGCGCGAACCCTCTTCACCATCCTCGACGGCGGCCGCGCGGGCGATCAGCTCCTTCCTCCCCGCCTGCTTCGACGCGCTTCCACCGCGCCCCCGCCCCCGGAAACCGACACCGCCGCTCCCGCTTCCCCCCAGCCACGTTGACATATCGCAGCGAAAACTATTGGCACACGAAGCAGGACAGTTTTCGGTGGTGGCGGCGGGACCGCGGGCGGGCAAATCCAAAGCCCAAGAACCCGTCTGAGATCACTCCAAATTTCATTCCGCCCTCCCCCCCCGGAGGAGGAGTTTTCTCCGTCCGGGTAGCGCCCGCTTCGGGCGGGTCGAGCCGGGGCTTCCGGAGGCCTTCCGGCAAAAAAAAGGGCCCGCTGAGGCGCGGGCCCTTGGAGCAGGAATTCTCGTGGGGATCAGTGTCCCAACCGGGTGATCATGGCGTAGATGATCAGGAACACGAGCACGACGCCGGTGCCGAAGAAGAGGTAGCCGAAGGTCCGGGCGATGCCCTTCCAGCGGTCCCATTCGTCGCGCACGCGGTAGTCGTCCAGCCGCCCTTCGGCCACCAGCCGGTCATACCACCGCTTGCGTTCGTGAAGCATCTCCGTCTTCGACACCCGCCCGGAGAAGATCACCGTGTCCATGGGGAACTTCTCGGGCCGGAAGTGGGTGTTGAAGAAGTGGATGGTGAAGATGAACCCGGCCGCCAGCAGGGCCTCGTCCGAGTGGATGAGGAGGGCGATGTTGATCACCCACCCCGGCAGGAACTGGGTGAAGAAGCTCGGGAACCACATGATCAATCCGGAGGTGCCGATGATGGCCACGCCCCAGAAGACGGCGAAGTAGTCGAATTTCTCCCAGTAGGTCCAGCGATCGAACTGCGGCCGTTCGCCCTTGCCGAAGAACCAGCGGGCATGGGCCACGAAGTCGCGCACGTCCTGCAGCGAGGGCACCATCGAGTCCGGCCCGAAGATCACGTTCCAGAACCGCTTCATCTCGAAGCGGCCGGTGTCGGGATTGAAGATCTTCTTGCGTCCCTTCCACGCGCGGTAGATCACGCTGGCCAGGTGCAGGCCGAAGTAGAGGAAGGTGATGATGGCGCCGAAGTGGTGCAGTTTGCGGGCCACTTCCACGCCGCCGATCAGGTCGAACAAGGTTTTGGCCCAGCCGGTGTAGTAGAACTTCAACGGCATGCCGGTGATCACCAGCAGCAGGAAGCTGGTCACCACCAGGAAGTGCAGGAACCGTTCGAAGGGCTGGAAGCGGGTGAACTGCTCCTTGTCCTTGAGCGTCTGCTCCTTGATCTCGCGGAAGCGTTTGGAGTCGTGGCGATAGACGTAGATCGAACCCGACAACCACAGCAGGGTGTGGGCGCCGAAGAACACGAACACCCCGATCAACAGGGCGGTCATGAAGAGGAACACGCCGTGGAGCAGCGGATATTGCTCCCCGTCCAGGGGATTGGCGTGCGCCACGTACTTGGTGAAGCCGGCGTTGGCGTTGGGATGGCACTGCCGGCAGGTGCCCAGGATGTGTTCGGAGCTCAGCCGGGAGTTTGGATCGTCCACCGGCAGGATGTCGTGGTGGCCGTGGCAGTCATAGCAGGCCGCCACGTCGGGCGCCTTGTTCGGGCTGCCCAGGGCCATCGCCTTGCCGTGGTAGGTGTCCTGGTAGTCCCGGTAGTAATCCTCGTGGCAGGAGCCGCACTTTTCGTCGCTGTGCCGCTTGAACGAACCCTCCAGCGGGGGCTCGATCTCGTGGGCGGTGTGGCAGTCCACGCAGGTGGGGGCGTTTTCCTTGCCCTCGGCCAAGGCCTTGCCGTGAATGCTTTTGTTGTAGGTGTCCTCCACGCCCACGTGGCACTTGCCGCAGGTCTCGGCCACCTTGGCGTGGCTGATGGGGGAATCCCGGTCCACGCTGCGCTTGATGTCATGCACCCCGTGGCAGTCGTTGCAGGAGGGCGCCACGATCAGCCCCATCTTCAGCAGCGCCCGGCCGTGGATGCTGTCCATGAACTGCGAGGCCACCTCGGGATACTTCAGGTGGTATTCCTCGGTGATCTGCTTGTTGGTGTGGCAGGTGGCGCAGGTCTGGGGCAGGTTCAGCTTGAAGACCTTGGACTTGGGATCGTCCGCCGGCAGGATGTTGTGCGTGCCGTGGCAGTCCTTGCACTGCGCGGCCCCCGAATCGCCCAGCTGATGACTGGCGCCGTGGATGCTGTCCTTGTATTCGTCGGCCTCGTCCTCGTGGCAGCTTCCGCAATCCACCGGGGGCAGCGGGCTGTCGTGATCCAAATCCTTGACCGTCGAGTGGCAGTCCACGCAATCCAGCGTCCCGTGCGCGGAGTTCTCGATCTGCTCCATGCTCACCGCGGCCAGCGGGATTTCCTTCCCGTTCACCTCCCGGGTGAGATCGGAGTCGCCGTGGCAGTCGAGACAATCCTCCGACGTGATGGCCTCTTCCTCGGTGGTGTCCTCGCTCGCCGCGGCGTCGTCGTCCGCCGCCCGGAGGGGGGCGGCGATGCACAGCGCCCCGGCCAGCGCCAAACCGCACCACCACAAGGTTGCTCCCGCCGCTCCGGCCCGGCGGGGGAGCCCGCTCTTTTTCCCGCGTTGGGCCTTGGCGCCCCGCCGGGAACGAGAATGCAATCGCAATGCACTGATGATTTGCATGACGGCGGCAGGATAAGCAGACCTTGATCAACGCAACAGGTTTTTTTGCCGGATTGCGTTTGATTTCACAATTTGGAATCAATAAGATAAACCAAGGTAATTTTAGGAAAACTAAACAAAAGGCGCAGGTTTGTTTATCCGTCCGGCCCGCCGCGGGAGGAGGCGGCCGGACGGCCGGAAAAAAATCCCCGGCGCCGGGCCTCCCGGAAAGAAAAAATGCCTCCCGAAGCGCAAAAGGGTTTGACGACGGCGGAAGCCCCCGCTATCGTGCGCCGCCTCTGGGTTCCAGAGTAGCTCAATGGTAGAGCAATCGGCTGTTAACCGATCGGTTGTAGGTTCAAGTCCTACCTCTGGAGCCATTCCTTTTTCCGCCCCCGAACTGGTCCCCGTGAAGTCCGCGCGGCTCCTGATTTACCGGCCCAACCCGGCGCCCGCCGAACGCCATGAGGCGGCGGGCCGGCGTTTCCGCCGGGCGCGAGGCGGAAGCCCGCGCTCGCGGTCGCTTCCCGTGGCGTTCGGCTTGCTCCTGACGCTCGTGATGGGCGCGCCCGGGGCGGCGGACGGCGCCCCGGCCGGAACGGACGTCCGGTTGCTCCAGGTCCGCGCGGAGGCGGACCGGCTGGTTCTCACCGCGCGGATGGATCACCCCGGGGACGTCCGGTTGCTCGAACTGCGCCCTTGCGAAACCCGCCCGGCGGGGCGCGTCATCGCGGCGGATTGGCGCGCGGTGCCGGCGGGGTTTCAGACCGCCCTGCCCCGCCGGGCGGGATCGCGGGACCGGTTGTTCTCGCGGTTCCAACTGGTGGACGCGAAACGCCCCGCGGCGCGGGGGCCGGCCCGGTGGGTGGAAAACGTGGAATCCCTGGCCGTCCGGCATTTTCCCCTCCCGACGCCCCGCGGTCTCAAGGGGCTGCAATGCATCGCCGACGTGGACGACGCCCTGCGGCTGGGCGTCAAACAGGCCACGCAAAACGTGCCGTTGGACCTGCTGGTGGACGGGGGGCGGAATCCCCGGAACCCGTGCCGGGAAGTGGACGGCGAACGGATTTTCTTCAACCGCTGGTTCGTGGCCCGGCTGGACGAACAGATCACGAAGCTGAGCCGGGCCGGCGTGGTCAATTACCTGGTCATCTACAACCGCGTGCCCCGGCGGCCCGATCCGGCCAACCCGCTCATTCACCCCCGCACCGACCTGGCCGCGGCGCCCAACCAGATCGGCGCCTTCAACCTGACGGACGAACGCGGCCTGCGCGTTTTTCGCGGGGCGCTGGCCTTTCTGGCGGACCGCTACACCGATCCCGCCGGCACGCACGGGCGCGTCAACGGCCTCATCATCGGCAACGAGCTTCAATCCCACTGGTTTTGGTACAACCTCGGAGAAGCCGCGCCCGGGGAGGTCGTGGCCCGGTACCTCCCGGCGCTGCGCGTCGCCCATCTGGCGGTGCGCTCCATCCATCCCGGACTGCGGATCTATCTTTCCCTCGATCATCACTGGACCGCGCGGGCGACCGACAACCCCCGGCGCTCGATGGCGGGCCGGGAATTTCTCGAACGGTTGAACGCCCGGGCCCGGGCCGAAGGCAACTTCCCGTGGCACGTGGCCTTCCATGCCTATCCGGAGCAACTGATCAACCCGCGGACGTGGGCGGACCACGAAGCCCGGGCCGACTTCGCGACGCCCAAGATCACGTTCAAAAACATCGAGGTGCTGCCGGCTTTTCTGCGACAGGAACGCTTCCTTTATCAGGGGCGGCCCCGGCGCGTCATCCTCTCCGAACAGGGCTTTCACGCGCTCCCGGGACGGGAGGGCGAGCAGCTTCAAGCCGCCGGTTTCGCCTACGCCTGCCGCCGCCTGCACGGGTTGTCCGGCATTGACGCCTTCATCCTCTACCGGCACACCGACTCCGGCGGGGAGGGCGGACTGCGGTTCGGCCTGCGCGAGCGGGGAACGGGCGGGCAACGACTGGGCCGGAAACGACGGTTGTACGACGTCTTTCGCCTGGCCGACACGGACCGGTGGGAAGCGGCCTTCCGGTTTGCGCTCCCGATCATTGGCATCCGAAACTGGGCGGAAATCCGGCCAGCCCCCCTCGGAAACGCCGCGCGGCACGCACCGCCGCCCGTCCCCTGACCCGCCTCGCGCCCCTCGCGCGCAAGCGGTCAGCCCGCGCTGCCGAAGGGAAAATCCGCCCCCTGATGCCCTTTCAAATTGGAGCGCGAGCCTTTCATCCGGAGATGGACGCCCGTCTCCGGCGGGTCGAGCAGTCGCCTGGCCCACCGCGCTGCGGACCGCCCTCGCTTCGTTTCGCGTCTTTCGCGCGCCCGCTTTTTTTCATTAACCTCCCCGCATGAAACTGCCTCCCGTTCCCCACGAGTGGAATCTCGCGCCGCGGGCCGCGATCGAGCTGCAACGCGCGCTCGCCGAGCAGGTCCGGGTGGTTCCCCTGGCGCGGCAGGTCCGCCACGTGGCCGGACTGGACGCCGCTTTTTCCCCGGACGGCCGCTACTGTCTCGCGGCGGTGGTGGTGTGGGATTTGCGCGAAAAGGTGGTGGTGGAACAACGGACGGCCCGGCAACGGCTCGTCTTTCCCTACGTGCCGGGGCTGCTTTCCTTCCGCGAGGCGCCGGCCCTGCTGGAGGCGTTGCGGCGCCTGCGCCGGCGGCCCGACGTCCTGATGTGTGACGGCCAGGGGCTGGCGCACCCGCGACGGTTCGGCATCGCGTGCCACGTGGGGGTGGTGACGGGGCTCCCCGCGGTGGGGTGCGCCAAGAGCCGGTTGATCGGACGCCACGATCCGCCGGCGGAACCCCGCGGCAGCCAGACGCCGCTGTGGGTGGAGGACGAGGTGGTGGGCGCCGTGCTGCGCACCCGGGACGGCGTGAGGCCGCTGTACATCAGCGTGGGCCATCGCATGACGCTGACGGATGCCGTCGAGCTGACGCTGGCCTGCGGGGGCGGTTTCCGCCTTCCCGAACCCACCCGGCTCGCCGACCGCCTCGTGGCCCGCGAGAAGCAACGCGGTCGGCGCGCGGAAGAAAAATCCCCCGCCGGGTGAGCGCGGAGCGCCGCGTGACGGGGGGAGGCGGGGAGAGGTGAAAAGTCAGCGAGAGGTTCGGAGCCCGCCCGGGAATGCCGGGTTGGGGGAACCCCCGCCGGCCGCCAGAGGGCATTTTTGCGCCCCCGCGGCCGGCCGTGTGCCTCCACGCGGCGGGAGATCCCGCTTTATCCCGCTTTTCCGCCGGGCTCTCAGATGTCTTCCCAGCTCAGGACCACCTTGCCGCATTCGCCGGAAAGCATCGCCTGGAAGCCCGCCTCGAACTCGGTGTAGGGCAGCCGGTGGGTGATGACCGGCTGCAGGTCCAGCCCGCCCTGCAGCATGACGGTCATCTTGTACCACGTCTCGTACATCTCGCGCCCGTAAATCCCCTTGATGGTGAGCATGTTGAAAATCACCTGCTGCCAGTCAATGGCCAGCTCGCGGCTGGGGATGCCCAGCAGGGCGATCTTTCCGCCGTGACACATCGAGGCGATCATCTGGTGGAACGCCCGGGCGTTGCCGGACATTTCGAGGCCCACGTCGAAACCCTCCTGCATCCCCAGCTCGCGCTGGACGTCGTCCAGGCCGCGCTCCTGCGGGTTCACCGCCAGCGTCACCCCCACCTTGCGCGCCAGCTCCAACCGCCAGGGGTTCACGTCGGTGATGACCACGTACCGCGCGCCGGCGTGGCGCGCCACCGCCGCCGCCATGATCCCGATGGGGCCCGCGCCGGTCACCAGCACGTCCTCGCCCAGCACCGGGAAGGAAAGCGCCGTGTGGACCGCGTTGCCGAACGGGTCGAAGATGGCCGCCACGTCCTTGTCAATGCCCTCGCTGTGGACCCAGACGTTGGTCATCGGCAGGGCCAGATACTCGGCGAACGCGCCCGGCCGGTTCACGCCGATCCCCTGGGTGTGGGCGCACAAGTGCCGCCGCCCGGCCAGGCAGTTGCGGCAGCGACCGCACACCACATGCCCTTCGCCGCTCACCAACTGGCCGGGGTGGAAGTCGGTCACGTTCGAGCCCACCTCGACGATTTCCCCCACGAATTCGTGCCCCACGATCATCGGCACGGGGATGGTCTTCCGGGCCCATTCATCCCATTGATGGATGTGCAGGTCGGTGCCGCAAATGCCGGTGCGGTGGACGCGGATCAGCACGTCGTTGATGCCGATCTCCGGCACGGGCGCTTCTTCGAGCCAGAGGCCGGGTTCGGCGTGGCGTTTGACGAGGGCCTTCATGGTCTTTTGCATCACAATATCGCGCTTGGGCGGCGGAAAAACAGGGTTGCCCGCCGCGGGGTTTTGGCGCAGCCTCCGGTATCACGGACGTTGCGTGCGGAATAATGGACGCCCGCTGTTCGGAATGCAAGAGAAATTTCCAACATATTGAACATGGCCGCGACCCGAAAGAAAACCCGCCTCAAGTCTCCGCCGGCGCCGCCGGAGCCCGCGCCCGACTCCGCCAGCGAACGGCTCTGCCAGCGCATCAAGGCGCTCCGGCGCGAGCGCAACTGGTCCCTCGAGGCCCTCGCGACCGTGTCCGGCGTGAGCCGCTCGATGCTCAGCGAGATCGAGCGCGGTCGCGCCAACCCCACCCTCGCGGTGGTTTGCCGGATCGCGCAGGCCTTCGGGCGCTCGGTGGGGGAGCTGGTGGAGAGCCCCGGCGAGGCCTCGACCATCCACGTCATTCGCGCGGACGACCGCGCCCACCTGTATCGTTCCGACCCGCAATGCACCATTCGCACCCTTTCGCCGCTGAACCTCGAAAAGGACGTCGAGTTCTACGAAGTCACCCTCCGCCAGGGCGGCGAGCTGCGGAGCGCGCCCCATTTCGCCGGCACGCGGGAATTTCTCACCGTGCATCAGGGCCGGGTGCGGGTGAGCTCGAACCAGGACACCGAGGAGCTGGGGCCCGGCGATTCGGCCAGCTACCGGGCGGACGTGCCCCACGCCATCGTCAATCCCGGCGCCGAATCCTGCGTGGTGTTTCTGGTGGTCATTTACCGGCAGGCGTGACGGAAGCCCGTCCGGCGGGAGCCGACCGACGGGAAACGCGGGCGGAAAGACCGGCTTTTCGCAGCGCCGCGATCAGGCGCCGGGTGCGGGCGGCGGCGCCGGCGGCGGTGAGGTGATTGGCGGTGTCGAAAAATTGCTCCGGCGGATAGCCGTGGTCGGCGGGGCGGTCGAGCAGGAGCAGGTCGGGGATGGCATGGAGGGCGCGCTCCAGGCGTTCGGCGAGGCCGGCTTCGCGGGCCAGCACCGGGGCCGGCTTGGGGGCGAAGGACCACGCCACCGTGACGCCGCGCGCGCGCATCCGCCGGGCGAACCGCGCCACGCGCCGGCAGAGGACGGGATTGGGGTAGTTGCGGGCGTCGTACACCACGTGGCCGCCGAGGACTTGCCGCCCGTCGGCGCGCGCCGGCTGGTCGCGGTGTCCGATGAAATCGCCCCACCGGTTGAAGCCCCGATCCGGCGGGGACGCGGGCGGAAGCAGTCCCCACCGCCGCCCCCAGCCCCGCAGGCCGGCGCGTCCCCACGCCCCCACAATCGGTCGGCCGCGTTCCAAAACCACCCGGCGCCCGTGAATCAGCCCGAGACACGCCACCCCGGCGGGACGAAAACTCAGCACCTGCCGCAAAATCTCCGGCTCGAATCCCAGCCCGCGCCACGCGCCGCGGTCCGGGCCGCGGGCGAAGTGGTCGTATTCGAGGCTCAGCACCACCACGTCGCCGGCCCGCGCGCCGGCGGCGGCCTCGGCCAGGAGGTATTCCGCGCCCAGCCCCGCGGCGAGCCCCATGTTCTGCACCGGCCGGCCCAGCGCCGCCTCGATCCGGTCGGACCAGAACCCGAACGCCGCGCTCGATCCCCCCACCAGGATGAGCTTCCCCGGCCCGAGCCGATGCAGCCGGATGTTCTTGGGCACGGTCTCGGCGAGGTAGTTCGGCGAATCCGGCGGGATGTCGCGTCCCGCCAGCAATCCCATCAGCACGCCCGCTTGCAGCAGGAGAAACGCGAGCATTTGGAGCAAAAACCGACGCATGATTCAGAACTGAAAATAGATGAATTCGGTGGATCGCCCGCCCCAGAGCAGGATGGCCCACAGCAGCGCGGTATAGCCCGCCCAGCGCGCGGGCCGCGGCAGTCGTTCCCAGGCCAGCGGATTCCAGCGCGCCCGGCCCAGCCACTCGATGAGCACGAAGCCGCCCAAGCCGGCCAGCCAGGCGGCGTTTTGCGCCAGCGCCGGCCCGAGCCCCGCCCAGACCGCCGGATTGAACGCACCCGCGGCGATCCGCCCCAAAATTCGCGCCGCCTCGTCCACGCTGGCCGCCCGAAACCACACCCAGCCCGCGCTCACGAACAGGAACGTGGCCCCGCCGCTCAGCGCGCGCGTCCACGGGCGATCGGCGATTTCCCCGCGCCGCCGCCGGCGTTCCCGCCAGAGGTGCGCGACCACCACGCCCAGCCCGTGCCAGCCGCCCCACGCCACGAAATGCCACGCCGCCCCGTGCCACAGGCCGCTCAGCAGAAACGTCGCCATCAGGTTCGCCAGATGCCGCGGCCAGGGCACCCGGCTGCCGCCCAGCGGGATATAGACATAATCGCGAAACCAGCGGGACAACGTCACGTGCCAGCGCCGCCAAAATTCCGCGAGGTTGGGGGCGAAGTAGGGCAGCGCGAAATTGCGGGTCAACCGGATGCCGAACAACCGCCCCACCCCGGCGGCGATGTCCGAGTAGGCGGCGAAGTCCGCGTAAATCTGGAACGCGAAGGCCAGCGTGGCCAGCGCCAGTTCGGCGGCGCCCGCCGTGTCGGCCCGGACGTACACCGCGTCCACCACCGTGCCCAGGTGATCCGCCAGCAGGAGCTTTTTCGCCAGGCCCCACAGGATGAGCCGGCAGCCGGACACGGCCCACGCCGGGGAGAATGTCCGCCTCCGGCAAAACTGCGGCAGCAGCTCCCGCGCCCGTTCGATGGGGCCGGCCACCAGTTGGGGAAAGAAGGAGACGAAGGCCAGGTATTCGAGCAAACCGCGATGCGGACGCTGCCTCCCGCCGTAAATGTCGAGCGTGTAGCTGAGGGTCTGGAAGGTGTAAAAGCTGATGCCCACCGGCAGCACGAGGTTGAGCGAGGAGGTGTTGATCTCCACCCCCGCGGCGGCCAGCGCCAGCGCCAGGCTGTCGGCGAAGAAGTTGAAATATTTGAAGAACCCCAGCAGGCCGAGGTCCACCAGCAGCGAAACGCCCAACAGCAGGCGGCGTTTGCCGGGCGCGCGGGTCCGGCCCAGGGCCCGCCCCACCGCCCAGTCCGACAGCGACGCCGTAAGCATGAGCCCGCAAAACCGCCAGTCCCACCACGCATAAAACAGGTAGCTGGCCAGCAGCAACACCGCGTTCTGCCAGCGCCGTCCCCGGCCCGCCCAATGCGCCGCGAACACCAGCGGCAGGAACAGGAAAAAGGTCAGCGAGGCGAACGACATGGCCCGCACCCTATCAAAAACCGCCCCCCGAAGGGTCAAGCCCGGATTTACGCCTCACCCCGCTCCACC
>CAZRPT010000048.1:0-17434 GCA_964601985.1 uncultured Verrucomicrobiota bacterium
CGTGGCCGCCGCCGTCAACGTGGGCCGCCGCCCCACCGTCACCGGCGAGACCGCGCCGCTCCGGGTCGAGGCCCACCTGCTGGACCTCGAACTGGACCTCTACGGCCGCAACCTCGAACTCGAATTCGTCCGCCGGCTCCGCCCCGAACAACGCTTCCCCTCCCTCGACGCCCTCGCGGAGCAAATCCGCCTCGATCTCGAAGCCACCCGCCAGGCCCTCATCCATCCGTCCTCCTCCGCCGCCGGTTGAGCGAACCTTCGCCCGCCTCCGACTCCGGCTTCCCGCCGAAGCCGACCCGTCAGAGGCGGGTGCGATCCGGCGGGGGGAGGGGGGTGGGGTTTTCAGATTTCGGGATGCGGATTTGTTCTGGCTCCTCGGTCCCTCGGGATTCGGTTTTTCAGGTTCGCGGGTTGGATGCGTCACCAACGAAAATCAGTCTGTCCGGGGCGCCGGATTGTTTCCGGTGGAGGGGATGGGGGAAAGATTCCGTTTGCCGGCGGGGGCGGATTGGGGCTGAATGGGGCCGGTGAGGATGGCACTGGATCATCTGTTGTTGTTGGCGGGCCTCTATTTCGGGATTATTGCCGTGGGCGTGTGGTGGCTGGGGATTCGGAGCTTTTTGCGCCGGTATTCGGGCACGCCTTCGCCCCGCTGGTGGGGGCCGGCTTTCGTGGAGGATTATTTCCAGATCCGGCAGGTGTCGGGACGGTTGCGGTGGACTCCGTTCCGGTTGCGCGTTTTCGAGCTGTTGCTGCTGCTGAGTGGTGGTTTGCTGGTGGCCGGGGCGCTGCTGCATTACGGCTGGATCGGGGGGTGAAGGGGAGCGGAAAAAGGGCAGCCCGCCGGGGCAAAGCTGGCTTTTGGAGCCTGTTTGAAAAAAGTGGGGCGTCCCGCCGCGGGGGGGACACGCGTCCTTGCTGCGGACCGGGGCTCACACGCGGCGGAATGTTTCCCTTTCCCGACGGGTTCCGAGGGCAGCCGGCGGAGGATTTTTCCGACGGGGGGGCGTGGTCGCCGGCGGAGGATTCGGGGCGGGCGGTTTCGCGGCGGATGAATTTGGGAATTTTGCTTGGAAAGAGGTGATCTTCGAATTAGCCTGCGCTTATGTCGAACGGGCGGTCAAATCAGAGACGCCGGGCCATGTTGCTCGGGGTCGGCTTGGATTCCGACGGGCACAAGCGGGTGACCACGGGGCCGAATTTCGCGCTGGTGGGAGGCTCGAAAGAGACCCATGAGCAGATGACGGAAACGGTGATCCGCCTCAACGAGAAATTGAAGGCGCGCGGGAAGCGTTTGGAAACAGTTGGCCGCGAGGAATTTGACGACATCGCTCACGCGGTGGGCCTGCGGCGGCACGAGCCGGAGGCCAATTAGGGTGGTGTATTGAGAAGTAAATAACGATTAATGGAACAGCATCCTTACATCTTCTTGTGCGTGCTGGGCGCGGTGGCGGTGGGCTTCTGCGTCGGGCCGTTGGCGCTGGCGTGGGTGTGGGCGCAGCTTTTTTCGCCGCAGAAACCGGGGCCCATCAAGAACGCGACCTACGAGTGCGGGTTGGTGGCGAAGGGGGACCCGTGGATTCAGTTCCATGCGGGCTACTACGTATATGCCATCATCTTCCTGGTTTTCGACGTGGAGACGGTGTTTCTGCTGCCGTTCGCCGTGGCTTTTGGCGGGCTGTCGGTGGGGGCGTTTCTGGCGGTGATGGCGTTTCTGCTGCTCCTGGTGGAGGGGCTGGTCTGGGCCTGGCGGAAGGGGATGTTGCGCTGGCAGTGAGGTGGAACACGGAAGGCTGAATGGCATGATGGACGAAAATTTGCGAAGCGAACTGGGCAAGCGGGGGGTGATCACCACCACCCTCCAGGATCTCACGAGCTGGGTGTACAACTGGGGACGGCGCAGCTCCTTGTGGCCGTTGAATTTCGGCCTGGCGTGCTGCGCGATCGAGATGATTTCCGCCTCGATGGCCCGGTTTGACATCGCCCGGTTCGGCGCGGAGGTGTTCCGGCCTTCGCCGCGTCAGGCGGACCTGATGATCGTGGCGGGGACGGTGACGAAGAAGATGGCGCCGCTGGTGGTGCGCTTGTTCAATCAGATGCCGGAGCCGAAGTACGTGATCGCCATGGGCGCCTGCGCGATTTCCGGCGGGCCGTTCAAGCAGGGTTACAACGTGCTCAAGGGGATTGACCGTTACCTGCCGGTGGACGTGCACATCCCCGGGTGTCCGCCCCGGCCGGAGGCGTTGCTGCACGGCATCATCACCCTGCAGAAGAAGATTGACGGGCAGAAATTGACCGGGCCGGACCGGCCCCGCCATCTGAAGGAGGCCGTGCCGGGCGAATACCCGGTGCCGGAATACGGCGAGAATGACCTGAATCCGCCCTGCAATCAGGAGCTTTGGGGACCGCGTCCGGTGGTGCGTCACCCGTGGGTGCGGAAGTCGTAAACCGAGGAGAGCTGTCGTGAGTGCATCGTCTCAGAAAAACGTCGCCCCCGCCGCGAAGACGGCCCCACCGCCTGATTTGGAGACGCTGAAACAGCGGCTCGAAAAAGCGGTGCCCGGGATCGTGGTCGAGATTCAGCCCAATCCCGCCGTGCCGGAGCAATCCTCGCTGGTGGTGGATCCCGCGCACGCCGTCGCGGCCGCGCGCTACCTGAAGGAGGCCGGGGATTTGCGGTTGGACTACTGCTCGAACGTGACCGGCGTGGACTGGCCGGACAAACTGGTCGAGGAGACGGTGATCCGGAAACAGATGATCCGGGGCGAGGAGCGGGAGGTCGAAGTCACCGTGAAGCGCCGCCGCCCGGGGTTCCTGGAGGTGGTTTATCACCTCTACTCGATGGCGCTGGGCCTGGGGCCGGTGGTGATCCGCCAGCGCACGGTCAACCGCACGGACGAGGCGAAGGTGGCGTCGCTGACCCCCGTTTACCGCGCCGCCGAATTCCAGGAGCGGGAGGTGTATGATTTGTTCGGCGTGGAGTTTACCGGGCATCCGGACCTGCGCCGCATCCTGATGTGGGAGGGGTTTGCCGATCATCCCATGCGCAAGGACTACGTGGAACCCGACGATTACGAATACGAACCCACGCCGCACGGCGAGGTGTTGAACAAGGCGCGTCGGCACTACCCGGTGGAGGGCACGGAATGAGCAACGAACGCGAGGTGTTGACGGCGCCGGCATCCCGGCCGGTGAACGGCGAGGCAGACGAGGCGATCCAACTGGAATCCGCGCCGGCGTACGAGGTGACGCCCAAGACGCTGGAGGACCCCGCCGGCGGGCAGGCGCTCGAAGTGGCGGTGGGGCCGCACCACCCCTCGACCCACGGGGTGTTCCGGATGGACGTGGTGCTGGACGGCGAGAAGATCGTGAGCCTGAAGCCGGTGCTGGGCTACCTGCACCGCAACCATGAAAAGATCGGCGAACACACCAGTTACCTGGGCATGATGCCCTACACCGACCGGCTGGATTACTTCTGCTCGCTGACCAACAACTGGGCCTACGCCATCGCGGTGGAGCAGTTGACCGGCTACCAGGTGCCCGAGCGCGCCGAGTATCTCCGCGTCATCACCGCCGAGCTGACGCGGCTGGTGAATCACGCCTGTCTGGTGGGCTTCCTGATGCACGACATGGGCACCATGGGCACCCCGCTCATGTATGCCTTCCGCGAGCGGGAAAAGATGCTGGACCTGTTCGAGGAACTCACCGGCGCCCGCATGATGTGCAATTACCTCCGCTTCGGCGGCGTCCGGACGGACCTGCCCGAGGGGTGGCTGGATCGGGCCAAGGCGGTCGTGGACCATTTTCCGCGCTTCCTCGACGAAATGGAAAACCTGCTGACCGGCAATGAAATCGTCGCCGGCCGCACGCAGGGCGTGGGGGTGCTCTCGAAAGAGCTGGCCATCAACGCGGGCATCACCGGCCCGTCCCTGCGGGCCAGCGGCGTGAATTATGACCTGCGCAAGGTGGACCGCTACGGCATCTACGACCGCTTCTCCTTCCGGGTGCCCCTGGGCGAGCGCGGCGACGTGTTTGACCGCTACATGATGCGGGTGCTCGAGATGCGGGAATCACTGAAGATCCTGCGGCAGGCGATCAAGGACCTGCCCGACGGTCCGATCATGGATCCGCGGGCGCGGCAGCGCAATCTGCTGCCGCCGAAGGGCGAGGTGTACGGCCGCATCGAGGCGCCCAAGGGCGAGCTGGGATTCTACCTCATCAGCGACGGCAGCCGGAAGCCCTACCGGTTCCGGATTCGTCCGCCCAGCTTCATCAACCTGACCATCCTCGAGGACATGTGCCTGGGCCAGACCCTGCCGGACGCGGTGGTCATTCTGGGCGCGGTGGACATCGTGCTGGGGGAGGTGGACCGGTGAGCCACGGCCGGTTTCGCCGTTCCGAACCGCGCCGGCGCCGGTTCGAAACGGCCCCCGTCAAAAAAAACTCAGCTTTATCGCAAGTGACGCTTGCCATCAGCAAAGCCTATTTGTCATGATTCCCCGCGTGCTAGGTGTTGGCGTCATCAAAGGAATGATCGAAACGGCCCGGAACTTTCTGGGCAGTTATTATGATCCGCAACGGCTGCCGACCATCGAGTATCCCGACGAGCGCCAGCCCATCCCGGAAAACAGCCGTTGTTTTCCGATGCTCATTTTTGATGGCGAAAGCCCGGAGGAAGGCCTGCGCTGTGTCGCATGCAAGATTTGCGAGCAGGAATGCCCGCCCCAGTGCATTTATATCGAGGTCGAGCGCAACAAGCAGGGGCGCTCCCTGCGGCGGCCGCGCGTGTTTGATCTGGATATTTCCGTCTGCATGGGCTGCCAGATTTGCGTCGAGGTCTGCCCGTTCGATTCGATCAAGATGGACAGCGCCTTTGAAGTGACGGCCGAGGACCGGTTCGGCGAGCTGCTCCGGCACAAGAAGGACCTCGCGAAACCGAACGCCTATTTCCACGAAATCAATCCCACCGAAGCCGCGCTGGCGGACGCGCGCATCGAGGCCGGCAAGGCCAAGGCCGCCGCCAAGGCGGCGCCTCCCGCGCGCATGGCTGCCTGATCCCGAAACCTCCCGCTGCTTGTGAACGCTCTCGATCAAATTTTCGTCACGTTGATGCACTGGTTCGTGGGGCTGTTTCCCGAAGGCCCCATCCAGACGGGCGTTTCGATGGTGGTGGCCGCCGCGGCCATCGTGGGCGCGTTCGCGGGCCTGTTCGCCGTGACCACATGGATCGAGCGCAAGGGGCTGGGGCGGTTGCAGAACCGCATGGGGCCCAATCGCGTGGGGCCGTGGGGCTGGTTGCAGCCCATGGCCGACGGCATCAAGGCGCTGACCAAGGAGGACATCATTCCCGCGCAGGCGGACAAGCTGGTGCACACGCTGGCGCCGATCGTGGCGGTGGCCCCGGTGATCATGGCGTACGCGGTGTTGCCCGTCGGGCGCAACATGGTCGCCTTGGACATGGAGGCCGGCCTCGTCTTTTTCTTCGCCATGGGCGGCATCAAGGAAATCGCCGTGTTCATGGCGGGATGGGGGAGCCGGAATAAATATGCCCTGCTGGGCTCGATGCGGGGCATCGCCCAGATGATCAGCTATGAAATTCCGCTGGTCGTTTCGGCCTTGGTGGTGGCCATGGCGGTGGGCTCGCTTTCCCTGGTGGACATCGTGAACGCCCAGGCCGGCTATTACGGCGGCATCCTGGCGAAGTGGCACGTCTTTACCCCGTGGGGGCTGGGCGGTTTTCTGCTGTTCCTCGTGGCGGCCACGGCGGAGTCCAATCGCACCCCGTTCGACCTGCCGGAAGGCGAATCGGAAATCATCGCGGGCCACATGCTGGAATACACCGGCTTTAAATATGCCCTGTTCTTTCTCGGGGAATACATGGGGCTGTTCGCCGTGAGCGGGCTGGCGATCACTCTTTATCTGGGCGGGTGGCGCGCGCCGTTTTCCTTCCTCGCGTGGATTCCTTCCTGGCTGTGGTTTTTCGGCAAGCTGTTTTGCTTCATCGCCTTGTTCGTCTGGCTGCGGGGCACCCTGCCGCGCATGCGGGCCGATCAGTTGATGGAGTTCGCGTGGAAATTCATGGTGCCGATGGTGGTGGTGAACATCGTGGTGCTGGCGATGTGGCATTACAGCGCGGCCTGGCGGTTCCCCACCGCCGGCTTGTGGCGCTGGGTGCTGTGCGGCGGGGTGTTGCTGGCGGCCTATCTGGGGCTTTCCAAATTGTGGCGGCCGTGGGAACCGCCCTCCCGGCGGGTGTATCGGTACGCGGAGTAAGGAGCGCGCATGGGTTTGACCTTTCCATTGATTGCAACCGTGACGTGGGGCGCCGCGCTGGCGGCGATGACCCTGCGGCGGCCGGTGCATTCGGCGCTGGCGCTGGTGGTGGCCTTTCTCGGGCTGGCGGTGACCTACCTCACCCTGGACGCCCAGTTCCTGGGCGTGGTGCAGGTGCTGGTCTATGTGGGGGCCGTGATTATTTTGATCGTGTTCGTCATTCAACTGACGCGCAACGTGGGGCTGCCCTCGGAAAGCCTGGCCGTGCGGCCCGCCGTGGTGGGCGTGGGCACGGCGGCGCTGGTGACCGGCGGTTTGATTTCCTGCCTGGTGGCTTCGCCGCGGTTTCATATCGAGCGTTCCGGGGAAGGCACGGCGCCGGTGAAGGAACTGGGCGAGGCGTTGATGGCGAATTACGTCGTGGCCTTGGAAGGGATCGGCCTGCTGTTGACGGTGGCCCTCATCGGGGGCGTGCTCATCGCCACCCGCCGGCCCGCGAAGAAGGGAAGTTGACCGATGGTTCCGCTGCATCATTATCTCCTGCTCTCGACCCTGCTGTTCGGCATCGGGCTGGGGGGCGTGCTGACCCGGCGCAACGGCATCCTGACCCTGATGGGGCTCGAGCTGATGCTCAACGCGGCCAACCTGAATTTCATCGCGTTCTGGCGGCATCAACCGTCGCCCGCGCCCGCGGACGGCTTGCTGTTCGCCCTGTTTGCCATCGGCGTGGCGGCGGCGGAGGTGGCCGTCGGTTTGGCGCTGATCATCGCCATCTACCGCCGCTGGCGCACGGTCAACCTGGATGTCCCGAACCGCCTGAAAGGATGACGCGCAACCCGGCCATGTTGAGTTCGTTCCGCAACCTGTCGCATTGGAAAGTCGGCTGATGGAATTTTTTGCCAATATTTTCATTCTGGTGCCGGTCCTGCCGCTGCTGGCGGCGGCCGTGATTGCGGTGACCCGCAAGGAGGGACGCCGGCGGGCGGCCACCCTGGCGATCGGCGCGATGAGCGTGTCGTGCGTCATCGCCGTGCTCAGCTTCCTGGTCATGGCGGCGCACCCGGAAGAGCGGCTGGTGCGCAACTTCGACTGGATCCGGTTCGGTCACACGACCCTGCAACTGGGCTGGGTGCTGGATCCGCTTTCGGCGGCCATGGCGGCGATGGTGACCTTCGTCGGGTTGCTGATCTTCATCTACAGCGTGGGCTACATGGCCCATGACGACAATTTCACCCGTTTCTTCGGTTTTCTCTCCCTCTTTGCCGCGGCCATGCTGGGCGTGGTGGTGGCCAACAGCCTGCTGCTGTTGTTCGTGGGGTGGGAGCTGGTGGGCCTGACCTCCTACCTGCTGATCGGTTTCTGGTTCCACAAACCCGAGGCCGCCGCGGCCGCCAAGAAGGCCTTCATCACCACCCGCATCGGCGACATCGGCTTTCTGCTGGGGATGGTGTGGTGGTATTCCCAGACGGGCACCCTCACCTTTTACGCCGACGGCGCGGGCTGTCTGGAAGAGGGGTCCCTGGCGGCGCTCGGCGCGGTGGGGCTGGCCGGTTTTCTGGCGCCCGCCACGCTGATCAGCCTGCTGCTGTTCTGCGGGGCGGTCGGCAAGTCCGGCCAGGTGCCGCTGCACGTGTGGTTGCCGGACGCGATGGAAGGTCCCACGCCGGTCAGCGCGTTGATTCACGCGGCGACGATGGTGGCGGCGGGCGTGTTCCTGATGGCGCGTATTTATCCCCTGCTGGAAGTGGGCGCGGGCGCGAATGGCGTGACGCCGGCCCTGATCGTGGTGGCCTGGGTGGGCGCCATCACGGCGTTGGTGGCGGCGTTGATCGCGGTGGCCCAAAACGACATCAAGCGCATCCTGGCCTACTCCACCGTGTCGCAGTTGGGCTACATGTTCCTGGGCCTCGGCGTGGGCGGCGTGGCGGTGGGCATGTTCCACCTGCTGACGCACGCCTTCTTCAAGGCGCTGCTGTTCATGGGCGCCGGCTCGGTGATTCACGGGTGCCATGACGAGCAGGACATCCGCTACATGGGCGGGGTGAAACGCTGGATGCCGGTGACGTTTGCCACTTATGCCGTCGGCATGATGGCGCTGGCGGGCGTGCCGGTGTTTTTCTCCGGGTTCTGGAGCAAGGACGAGATTCTGCACGCGGCGCACGGCTGGCCGGTGTCGAGCGGGCCGTTTTGGCTGGGGCTGATGGGCGCGGTGCTGACCGCTTTCTACATGACCCGCCAGGTGGCCACGGTGTTCTTCGGCAAATACCGGGGCGCCGAAGGCAAGGACGGCCATGCCGCGGAGCCGCACGAGAGCCCCGCCGTGATGACCCGTCCGCTGGTGATTCTGGCGGTGTTCGCCGTGATCATGGGCTTCTTTGGCACGCCGGCCTGGCCGTGGGCTCAGGATTTCCTCGAAGGCGAGGTGGCGCATTTCCATCTGGGCCATCTGTTCGCCGGCGACGTGATGGGGCTGATGCTGTTTTCCACCCTGTGCGTGTTCGCCGGACTGGGCGCGGGCTGGTGGTTGTATGGCATGAAGCCGCGCGAACGGGCGGAGGATCCCGACCCGCTGGAGACGCGGATGCCGGGCGTGTTTGGCGCGCTGCAAAACCGGCTGTATTTCGACGAATTTTACGAGGCCACCGTGATCCGGTTCAACCGGGGCGCGGCGTGGGCCTGCGACTGGGTGGACCGCTGGGTGATCGGCGGCGTGGTGCTGGCCACCAGTTATCTCTTTGTGGGTTTCGCGTGGGCCGGGCGTTTCATCGAGGACAAGGCGGTGAATGCCGGGTTTGACGCGGGGTGCGAAACCATCCGCCAACGCGGCGCCGCCGGGGCGCGGCTGCAGGACGGGCGGGTGCACAATTATCTTCGGGCCCTCGGCGTGGGCTTCGCCACGCTGCTGTTGCTGTTGACTTGGGGTTGCCAATAATAATGAACGGATTTCCTGTCATCACGCTGCTGACGCTGCTGCCGGTTGTGGCGGGGGTGGCCTTGTTGCTCGGACGACCCGCGGGCGCGACGGCCCGTCGCTTCGCGGTGGGCGCGGCGTTCCTGGTGTTGCTCGGCGCGCTGGGCATGTGGATCGGGTTTACGCCGGGCGACGGCGCGATGGCCTACGTCGAACGGCACGCGTGGGTGCCGGCGCTGGGGGTGGATTATTTTGTGGGCGTGGACGGCATCGGGCTGTTGCTGGTGGTGCTGGCCGCCATTTTGACCCCCATGTCGCTGCTGTCCGGTTCCCTGCCCAAGGACCGTCCCACGCTTTATTATGCCTTGGTGCTGTTTCTGGAGGCGGGCCTGATCGGCACCTTCACGGCGCTGAACTTTTTCCACTGGTTCATCTTCTGGGAGCTGAGCCTGATTCCGGCCTTTTTCCTCGTCAAATTGTGGGGCGGTGCCCAGCGGGACGCCGCGGCCACGCAGTTCTTTGTTTATACCATGGTGGGCAGCATCGCGATGCTGCTGGCCTTTCTGGCGTTGTTCTTGGCGACCGGCACCTTTGATTTCTTGGCGCTGGCCCGGCAGGGGCAGGACGGCAAACTGCCGGAGGCCCTGGCCAAGGTGGTGGGCTGGAGCGGGTTGAGCGGCAAGACGCTCGCCATGCTGGCCTTCACCGGGGTGTTCCTGGGGTTTGCGGTGAAGGTGCCCTGCATGCCGTTCCACACGTGGCTGCCGGACACATACGCCACCGCGCCCACGCCGGTGACGATGCTGCTGACCGGCGCCATGTCCAAGATGGGCGTCTATGGTTTCGTGCGCATCCTGCTGCCGATCTTCCCCGATCAGTTGCGGGCGGCCCTGCCGGTGCTGACGGTGCTGGCGATCGCCACGATTTTGCTGGCCTCGTGGTCGGCGTTTGCGCAGGTGGACCTCAAGCGGATGCTGGCCTACTCCTCCATCAACCACCTGGGCTACTGCCTGCTGGGCATTTTCCTGGTGGTGAAGCTGAATCCGGCGGTGGGCGATCCGGCGGCCAGCCGGGCGGCCATCATGAACGGCGTGGTCTTGCAGATGTTCAACCACGGTCTGACCGCCGCCACCTTCTTCTGTCTGCTGGGCATGCTGGAGGAGCGTTCGGGCGGGCTGCGTTCGATGGGCGATTTCGGCGGGTTGCGCAAGGTGGTGCCGATTTACGCCGGTTTGCTGGGCATCACGGCCTTCGCCTCGCTGGGGTTGCCGGGCTTGAACGGGTTCGTGGGTGAGTTTCTGATTTTCCGGGGCGCGTTCGGGATCAGCCCGTGGGCGGCCGTGGTGGCGGCGCCGGGGTTGCTGATCACCGCCATTTTCCTGCTGACGTTTTATCAGCGGGTGTTTTTGGGCCCCTTGGAGCCGCGTTGGGCGAAGCTGCCGGACATGACCGTGAACGAGCGGTGGCTGGTGGCGCCGGCGCTGGTGTTGATGCTGGTGCTCGGGGTGATGCCGCAACTGGTGTTGGGCGTCATCAACCCGGCGGTGACCCAATTGGTCGAAGCAGTGAGTCGTTGAAGATGGATCGAATGGAGCCAAGCTTGAAGGTCGGTGCGGCGTTCGCGCGAGCGGACCGGCGCCGGCGGGAGGTGCATGCGCGGTGAGCATTCTCGCCTGGCCGATTTATGTGTCGTTCCTGGGCATGCTGGTGCTGCTCCTGGGGAACGGAATGCGGTCCGCCACGGCGCGCCGGGTGGCCTTGGGCACCATGCTGCTGGCGGCCTTGTTGACCTTCGTGGGCGCGGCCCGCTACGACGCCTCCGGCGGCTGGGCCGAGGTGGCGCGCGTGCCGTGGATCCCGCAATTCGGCATCGAGTATCACCTGGCGGTGGACGGCATCAGCATCTGCCTGCTGCTGCTGACCGCCATCGCGTCGGTGGTCGGGGTGCTGTTTTCCTGGAACATCGAACACCGCACCCGCGGCTTTTACGCCTTCTACCTCGCCCTCATCGGGGGCGTGTATGGCGTGTTCCTGAGCCGGGACCTGTTCCTGCTGCTGGTGTTCTATGAAATCGCCATCGTGCCGAAATACTTCCTGATCGCGATCTGGGGTTCGACCCGCAAGGAATACGGCGCGATGAAGCTGGTGCTGTACTCCTTCGTGGGCAGCGCCCTTTCGCTGGCGGGCATCGTGGCCATTCTGGCGATGGGCTGGCGGCAACTGGGCGCCCCGACGATGGACCTTGGCGTGCTGGGCAACGTGAACTGGCCGCACGGGTTCCAGCTCTGGGTCTTTCCGCTGATGTTCATCGGGTTCGCCTTTCTGGCCGGCCTCTGGCCGTTCCACAGCTGGGCGCCCACCGGTCACGTGGCGGCCCCGACGGCGATGTCCATGCTGCTGGCCGGCGTGGTGATGAAGCTCGGCGCGTATGGCGCGTTGCGCACCGGCGTGGCGCTGTTTCCGGAGGGGCTGGTGGCCTGGCAGGGAACATTGGTGACGCTCGGGGTGGTGGGCATCCTGTATGGCGCGTTGGTGGCGTTGGTGCAGCAGGACTTCAAGTTCGTCATCGGTTTTTCCAGCGTGAGTCACATGGGGTTCGTGATCATCGGTCTGCTGACCTTGAACCGCTACGGATTGAGCGGCTCGGTGCTGCAGATGTTCTCCCACGGCGTGCTGGCGGGGCTGCTGTTCGGTGTCGTCGGCCGCATGGTCTATGACCGCACCCACACGCGGCAGCTCGGTGATTTGGAACAGATGCAACTCAACAAATACCTGCCCTTCGCGGCGGGCACCTTCGTGGTGGCCGGCGTGGCGGCGATGGGATTGCCGGGCTTCAGCGGGTTCGTGGCGGAATTGTCCATCCTGACCGGCGCGTGGTCCGCCTTCCCGGGCGTGGCGATTCTGGCGGGCGTGGGCATCGTCTTGGGCGTGGCCTACACCCTGCGGGCCATGCGGCGGGCCTTCTTCACCGATCCGCCGGCGGGCGCCTCCGAAGGCGGCGGGCACGAGCTGCCGCCGATCACCATTCAGGAAAAGGTGGGGGCGCTCATCCTGCTGCTGGCCTCGGTGGTGGTGGGGTTGTATCCGCGAATCTTGCTTGATTACATCATGCCCAGTGTGGACGGCCTGCTGGCCACCATGGCGAAGGGAGGTGCGCTGTGATGACCACGAGTTATCTGGAACTGCTGAAACTCGGCGGCGCGGAGGCGCTGTTGGTGGTGGCCGGCCTGGCGGTGCTGCTGGTGGACCTCGGCGTCATGCGTGACGCGCCCCTCGAACGCCGGATGCGGGTGGCCGCCTTCGGCGCGGCGGCGGGCTGCGTGGTGGCCGGTCTGTGGGCGTTGTGCGGCGGGGCGCATGGCCGCACGCCCGGCGGGGTGCTGGTGATTGACCCGCTCAGCCAGTTGACCAAGACCGTCATTCTCCTCATGGCCCTGGCGACGGCGCTGCTTTCGATTCCCGCGCGGTTTACCCGGCACGTGGGCGAGTATTTTTCGCTGCTGCTGTTCGGCACGGTGGGGATGATGCTGATGGTCAGCACCGAGAACATTTTGCTGCTGTTCGTGGCGCTCGAACTGGCGAGCCTGACGCTCTACGTGCTGACGGCGTTCAATGACGAAAACCCGGACGCCGAGGAGGCGGCGTTGAAGTACTTCCTGTTCGGCGGCGTGGCGGCGGCGTTTCTGCTGTTTGGCCTGAGCCTGCTCTATGGGCTGTCCGGCAGCCTCGACCTGCGCGAGATCGGCCGGGCGCTGCAAGGCCGGGGCATGGAGCCGGCGGTGGCGGCGGCCGTGGCGCTCGTGGTGGTGGGCTTCGGGTTCAAGGTGGCGGCGGTGCCGTTCCACCTGTGGGCCCCGGACGCCTACGTGGGCGCGCCCACTCCGGTGGCGGCGTTGATCGCCTCCGGCTCGAAGGTGGCGGCGTTCTTCCTGCTGGGCAAGGTCGTCATGGTGGGCTTCACCGACGTGGCCGGTCATGCGGCTTGGGGGAACATGCAGAGTGGTTGGGCGCCGACGCTGGCGATTCTGGCGTTCTTCTCGCTGCTGCTGGGCAACTTGGTGGCCGTGGCGCAGAAACGGGTCAAACGGCTGCTCGCCTATTCCGCCATCGCGCACGCGGGCTACATGCTGGTGGCCGTGCAGGCGCTGGCCGATCCCGCCCATCGGAGCGTGGGCTTCGCGGCGCTGCTGTTCTACGTGATGATCTACGGGTTGACGACCATCGGCGCGTTCGGCGTGACCGGCGTGGTCGAGCGGAACCACGAGGGCTCCGACGCCTTGGAATCCTTCGAGGGGCTGCATCGCCGGGCGCCGGTCTTGTCGTTCATGCTGATGATCTTCTTCCTTTCCCTGGCGGGCATTCCGCCGATGGCCGGATTCATCGGGAAATTCTCCCTGTTCGGCGTGGCGTTGAGCGCGAAGGGGGGGCTGGGCCTGATGTGGCTGGTCTGCTTCGCCGTCGCCATGAGTGCCGTGGCCCTCTACTACTATCTGCGGGTGCTCAAACGGGGCTTCGTGATGGACGGGCCCGAAGGCGCGGCCCTGCTGCGCGTGGACCTGCCCAGCGTGGTGGTGCTGGGGCTGTTGACCGCCGGCGTGCTGGCGCTGGGTCTGTTCCCCGGCCTGCTGCTGGATCCGCTGACCCACGCCATCAGCGCCGCCGGACTTTGAGCGAAAAAGCGGCGCCTTCCCCAACGGTTTTCCGACCCCCGCCGGCGATCCCGGCGGGTTTTTTTGGGTTTCCGCCGGAGGGCGGTTTCGCTCGATTCGCGGCGGGTTCGCGCGTTGCCCCGGCTTGTCGCGCGGGGGTTGCTCGGGCATGATGGGGACACTTCATCATGCGAGATCACACTGACACCGCTTTTGTGTTCCGGAGGGGAAAAAACCTCCTGCGACTGGCCGGCGTGCTGGCATTGGGAGTGGGGCTGCCGCTGGTTCGGGCGGCGGAAACCGCGCCGTTGTGGAGCATCGGAGTCGCCGATGGCGACAACGCCGAGCTGGCGCTCGCGCCGAAGGGCTACGCCCGGTTTGCCGGGGACCCGGTCTTCGTCGTGGGGGTGTCGCAACCGGAGCGGGACTGGCCCTATGCGCAGCCCGGTCCGGTGGACACCTGGGGCGGGCGGCGCTCGCACACGTTCACCGTGCGGTTCGGTTTGGCGGCCGTTCCCCCGGAGGGACGGTGCCGGCTGGAATTGCGCCTGCTGGAAACCCATCCGACCGCTCCGCCCCGCCTGCGGATCAGCGTCAACGGCCACGCCACCGAGCGCGCCCTGCCGCGCGGGGCGGGGGACGCCGCGATCTTCGGCCATCCGAAACAGGGCCGGCCGCACACGGTGGTGGTGGAGTTTCCCGCCGACCAGCTCCAGCTCGGCGACAACGATCTGCGGATCACGACGTTGAGCGGAAGCTGGCTGCTGTATGACGCCGTGCGCCTGTTCGCGCCGGCGGGCGCCCGGCTCGCGCCGGTGCAAAGCCGCACGCTGCTCCTGTCGGCCCGCGTCGAACGGGCCCTGCGCCGGACGCCGGACGGGAAGCTGGTCCAGGATTTGGTCGCCACGTTGCGGCAGGTCGGTCCGCCGGAATCCGCCCCGGTGACGGTGGCGGTGGAAGGCGGTCCCCGCCGGGAGGTGGCTTTGGCGGCGGGCGGGCAGGAGGTGCGGCTCGCCCTGCCGGAGGTGGACCGGCCCGTGTCGCGTCAGGTGGTGGCGCGCGCGGGCGACCGGGTGCTGGGCCGCTGGGCGGTGGTGCAGAAGCCGGTGCGGCATTTGACGATTTACGTCCTGCCCCATTCGCACACCGACATCGGCTACACCGAGCTGCAGCCGGCCATCGAGGAGAAGCAGGTGAACAACCTGCTGCGCGGCATCGAGATCGCCCGGGCCACGGCGGATTATCCCGAAGGGGCGCGCTTCGTCTGGAACGTCGAGGTGTTGTGGGCGGCGGATTTGTATCTGCGCCGGCTCGGACCGGAACAACGGCGCGCGTTTCGGGACGCCGTCCGCCAGGGACAGGTGGCCTTGAACGGGCTTTATTTGAACGAGCTGACCGGCTTGTGCCGACCGGAGGAGCTGCTGCGGCTCTGCCGGTTGGCCACCCGGCTGGGCGCGGAAACCGGCGTGCCGGTGGACGCCGCCATGATCAGCGACGTGCCCGGTTACACGTGGGCCACCGTGACCGCGTTGGCGCAGGCGGGCATCCGCTATTTTTCCGTGGCGCCGAATTATTTCGACCGCATCGGCGACATCCTCGTCGAGTGGGAAAACAAGCCGTTCTACTGGGTCGGCCCCTCCCCGGGCGACAAGGTGCTGGTGTGGATTCCGTGGCGCGGTTACGCGATGTCGCACCTCGTCCGCCGGCTCACGCCGAAGTTCGTCACGGAATATCAGGAGCAGCTCGAACGCGACAATTTTCCCTACGACATCGCCTACATGCGCTGGGCCGGCCACGGCGACAACGCGGTGCCGGACCCGGCCATTTGCGAGTTCATCCGCGATTGGAACACGACGCACGCCTGGCCGCGGTTCATCATCGCCTCGACCAGCACGGCGTTTCGCGCCTTCGAGGAACGCTACGGCGCGCAACTGCCCCGGGTGGCCGGCGATTGGACGCCGTACTGGGAGGACGGCGCGGGATCGTCGGCCTATGAAACCGGGCTCAACCGGGCCAGCTCGGACCGGCTCGCCCAGGCCGAGACCCTCTGGGCGCTGCGCATGGACCAGCCCTATCCGTTGGCCGACTTCGCCGCCGCCTGGCGCGACGTGCTGCTCTACTCCGAGCACACGTGGGGCGCCTGGTGCAGCGTGACCGAGCCCGAGCGGGAGGAAACGCTCGCCCAATGGGCACTCAAGCACGATTACGCCGCCGCCGCGGACCGCGCCTCGCGCGACCTGCTCAGCCGGGCCTCCGCGCCCGTGGGCGGTCCGGCGGCGCCGCACGCGATGGATTTGTTCAACACCTCCTCCTGGCCGCGCACGGAGCTGGTGACCGTGCCGCGCGATTTTTGGGACGGTCGCCCGCGGGTGTTGGACGACCGCGGCCAGCCGGTCCCGTCGCAACGACTGGCCAACGGCGATCTCGTCATGCTGGCGCGGGATCTCCCGCCCTTCAGCGCCCGCCGTTACACCTTCGTCGAAGGCGAACCGCACGCGGACGCCCGCGTCCGGGCGGAAGGCGCGACGCTCAAAAACGACCGGCTCACCCTGCGCGTGGACGAACAGACCGGCGCCCTCGTGGAACTGCGCGTCGCGCCCGACGGCCCCAATCTCGTGGACACCGCCGAAGGACAGGCGCTCAACGATTACCTCTACTTCACCGGCGCGGACGCCTCGGCTTGGAAGCGCAACGGACCGGTCCGCATCCGGGTGAAGGAGCGCGGTCCGCTGGTGGCCTCGCTGCGGATCGAATCCGACGCGCCCGGTTGCCGGCGCTTGATCCGCGAGGTACGATTGGTGGCGGGCCGGGAGGAAGTGGAGCTGCTCAACCTGGTGGACAAGGAGCGCATTCCGGGCACGAACTACCGCGATCCCGCGAGCAAGGAGAGCCTGAATTTCGCGTTCCCCTTCGCCGTGCCGGACGGCGTGCTCCGACTGGGCTTGCCGCTGGCGGTGATGCGGCCGGACCGCGACCAGCTTCCCAGCGGCTGCAAAAACTGGTTCACCGTGGGGCGTTGGGCGGACGTGTCGAACGACCGGTTCGGCGTGACGTGGGTGACGCTGGACGCGCCGCTGGTCGAGGTGGGCGGGCTCACCGCCAACCTGCTCAATTCGCAGACCGATCCCGCCACGTGGCGGCATCGGGTCAAGCCCACGCGGCGGTTTTATTCGTGGGCGATGAACAACCATTGGGGCACGAACTACCGCGCCTACCAGGAAGGCCCGGTCTGCTTCCGCTACCTGCTGCGACCGCACAACGGGTATGACGCCGCCGCCTCCGCGCGGTGGGCCATCGCTGGGAGTCAGCCGCTGCTGCCGGTGCGCGCGTATGGCCCGGCGCCGGACGGCGCGCCGCGGGTGCAATTGAGCGCGCCGCGGCTGCTGGTGACCGGTCTCAAACCGGCGGACCACGGACGGGCGTTGATCCTCCGTTTCTGGAACGCCGGCGACGAAGAGGCAAGCACCACGCTGCGTTGGCGCGATCCGCAACCCCGGCGGGTCTTTCTCAGCGACACCAGCGAGCGCCGGGCGCAACCGGCGGGCGAACGCGTCACCGTTCCCGGCTGGGGCGTGGTCACCCTCCGCGCGGAATTCGCCCG
>CAZRPT010000049.1:0-29547 GCA_964601985.1 uncultured Verrucomicrobiota bacterium
CGAAATCTTCCTGAGCGTTCAAGGCGAAAGCACCTTCGCCGGGTTGCCGTGCATTTTCGTGCGCCTGACGGGGTGTCCGCTCCGGTGCGCCTATTGCGACACGGCCCACGCCTTTCACGAGGGCCGGGAGCTTGCGGTGGAGGCGGTGCTGGCCGAGGTGACGCGGCTGGCCGAAGGCTTTCCGTCCGCGCCGCCGGAGCGGCGGTTGCCGCTGGTGGAGGTGACCGGTGGCGAGCCGCTCGCCCAAGCCGCCGTCCATCCGTTGCTGACCCGCTTGGTCGAGACGGGCTGCGTCGTGCTGCTGGAGACCGGCGGCGCGCTGGACATTGCATCCGTGGACCCGCGGGTCCGCCGGATCCTCGACGTGAAATGTCCGAGCAGCGGCGAGGCGGAGCGCAATCGCTGGGAAAACCTCGCCCACCTCCGGTCCACGGACGAGGTCAAGTTCGTCCTCGGTACGGTCGAGGATTACCTCTGGGCGCGACGGGTGCTGACGGAACGGCTGGCGGACGTCCCGTGTCCGGTGCTGTTTTCCCGGGCGGAACCGCCGCCGCCGGGACCGGGTCGGGAGGAGCTGAAACCGTTTCCCGCCGATTACACCCCGCTGTCGCGCCGGGAGCTGGTCGAGCGCCTGCTGGCCGACCGGTTGCCGGTGCGGTTTCAGGCGCAACTGCACAAGCTGATCTGGCCGCCCACGCGGCGGGGCGTGTAGAACCGTGTCACCGATGAGCGATCCCCGGCATTGTCTCGAACTGCTCCGCGAGTATGAATCGCGCAACATCACCTTCATCGCGCCCGATGGGTCCTGGCCGATCGTGTGGGAGCGGGCGCGGGGGTGCCACGTGTGGGACGCGACCGGACGGCGGTATCTGGACCTGACGGCGGCGTTCGGCGTGGCGGCGGCGGGACACGCCAATCCCCGCGTGGTGCGGGCGGGGCAGGAGCAGATGGCGCGTTTGTTGCACGCGATGGGCGACGTCCACCCGCACGCGCTCAAGGCGCAACTGGCCCGCGAGTTGAGCCGCCGCACCTTCGAGCGCTGGCCCGCGTCCCGGGGCGCGGCGCGGACGGGCAAGACCATTTTCTGCAACTCCGGCTTCGAGGCGGTCGAGGCGGCGTTGAAGACGGCCCACCTGGCCACGGGCCGGCCCGGGGTGCTGGCCTTCGAGGGGGCGTATCACGGGCTGGGCTACGGCGCGTTGAACGCCACCCATCGCGCGCGGTTCCGGTCGCCGTTTCGGCGGCAGTTGCGCGAGTTCGCCACGTTCGCGCCCTTCCCGGAACGGCGCGCCGATTTGCCCGGCGCAATGGCGGCGGTCGAGCAGGCCCTGGCCGGCAGGAAAATCGGCGCGGTGCTGGTGGAGCCGATTCAGGCGCGCGGCGGCATCCGGGTGCCGCCGGCCGGCTTCCTGCGGCAACTGCGCCGCTGGTGTCGCGCGTACGGGGCGTTGCTGGTGCTGGACGAGATTTACACCGGCTTCGGGCGCACGGGCCGCTGGTTCGCCTGCGAGCATGAGGGTGTCGCGCCGGACCTCGTTTGCCTGGGCAAGGCGCTGACCGGCGGGTTTCCGTTGTCCGCCTGCGTCGGGCGGGCGGATTGGATGGACGCCGCGTGGCCGCCGTCGGACGGGGAGGCGATTCACACCAGCACCTTTCTGGGACACCCGGTCGGCTGCGCGATGGCGCTGGCGGAGCTGCGGGAGCTGGAACGGCGGCGGCTCGCGGAACGAAGCGCGACCACGGGAGCGGCCCTGCTGGCGCGCTTGCGGCGACTGCGGGCGCCGCGCGGCCACCGGTTGCGCGCGCGCGGGCGGGGCCTGCTGGTGGGGCTCGAACTGCTCACCCGGGACGGCGCGCCGGCCACCGACTGGTCGCTGGCGGTGACGCAGCGGCTGTTGGCCCGCGGCTTCATCATCCTGCCCGAAGGACCGGCGGCCCACGTGCTCGGGTTCACGCCGCCGTTGACCATCACCGTCCGGCAGCTCGAACGCGCCGTCCGCGCCCTGGACGCGGCCTTGCGGGAGACGGCCCGATGAAACTCTCGGAGATGCGCGCGCTGTTGCGGGAGCGCAACCTGCGCCTGACCCGCTCGCTGGGACAGAATTTTTTGCACGACGCCAACCAGCTCCGGCGGATCGTGGCCCTGGCCGAGCTGGCGCCGGGCGACGCCGTGCTCGAGATCGGCCCCGGGCTGGGCCCCTTGACCGAGCGCCTGCTGGCCGCCGACTGCCGCGTGCTGGCGATCGAGCAGGACGCGCGGCTGGTGGCCTGGTTGCGCGAACGCTGGCCCGCCGAGCCGCGCCTCACGCTCGAACAGGCCGACGCGGTGGCGTGGTTGCGCGCGCATCCCCGCGACTGGTCGGAGTGGCGGTTGGTGGCCAACCTGCCGTATTCCGTGGCCTCGGTGTTGCTGGTGGATTTCGCCCTCGCGCCGGACCCGCCCGCGCGGCTGGTGGTGACCGTGCAACGCGAGGTGGCCCGCCGCCTGACCGCCGCCCCGGCCACGCCGGATTACGGGCTGCTCACCCTGCTGGTCGGGGCGCGCTACCAGCCGGCGGGCCGGTTTGCCGTGCCGGCGAACTGCTTCTTTCCGCCGCCCAAGGTGGCCTCCACCTGCCTGCGGCTCGACCGGCGTCCCGAACCGCTGCTCCCGCCCGCGCTGCTGCCGGAGTACCGCGCGCTGGTCAAATGCGCCTTCGGCCAGCGACGCAAAAAGATGCTCAAGCTGCTCAAACAACGCTGGCCGGAAGAGCGGCTGCGCGCCGCGCTGGCCGCGCTGGACCTCTCCCCCGACCTCCGCGCCGAGAAGGTCCGCCCGGAACAATTCGCCCGGCTCACGGAACTGCTGGCCGCCCCGGATTCAGCGCCTTCCGCGACTCGCGCTCACGACTCCTCCGCCTCCTGACCGGCCCGGCCGGCGTCCAGATTGGTTGTTGTCACATGGCATCCGTCGAGTTTCGAGGCTTCGTCCAGAGCGGTTTGGTCAACGAGAAGTTCGAGTTTGCGCCCCTCGCGGAGCGGTTCGATCCATCCGTCAAGCTGGCGCTTGTGCTTCAGTGCCCATTTGACGGCCTTGATCTCCTGCCCGGAACACTGCGAGAGGTTGGCGATGGTGCGGCGCCTGACCTTGCCGCCCTCCCGGTAGCTTTCGCGCGGGAGGTGGCGGACGCATTTTCCGGATTTACAGGTGTCCACATACATCGCGTAAACACATGAGCGCATTTCCCGGTCTTTAATCGCAGGACAAAAATCAAAACATCTCAATATATTAGTGGCGGCAAAATGTTCGCGGAATGTTACGAGTGTTTGCTTCGCAATGAAGTGCGTCAACTTCGGAGGGGCTGAGTCTGAAACATCCGTTCGAATAGCGCGAGGAAAAGCAGGGTGTTCGTTCACCGAAAAAGCAAAAACTCTGTTTTCGACAGCTCCCGGTTAATCCCAATCCCGCCAATCGGCTTGGATCTCCGGCGGCGCGCGGGAGAAACGGCTTTCCGGCGGACGCGGTTTTGGGCTAGCTTGCCCGCCGGTTTGCGAGCGGTTCGCAGGCCGGCAAAAGGAGTTTTCATGAGCAAGCACTGGATCGGAAAGGCGGTTTGGGGAGCGGGCTTGGCGGGGCTGTTGGCGGTGGGCGCCGCCGGCGCCGGCGCGGCCCCGGATTGGGAAAACGAGCTGATGATCGGGCGGAACAAGGAGCCCGGCCACGCCACGGCGGTCCCCTATGCCACGGTCAAGCAGGCCCTCAGGCGGGATCCGGGGAAGTCGCCCTTCTTCCGCGACCTCGACGGCAAATGGCGGTTTCACTGGTCGCCGCGGCCTTCCGCGCGGCCCGAGGATTTCCACCGGCCGGATTTCGACGCGCGGGACTGGGCGGACATTCCGGTGCCCTCGAACTGGCAGGTGCAGGGTTTCGGCACGCCCCTCTACGTGAACGTGACCTTCCCCTTTCCCAAGGATCCGCCGCGGGTCATGGGCAAGCCGCCCCACGCGGACTGGCTCTGCGCGAAGACGCCCAACCCGGTCGGCTCCTACCGCCGGGAATTCCGCGTTCCCAAGTCCTGGGCCGACCGCGAAATCTTCCTCCATTTTGACGGCGTGCAGAGCGCCATGTACGTCTGGGTGAACGGTCGGCGGGTGGGCTACAGCCAGGGCTCCATGACCCCCGCCGAGTTCAACATCACCCGCTTCGTCCACCCCGGCAAAAACCTGCTGGCCGTGGAGGTGTATCGCTGGAGTGACGGCTCCTATCTCGAGGACCAGGATTTCTGGCGGCTCTCGGGCATCTTCCGCCCCGTGAGCCTGTACGCGAAGCCGAAGCTGCACATCCGCGATTTCTTCGCCCTGCCCGATTTGCGGAATGATTACACCGACGGGGAGCTGGCGGTGACCACCCGCCTGCGCAATTTGGATTCGGAGGCCCGGGAGGCGATGGTGGAAATGAGCCTGCTGGACGCCGCCGGGCGGGAGGCCGCGTCGGCCATCGTCAAGGTCGCCGCCGACCCGGGCGAGGAAACCGCCCGCCGCATGGTTCTTTCCGTGCCGCAGGTGGCCCGGTGGACCGCCGAGACGCCCCACCTCTACACCCTCGTGCTGCGGCTGGTGGAGGACGGCGGGACCGCCGAGGCGCTCTCCTGCCGGGTCGGGTTCCGCAAGGTCGAGCTGGGGCCGCGGGGAGAGCTTCTGATCAACGGTCGCCCCGTCCTGCTCAAGGGGGTCAACCGCCACGAAATTGATCCCGACACCGGCCGGGTGATGACCCGCAAACGCATGTTGCAGGACATCCTGTTGATGAAACGCAACAACATCAACACCGTCCGCACCAGCCACTACGCCAACGATCCCCGCTGGCTCGATCTGTGCGACGAATACGGCATTTACCTCATCGGCGAGGCCAACTGCGAAAGCCACGGCATGGGCTACGGCCCGGCCACCCTGGCCAAGGCGCCTTCGTGGGAAAAGGCCCACGTGGACCGCGGCGTCAGCATGGTCGAGCGCGACAAGAACCATCCCAGCGTCATCATCTGGTCGCTGGGCAACGAGGCCGGCGCCGGTCCGAACTTCGCCGCCATGCGCCGGGCCATGGAGGCCATTGACCGCTCGCGCCCCTTCCACTACGAGCGCATGAACAGCATCGCGGACATTGACAGCACCATGTATCCCTCGGTCCGCGGCCTGGAGCAAAACGGGCGGGCGGACTCCACCAAGCCGTTCTTGATGTGCGAATACGCCCACTCGATGGGCAACGCCACGGGCAACCTCCAGGAATACTGGGACGTCATCGAGCAGTATCCCCGCCTCATCGGCGGCTGCATCTGGGACTGGGTGGACCAGGGCCTGCGCGCGGTGTACGACGAAAACGGCCGGGCCCGCGTGGCGCCGGGCACCCACGCCCGCCGCCAGTTTTTCGCCTACGGCGGCGATTTCGGAGACAAGCCGAACAACGCCAACTTCTGCGTCAACGGGGTCATCTTTCCGGATCGCTCCTTCACCCCCAAACTGCCGGAAGTCAAAAAGGTCTATCAATACGTCGGCTTTGCCCTCCCCTCGCTCAACCAGCTCGTCATCTCGAACAAATACGCCTTCCTCAACCTCGACCGCTTCGACGCCCGCTGGACGCTGAAGGTGGACGGGCGGCGCGTGGCCGGGGGCGATCTGGGACGGCTGGCGCTCGCGCCCGGCGAGAGCCGCGCCTTTCCCATTGCCGACCTCATCCGCGAAGCCCTCGGTCCGGATTACCGCCCCCGGCCCGGCCAGCGGGCCTTCCTCCGGGTCTCGCTCGCGCTGGCCGAGGACGCCCCCTGGGCGGAGAAGGGGCACGAAGTGGCCGGGGAGCAGTTCCCCCTGCCCACCCCGCCGCGCGCCGTTTTCGCCCCCTCCGCCACCACCGGATTGAGCGTGACGAAACACGCCGACACCCTCGAAATCTCCCGCCCCGGCCTGCTGGTGGTCTTCGGCAAATCCAGCGGCACGCTGGACCGCCTGGCCTACCAGGGGAAAAACGTCATCGCCGACGCCGGCAAGGGGCCGCGGCTGGGCGTCTTTCGCGCGCCGGTGGACAATGACCGGTGGATTCGCGACGCGTGGCTCAAGGCCGGCCTGGACCGGCTTCAGGCCGAGACGCTCGAGCTGAAGGTGGTTTCCCGGGGCGCCGGCTACGTGCGCGTCCTCTCCCGCGTGCGGTACCGCGCCGGCAAGGCGCCCGACATGGGCTTCACGGTGCGCACCCTCTGGACCGTCTTCAGCAACGGCATCATCGCCGCCGACAACGACATCGCCCCCTTCGGCGATCTGCCCGTCCTTGCCCGGCTCGGATTCGAGCTGCGGCTGCCCCGGGAGTACGAATACCTCGAGTATTTCGGCCGCGGTCCGTGGGAAAACTACGCGGACCGCTGCCGCGCCGCCGACGTGGACCGCTACCGCTCCACCGTCACCGGGCAATACGTCCCCTACCCCAAATGCCAGTCCTGCGGCAACCATGAGGAGGTCTCCTGGGCCGCGTTGCGGGACGTGGCCGGCGCCGGTTTCGTCGTGGCGGCCCGCTCCCGCATGTGCCTGACCGCCCTGCGCTACACCCAGCGCGAGCTGGCCGCCAAGGCCCACCCCTGCGACCTCGTCCCCGACGAGGACACCATCCTGTTCCTCGACTACGCCCAGCTCGGCCTCGGCGGCGCCAGTTGCGGGCCGCGCCCCCTGGGGAAATACCAGCTCCGTCCGCAGCGGGTTTCCTTCGCCTACTCGATCCGGCCCCTCGCCCGGCGTCAGGACCCCGCCGAAGTCGCCCGCCCGTTGGAGCCGATCGCCGACCCGGTCGCCATCGCGCGCGACACCGAAGGGCAGCTCGTGCTGCAATGCGCCACCCCCGGCGCGGAGATTTTCTACACCCTCGACGGCTCGCCCCCCTCCGATCAATCCCTCCGCTACACCCGCCCCGTGCCTTTCGCCCGGGGCGGAGTGGTGCGCGCCCTCGCCGTGGGCGAAGGACTCCTCCGGAGCCAGGAAACCCGGGCGGAATACCCCCTGCTCACCCGGCCCGCCCGATGGCGGGTGGAGGTGGACAGCGCCGAGCCGGGAGAGGGCGATCCGCGCCACGTCGTGGACGGCGACCCCGAGACCTACTGGCACACTCCTTGGAGCGCCGGGACCACCCCGCATCCGCACTGGATCGCCGTGGACTTCGGCCGTCCGCTCCTCCTGCGCGCCGTGAAATACCTGCCCCGCCAGGGCGTGCCCAACGGGCGCATCAAGGACTACCGCCTCTACGTTTTGCCCGACGGCTCGGAGGAGTTCCAGCCCGTGGCCTCCGGCCGTTTTCCGAACAACGACGCCTGGCAGGAAATCCGGCTCCCCAAGCCCCGCCGCGCCCGCGGCTTCAAGCTTGAAGCCCGCTCCGAAGTCAACGGCAACCCGTGGACCTCCGCCGCGGAACTGGACATCCTCGCCGCCCCCGCGCCCTGACCCCCGGTCCGCGGACGCGGGGCTCCCGGTTTCGGGACGCGAACCGCCGGTTCCGGCTCCCGGGTGCCCCCTCCTCCCCGGGCGGGGCGGGGCGTTGACATCCCGAAGGACGGCCTGCATGGTGCCGGCCTGCGTTATGAAGCAATTGTCCGCCCCGACACGTTTTTTCCCGTCCGTTCGAGACCTCCGTCGCGGTTTGTGGTTTTTGATGAGCGCCACCGTTCCGTCTTCCGGTTTCGGAGCCTCCGTCCCTCCGGCGCGGATTCCCCCCGGCATCCAGGCGTCTGAATTGGACCCCGCGGTGCGTCCCCAGGACGATTTCTGGGAGTACGTGAACGGCCGCTGGATTCGCGAAACCCCCATTCCCGAAGATCAGGCGCGCTGGGGCAGCTTCCTCATTCTCCGCGAGCAAAGCCGCCGGGACGTGCGTGAAATCATCGAGGGGCTGGCCGCCCGGAAGGATCTGGCGCCCGGCTCCACCGCCCGCAAGATCCGCGATCTCTACCACAGCTTCATGGACGCGGCGCGGCTCAACCGGCTGGGGCTCACCCCGGTGCGGGACGAGCTGGCCACCATTGACGGGATCGCCGACCGCGCCGGGCTGGCGCGCTGGTTGGCCCGCGGGGCGCGCGCGGGCATTGCGGGGCCGCTGGCCTTCGGCGTGGATCAGGACATCAAGCACCCCGAGGCCTACATCGTTTATTTTTCCCAGAGCGGCCTGGGCCTTCCGGACCGCGATTACTACTTCGACAAGGGCAAGCAGTCGGCGGTCGTGCGCCGGGCGTATCGCGCCTATGTGGCGCGGCTGTGGAAACTGGCGGGTCTGCCCGGACCCGACGCCGCGGCCGAAACAATTTACCAGCTTGAAGCGCAACTGGCCCGGCATCAATGGACGCGCGTCCAGAACCGCGACCGGGAAAAGACTTACAACCGCCTCACGCCCGGGGCAATTGAAGCGCTGGCCCCGGCGTTCGCGTGGTCGGAGTGGTGGGCCGGCACCGGCTTGGCCGGTCAAAAGCACTTCGTGGTACGCCAGCCCTCCTATCTGAAAGGCTGGAACGCCGTTCTGCGAAAGCGCGATCTCGCCGCCTGGAAATGCTACCTGAAGTTTCGCGTGCTCAACGCCGCCGCGCCGTATTTGAGCGACCCGTTTTTCGCGGCCCACTTCGAGTTTTACGGCCGGACGTTGCAGGGACAAAAAACGCCCCGGGCCCGCTGGAAACGCGGCGTCAGCCTGGTCAACAGCACGCTGGGCGAGCTGGTGGGGCGGGAATACGTGAAACGCCACTTTCCGCCGGCGGCCAAGGCCCGGATGCTGGAGCTGGTGGAAAACCTCAAACGCGCCCTGCGGGACAGCATTGACCAATGCGCCTGGATGACCGCCGCCACGAAGACCGAAGCCCGCGAGAAACTGGCGCTCTTCACCACCAAGATCGGCTATCCGAACCAGTGGCGGGATTACTCCGCGTTGAAAATCCGGCCCGACGATTTGATCGGCAACCTGCGCCGGGCCCACGCCTTCGTGTACCGGCGCGAATTGAACAAGCTGGGCAAACCCATTGACCGCGCGGAATGGTTCATGAACCCGCAAACGGTCAACGCCTACTACAACCCCTCCCTGAACGAAATCGTTTTTCCGGCCGCCATCCTGCAGCCGCCCTTCTTCTCGCTGGAGACGGACGACGCCGTGAACTACGGCGGCATCGGCGCGGTGATCGGCCATGAGATGGGGCACGGATTCGACGACCAGGGACGCAAATCCGACGGCCACGGCCTGTTGCGGGATTGGTGGACGCCCCGGGACGCCGCCCAGTACCAGCGCCGGGTCGAAAAACTCGTCCAGCAGTACGCCCGCTACTCCCCCCTGCCGGGACAGCACATCAACGGACGCCTGACCCTCGGAGAAAACATCGGCGACCTCAACGGCCTGACGCTGGCGTGGCGGGCGTATCACAAATCGCTCGCCGGCAAACCCGCGCCCCCGCCGATTGACGGTCTCACCGGCGACCAGCGCTTCTTCATCTCCTTCGCGCAAATCTGGCGCAACAAAGCCCGCCCCGAATACCTCGCCAAGCAGCTCAAGACCGATCCGCACTCCCCTCCGCGTTTCCGGCTGCTGGGCAGCCTGGCCAACTTCACGCCGTTTTACGAAGTGTACCACGTGCGTCCGGGTGACCGGATGTACCGCCCCCCCGAAGAACGGGTGGAACTCTGGTAATCCGAAATCACTCCTCCTGCGGGAAACCCGCCCGCCGAATCAACAGCCGGGAGCAATGCGGCCCCCGGGGAAGGAAGGCGCCCGCGTCTCACGGGTCGGGCCGGACGTCCCTTCCCCGTGCCTTTTTCATGGGGCAGTTCAGGCGGCGCGGGCGCGCGCAAACCGCGTTTGACCGGAGGGCGTCCCTGGCCTAGTCTCGGGGCTTCCAGGCTGGCCTGGATTGATGCCATGAAAGTCATTGTTTGCGATCCCATCTCCCCCAAAGGCGTGGAGCGTTTGCGGGCGCAGGACGGTTTGGAAACCGTCGTGCTCGACCAGCGCCCCACCGAAGACGAATTGATTTCCGTGGCCCGGGACGCCGCGGCCCTCGTGGTCCGCTCCGAAACCAAGGTGCCCCGGCGGGTGCTGGAATCTTGTCCGGAACTCAAAGTGGTCGGCCGCGCCGGCGTGGGCGTGGACAACGTGGATGTCGAAGCCGCCACCCAACGGGGCGTGGTGGTGATGAACACCCCCGGCGGCAACACCATCTCCACCGCCGAGCTGGCCTTCGCGCACCTCATGTCGCTGGCGCGCAAGATCCCCTTCGCCCACGCCACGATGAAGGAGGGCAAGTGGGACCGGAAGCTGTACAAAGGCACCGAACTGAACGGCAAGACGCTGGGCATTCTGGGGCTCGGACGCATCGGCAGCGAAGTGGCCCGCCGCGCCGCCGCCTTCAACATGACCGTCCTCGGCTACGATCCCTATCTCAGCCTCAGCCGGGCCAAGACCCTGCAGGTCGAGCTGGTCGAAAAACCCGAGGACCTCTATCCGCGCGTGGATTTTCTCACCGTGCACCTGCCCAAGAGCGAGGAAACAATGGGCATGGTGGACGCCGCGGCGCTGAAGGCCATGAAACCGGGCGCGTTCATCGTGAACTGCGCGCGCGGCGGCATCGTGAATGAAACCGACCTGGCGGCGGCGCTGGAAAGCGGCCACCTCGGCGGCGCGGCGCTCGACGTCTATACCACCGAACCGCTTCCGGCGGATTCGCCGTTGCGGAAGCTGCCCCAGCTCATCATGACCCCGCACCTCGGCGCCAGCACCTACGAGGCGCAGGACAACGTCGGCATCGAAGTGGCCGAGGCGATCGCGGACTTCCTGCTCAACGGCACCGTACGCAACGCGGTGAACCTGCCCAGCATGGACGCCCGCACCACCGAGCAGGTGCGCCCCTTCCTCAACCTGGGCGAAAAACTGGGTCGTCTCCTGGCCCAGATCAGCCCGAAACGCAACGACCGCCTGGTCATCACCTTCGGCGGCAAGGCCACCAGCCTGCCGGACGACCCCGTGAGCCGCGCCGTCCTCAAAGGCTTCCTGCAAAACGCCGCCGGCTCGGAGGTCAACACGGTCAACGTCCGCAGCATGGCGGAAGAGCTGGGACTGTTGGTCGAGGAAACCAAATCCAACGAGGAAACCGATTTTTCCGAATGGCTGCACGTGGCGGCCTATTCCGGTGACACCCGCCGCTCGGTGGGCGGCACCTTTTTCAGCGCCCGCGCCCTGCCGCGGGTGGTGCGCATCAACGAACAGCCGGTCGAAATCATCCCCGAAGGCGTCCTCCTGCTCCTGCACAACAGCGATCGCCCCGGCATGGTGGGCCACATCGGCTCGATCCTCGGCCAGGCCGGCGTCAACATCGCCAGCATGAGCCTCCATCGCGACCAAGCCGGCGGCCAGGCGCTGTCGGTGCTCAACCTCGACAGCGTGCCCGCGCCGGAAGTGCTGGCCCGCCTGCGGGAGGACAAGGAAATCACCGACGTGCACGTCATCCAGCTCTGAACGTATGAACCTGTTTTCTCCGCGTTGCCTCGCCGGGGGGCTGGCGGCCCTGTGCGCCCTGCTCCCGCCGGCGCTCCGGGGCGCGTCCAAGCTCACCTACGCCGACCTGTTCGACAATCCGGTCATCGCCAAAGGGCGGGGATTCGAAATCCGGCAACAGGAGCTGGACGACAACTTCCGGGCCTTGAAATCCACCCTCGCCACCCAGGGGCAGACCATGCCCCCCGCCCAGGAACCCGCCGCCCGCAAACGCCTGCTCGACCGGCTCATCCTGGCCAAGGTGGTGGAACAACGGGCCACCGACGAAGACCGCAAAAACGCCCGCAAACGGGCCGACGAATTCATCCAACAGACCAAGGCCAAGGCCCTCAACGAGGCCTCCTATGCCCGCCAGCTGCTGGCGGTGGGCATGACCGTCGAAAAATTCGAGCAGCGCGCCTACGAACAGGCCCTCGTCGAGGAAGTCCTGAACCGGGAAATCCGCGCCAAACTCACCGTCTCCGACGACGAAATCAACGCCTTCTACACCCGCGGCGAAGACGTCCGCACCCGCGCCCTGGCCGCGCAACTCGCCAAACTGGAGGCCTCCGGCGAAACCAATTCCGCCCCCTACCTCCAAATCCAGCTCCAGCTCAAGGGCATCAAACGGGCCAATCTCGCCCGGCTGCAACGCCCCGAACGCGCGCGCGCCAATCTCATCCTCCTCTACACCATTGACCGCGTCAGCCGTGATCCCCTGCCCCGCACCGTGCGGGAGCAGAAGAAAAAGCTCGCGGAAGAGCTGGTTGCCAAACTCCGGGCGGGCGCGGATTTCACCGAGCTGGCCCTGAAATACTCCGACGACCCCGACGTCCAGCGGACCCGGGGCGATTACACCGCCGCCCGGGACGCCAACATGGCGCCGGAACTCAAGGAAGCCCTGTTCACCCTGCCCGTCGGCCAGATCAGCGACCCCATCCCCTCCCGGCTCGGCTACTACATCGTCCGGGTGAAGGAACGGCTGCCGGCCCAAAAAGTGCCGTTGAACGAAGCCGAACAGGAAATCCGGGACTTCCTGCTCACCCAGAAAGTGGAGCAAAAACTCCCGGAATACTTCGCCTCGCTCAAAAAAGCCTACGACGTGGTCATCACGAACTCCGACGCGGTGAAATAATCCCCCCGTGGCCCCCGAAGCGGGAGAAAGGCGGCGCCTTTCACCGGAGCTTTCCGCGCCCGCCGTGCCCGTCGGGCGGTTATTTCTCGAACACGTCGAACTCCCGGATGCCGGGGCCCTCGGCGGGGTTGTCGCTGTGGTAATCGAGAATGACGAGCCGGAGGCGTTGGGCGGTCACCGGCTGCGGCAGCTCGATGGAGAGGAGGCCGAGGTCCCGGCCCGAAGCGACGGTTTTCCATTGGCCGTTCTTCTCCACCTGCAGTTGCCAGTTTTCAATCCGGTTGAATTTCTCGAAGAGCGCGACGCGCCGGAAGGTTTTGGGCGCGCCGAGATCGAGCTGAATCCACGGTTGCGAATCGTCGGGCTTGGCCATCCAGTAGCGCCAGATGTGGCCGCGTTGAATGTGCAGCCAGGGCATGTCCTGCTCCAGCTTGTCGCGGATCGCCCGGTCCCGGATGAGTTTCCCGTTCGCGTCGAATTCGCGGGAATACTCGACGACGCCCCCCGCCATGCCCATCGAGCTGTGTCTGAGCTCCGATGAGGCGGTGACGTTCGCGTCCCGGCTCAGCGAGGTTTCGAGGGCGCAGCGCACCACCGGAAGCTGCATCGCCGGCCGGTCGAGCCGGAGGGCAACGATGGTGTCGGGTTGCGCATGGTCGGCGGCGGGGAGTTCAATCCGCAGACCGGCGTCGCTCTGGGCGAACTTCACGTGCCCGCCCGTCAGCGCCCGGGCGGCGAGCACCTTCGCGGGCAGGGGCGGGAGTTCGAGCACGCCGGAAGGCCATTGCTGGGTGATGTGCAGATAGACCGTGCGGTTCTTGCGGGTGGCCACGCCCCAATGACCGGGGGTATAAGGACCGCCGCGGGTGCCGTAAATGCTCTCGCCGTATTGTTTCAACCAACGCCCCATGCCGAGATAATTATCCCGGACGGGACCGTAAATGCGCCCCAGGCCGTCGGGGCCGAAATCGAGCAGCAGGTTGCCGTCGCCGCCCGCCGCGTCAATGAGCAGGCGGATGCAGGCGTTGAGCGACTTGATGTTCTTGCCGCCGTTCCAGAACCAGCCCTCGCCCTGCATGGTCACGCAGGATTCCCACGGATGGTTCAGGTCGAAACTGCCGAGATGCTGCTCCGGAGTGCCGAACCGCACGCCGGGCAGGCGCATGCCGCGGCCGTTGGCGATGGGGTGGGCGCAATGTTTTTTCATGGTGCGCCAGACGCGCTGGGCGTCAATCTTGATGCCGCCGCCGTCCCACCAGATGCCGGCCACGTTTTTATAGTGACCGAACAACTCGTCCACCTGGGCCACCAGGTAGTCTTCATAGGGCTGGGGATCGTCCACGTTGAAGCGCGGGTCGTACCAATCCACCACGGAATAGTACCACAACACCTTGAGACCGGCCTCGGCGCAGGCGTCGGAGAGTTCCTTGGCGATGTCGCGCGCGTAGGGGGTGTTCATGATGTTGTAGCGCGTGACCTTCGTGTCGAACATGCAGAAGCCGTCGTGATGCTTGCTGGTGAAGACGATGTAGCCCGCGCCCGCCTCCTTGAACACCCGCGCCCATTCCCGGGCGTTGAACGCGACGGGGTTGAAGGCTTTGTACATGTTGTCGTAAATCTCCTTCGGCACGTGGGCGCCCCCGTCGCCGTAGTATTTTTTCCGCATCTCCTCGGTGAAGGTGAAGGGCGCGTCGAAGTCGGTCTTGTTCGAAGCGTGTTTCGGGTCGGCGCGGCCCTCCCGTTGCCAGCTTCCGGCGCCCAAGGCGAGCATCGAGGAGGGGTTCCAGTGGATGAAGATGCCGAAACGGGCATCGCGCCACCACCGGTAGTCTTCAGGCTGGATGCCGTCCGTATCGGCGGAGAACAGGGTCGTGGCCGGGAGGGTCAGCGCCAACAGCGCCATTCCCAACAGGTTACAGCGACGAAAAAATTTCGAGGTTTTCATAATTCCCAATTTATCATTGAGGTAAAGAATTCGCTTTCCCATCCGCATTTGGATGCCGCTGGATCAAGGATTTCTCGACACGCCAAACAAGAAAAGATTTAGAGTCCGTCGGAAAAGCGGAACATTCCACCGCGCGCGGACACGCGGCCTGCAACGAATGGGGCAAAAATCCCTTGATTGCGGGCCGGGTTCCCCCGGCCCGGCGTTTTCCGACAGGTTCTCAAGCATTTTGACACCGTTAACCAACTTGCGATGGATGGTGCGCCCTTCCGTTCGAAAGACAAGAAAAAAATGATCCTGTCTTGTGGCACACAGTTTCAATCGCGATCAGCAAGCACGTCAGCGCGCCGATCACGGGGAGAACGCTGGAAAAGAAAAGCGTCCGACGGGGGAAAGAAAGGAAATTATTAAACGGAATGAGTGTCAGATATTACGTGGGAAGAAGTGTAATTACAGCCTGTTTAAAAAACGGCATGAAAGGGTAGAACGGGTAAATTGTGGCACGGATGAATCACAGCGACAAAACCGCCAAAAAGGCGGCTTGTGACGCCGGGCCTTTTCGTTGGGGCGGAGATTGCAGTCGGTCAAGGTGTCTCGGAATTGGTCGGCGGTGACCGGGGCTGTTGGATCGCGAGCGCACAGAAGACGTTGCGCTCGATTGCCGGCCCGCGGCGCGCCGGACGCCTCCCACACGGGGGCAATCTTGACGGAGAGCCCGCCGGGCTTTGTCGGATTAATGTCCAGGATTTGGAAAACCGGCGGGGGAAACGACTCCGCAATCACCCCACAGAGCGCGCCGCCGCGTACGGTCGTTATCCGACGGGCCCCCGGGATCAAGAGCTTCGAGCGGTCCGGATGCTTCGTCAACGCCGGGGCGGATTTTGGGGTGCCCGGCAGGGTCCGGCGCGCCCCGGTCTCCGGAGTCCCCTCCTCCACGCGGAACGAATCATCCGAACAGACGCGAGCCAGGAAGTCAGCCCCTTCCTTTGCCGCGAACTTCTCGGGCGCTCGGACCCGGTGAAAACCACCACGGCCACCGGCTCGGCGAGGCCGGCCCTGGACCCGGAGAGAGCAAACCCGAGGGCAAACACACACCGGAGAGCCCTGTGTTTCGCGACGGATGCATGGTGTTTGAATTTCACAGGTTGGGGAAAAACGCTGTTTTTTTTGAATCCGGGAAGGGGGATTGGGAATCTCGGTGTCGTCCGCCGAGCAGATCGCACATTATCCGGCCGGTTCTCAGGCGGGCGCGGGAGCCCAGGTCCAGCGAAGTTGCCGGCGGGTGTCGGGGCGGAGGCGGACGGTTTCGCCGGGGCGCAGTCCCTCGACCCAGATGATTTCTCCGGCGGCGTTCTCGACCAGCACCCGCCGCCGGCGTTCCGCGCGCGGGATTCGCCGGTTGACGAACAGGTCCTGGAGCTTGGCCGGGCGCTCCAGGCCGAGCGGTTGGAACCGGTCGCCCGGTTGCCAGTGACGCAGCAAAACGCGCCGGCCCACGCGGTCGGCGTCCAGCAATTCCATGCCCGCCGGCGGGCGCACGGGAAAGGCCGGCGTCCCGGGAACGATTTCCCATGCCAGTTCCCGCCCGCCAAAGGTCGTCCGGCCGCGCGGCGTGTCGAGTTCGAGCGCGCGCCGTTCCGGCAGAAACCCGGGCGGGGCGTCCGGCGCGGCGCGGCGCACCCGGCCCGCCTCGTCCCGCCAGACCCGCGCGCCGGGCGCGACGGTCACGGGGCGTCCCGGCTGCCGGCGCAGATGCTCCACGCGCGCGAAATCCGGCGCCACTCCCAACCGCCGGAGCTGCCGGCGGATCGCCTCCCGCTGAACCGCCGGGGGGAGCGCGGCAAAAGGGGGCTCCCCCCGGGCCAGCCATTCCGCCGCGAGGGTGGCGGCCAGGTCGGCGTTGGCGCCCGCCACCTCGATCCAGCGCGGAATCACCTTTCGCAGGGCGGGCTGAAATTCCCGTTCCAACAGGCCCAGCAGCCGGTGGCGAATCCGGTTGCGCGGGGTGTCGGGCCGGGCGTTGCTGGCGTCCTCGCGCCATGCGAGCCCCGCCGCGCGGGCGAAGGCGCGCAGCTCCGCGCGCGAGCAGGCCAGCAGCGGCCGGACAAGCCGCACCTCCGGGTCGGCGGGGGAAGGATTGCTCCAGCGCAGGCCCCGGATGCCCACTCCCGCTTCGCCCCGCAGCAGGCGCAGAAAAAACGTCTCCACCTGATCGTCGGCATGGTGGCCCAACGCCACGACGGACACCCCCCGGCGGCGGGCCGTCCGGGCCAGAAAGGCGTGCCGCAGCTCGCGGGCGGCCATTTCGAGGGACAGCTTCCGGGCGGCGGCATGTTCCCGCACCGCGCCCGCCTCCACGTGACAGGGCAGTCCCCGGCGGGCGGCTTCCGCGCGCACCCATTCGGCGTCGGCCCCGGCGGCGGCGCCCCGGAGCCGGTGGTTGAAATGCGCCACTTCCAGCCGCCAGCCGTCTTCGCGGGACAGCTCGTGGAGCGCGTGCAGCAGCACGACACTGTCCGCGCCGCCCGACACCGCCACCAGCAGACGGATCCCGGGCGGCAGCAACGCGCGCTCCCGAATGTCGCGCGCCACTTTCTGGACCAAGTCCGTCACGCCGCCAGCTTACCGCAACCGCGCCCGCCGGCAACGCGAAGCTCGCGGGGCGTCAATGGCGCGGAATCATCGCGCGGCGGGGGTGTTTGTGACGCAGCGGCCCCACGAATCGCCCGGGCGCCACTCGGGCAGGCGACCGGGGGTCCAGGGGGCGCCGAGGCGTTCGAGGTCGGTTTCGAGCGCCTTGAGGTCGTGGCCGATCAGGCGACGGAGCCGGGGCAGCAGTTTTTCGAAGGCCTCGGCGGCGTAGCGGTACTGCTCCCGCTGGGTCTTGGTGGGCGGCGCGGTGACGTGCCACTGGCTGCCGGCCACGCTGTTGACGCGGCCCCGGATGCTGGGCGGGGCGGCTTCCTGCACCCGGCCATAGACGGGGTCGCCGCTCAGCTCCGCCTTGAGGGCCAGGAGCTGCCGGCGCACCCGCTCGCTGCGTTGCCACAGTTGCGGGCGGCCGCCCGGGGTGTCGCGGATGGCGACCTGGAGGTAGCGGAGCCGGTCGAGGGCTTCGTCCGCCGCGCGGATGGCGCCTTCGACGGCGCGTTGCAGGTTGGCCACCTGCTTTTGGAAGGCCAGCACGGCGTCCTTGTCCTTGGCGGCGAAGGTGGCAAGGTCGAGCGGCACCACCTTGAAGTCCACCGGCCCGGCCAACGGGGTTTCCTCGCCGTCCACGATTTTCACCAGGGTGACGGTGTATTGGCCCGGCAGGGCGAGCGGCCCGCTGGGCAGGTCCTCCCACGGGGGCAGGTCTTCGTTGGCGGAAAGCTTGGCCGGTTGGGGCGCGGGATAGCGCAGGTCCCAGGCGACGCGGTGGCTGCCCCGGTCGCGCGAGGCGGGGATGCGCCGGACGACGCACCCTTGGGCGTCGCGCACGATCAACTGGACTTGCGGGGCAAGCTGGCGGTCTTCGGCGCGCAGCTCGTCCAAGGCCGGCTGGCGGACGGGGCGCCCGGCTTTCGCGGCCTTTTTTTCGGCCTCCTGCCGTCGTTCCTTGAGCGAGGTGATTTTCTCCTTCAGGTAGTAGGTGAACACCGCGCCGAAGGGCGGGTTCTTGGCGGTGAAATAGGTGCCGCCCTGCCAGCCCCGGCCCGAGCGTCCGCCCAGGCGGCTGTTCGGCACGTAACGAAGGGCGTCCTTCACCGGGAAGAGGCGGGCGGTCTCGTTGGTGAGGGCGGGCGTGATGTGCCGCAGCGGGGTGTAATCGTCGAGGATGTAGAACCCGCGGCCGAAGGTGGCCAGCACGAGGTCGTTTTCGCGGCGTTGCAGGTCGAGGTCGCGCACGGCGATGGTCGGCAGGCCGGCCACGCGATGCCAGTGGACGCCGCCGTCGAGGGTGAACCACGCGCCGAACTCGGTCCCGGCGAAGAGCAGGTCGGGCCGCTCGTGGTCCTGCTGGACGGCATACACCACCTCGCGCGCGGGCAGGTCGCCGGCGATGGACCGCCACGTGGCGCCCCGGTCGTCGCTGCGCAGGAGGTAGGGCTTGAAGTCGCCGTTCTTGTGGTTGTCGAACGCGGCGAAGACGGTGTCCGCCTCGAAGCGGGACGCCGTCAGGCAGCTTACGTAGGTGCGCTCCGGCACGCCGTAGAAGGTGGCGATCTTCCGCCAGTGCCGGCCGCCATCGGCGGTCACGTGCACGAGGCCGTCGTCGGTGCCCACCCAGAGCAGGCCCTCCCGCCGGGGCGATTCGCACAGGGCGGTGGCGTTGCCGTAGATCGAGGTGGACATGTGCCGGGCCACCGCGTCCACGCCGTGAATCCTGCCCATGACCTCGAGCGTGTTGCGGTCAATGCCCCGGGTCAGGTCGCCGCTGATGGCCCGCCACGAGTTGCCGCGGTCGTCCGAGCGGAACAGGCGGTTGGCGGCGAAGTAAAGGCGGTGCGGGTTGTGCGGGCTGAGGATGAGGGGCGAGTCCCAGTTCCACTTGAGCGGCGGCTCGCCGGGGGCCTCGCGCGGTTTGATGTCGGTGATCTCGCCGCTGCGCCGGTCGTAACGCACCAAACCGCCGTACTGCCACATGGCGTAAATCGTGTTCGGGTCGTCGGGATCCACCACCGTCTCGTAGCCGTCGCCGCCCACGGTGACGAACCAGTCCTCGTTGGCGATGCCGGCCCGGCTCAAGGTGCGCGAGGGGCCGCCCTGGGAGTTGTTGTCCTGGGTGCCGCCATAGACGTTGTAGAAGGGCCGGGCATGGTCGGTGCTGACCCGGTAGAACTGGGTGACCGGCAGGTTGGCGGTGAAGCGCCAGGTGGCGCCGCGGTCGTAGGTTTCGTAGATGCCGCCGTCGCCGCCGATGAGCAGGTGGCGGTTGTCGCGCGGATCAATCCACAGGGCGTGGTCGTCCACGTGGCGGTCCTTGTTGCCCAGCTTGCGCCACGTCTTGCCGCCGTCTTCGGTGACCTGGGTGAACACGTCCAGGGCATAGACCCGCCCTTCGACGAGCGGGTCGGCGAAAATTTCCTGAAAATACTGCGGGCTGCCGGAGACGTGACCGCTGCGTTTCTCCCACGTCTCGCCGCGATTGGTCGAACGGAAGAAGCCGCCCTTGCCGTCGGCCGCCTCGACGATGGCGTAGAGCACGTCCGGGTTGACCGGCGAGATGGCCAGCCCGATGCGCCCGAGGTCCACCTTCGGCAGGCCGCGCACAATCTTGCGCCACGTCTTGCCGCCGTCGGTGGATTTGTAAAGGGCCGAGCCGGGCCCGCCGTCAATCAACGTCCAGACCCGCCGCCGCCGTTGGTAGGTGGAGACGTAGATCGTGTTCGGATCGCGCGGGTCGAGGTGGACCTCGTTCGCGCCGGTGTCCTCGTCCACGTAAAGGATGCGCTCCCACGTCCGGCCGCCGTCGGTGGTGCGGTAGAGCCCGCGGTCGCCGCCCGCGTTCCACAACGGCCCCTGCGCCGCCACGTACACGGTGTCCGACCGGCGCGGGTGGACGACGATCATCCCGATGTGCTGCGAATTGGTGAGGCCCACGTTTTCCCAATGCGCCCCGCCGTCGCGCGAGCGATACACCCCGTCGCCCCAGCCCACGCTGCGCTGGCTGTTGTTCTCGCCCGTGCCCACCCAGACGGTGTGCGGATTGCGCGGATCGAGCGTCACGCAGCCGACCGAGTAGGAGCCCTGCCGGTCAAACACCGGCCGCCACGTGACCCCGCCGTTGGACGTCTTCCACACGCCGCCCGAGCAGACGGCCACGTAATACTCGGCGGGGTTCTGCGGGTTGACCGCGAAATCGCCGATCCGCCCCGACATGAGCGCCGGCCCGAGGGAACGGACCTTGAGCCCGGCGAAGACGTGCTCCGGCAACGGCGGCGCGTTGGTCTCCGACGCGGCGGTTTCCTTCGCAAAAGCGGCGGGCCCCGACCCCAGGACCAGCCCCACGATCAGACAAGGGACGGCGGATTTCATGACGTTTTACCGGCGCCACGTGTAGAACCAACCCGCCCCGATGTAAAGCCGGAGCGCCCTCCCGCCTCGTTGTTCATCCCGGTGTCGTGTTACTTGAGGCAATGATTCTCCCGTTCTTCTTCTCCCGTTTCCCCGGCGTCTTTTTAGAGCCTGTCTGAAAACGCCGGATTGGGGAACCCGGCCCACCCCCAAAGAGGCATCGGGGACCAAGGCGCACGCCCTCACGCGACGGGATGTTCCACTTTTCAGACAGGCTCTCAGGAAGCAATTCGCCGCCCGGTTTTGCGCGCCAAATTCCTGTTCGCGGGCGGCAAGTGGCGGTAAGTTTCCCGCCGCGTGCATCCGATCGCTTTTTACATCGGCAGTGTGGCCATCCATTGGTACGGCATCATGGTGGCGCTGGGGTTCGTGCTCGGTTTCTGGACCGCCAGCCGCCGCTGCCTGTTGGACAACCTGCCCGGCGAGGCCGTGGCGGATTTGATCCCGTGGCTCGTGATCGCCGGCCTGGTGGGGGCGCGGCTGCTGTTCGTCATTGATTACTGGGACGAGGAGTTCCGCGACGCGACGTGGTGGGACATCATCAACATCCGCCGGGGCGGCTTGGTGTTCCACGGCGGACTGATCCTGGCCGCCCTGGCCAGCGTGGCCTACGCCCACTGGCGCAAGTTGCCGCTTTGGAAGCTGGCGGACGCGCTCGCGCCGAGCATCGCGCTGGGGCACGCCTTCGGGCGGATCGGCTGCTTCCTCAACGGCTGCTGCTACGGGGCCACCTGTTCGCTGCCGTGGGCGGTGCATTTTCCGGCGGGTCATCCCACCGCGCCGCACGGCGTGCATCCCACGGAGCTGTACGAGGCCGCCCTGAACTTCGCCCTCTATGCCGCGCTCGCCTGGCAGTATCGCCGCAAGCGGTTTCCCGGCCAGACGTTCGTCCTGTATTTGATGAGCTACGGCGTGCTGCGGTTCGGGGTCGAATTTTTCCGGGGCGATTACCCCGTCCACTACTTCGGCTGGGCCACGATCGGCCAGTTGGTGAGCGTGGGCGTGTTGTTGGCCGGGGTGATTCTTTGGGCGATGTTGCGCCGGCAGACGCCGGCCCCGGCCCCGCCGGAAAGCTCCGCCGCGGAAAAATCGCCGAAAAACGCCGAAAACACCGCGAAGTCCGCGAAGCAAAAATCCTCCCGCCCGCCGCGCCGCAAATAATTCCGCATGCGTACGGAGTCGTTCACCATTGAACAATCCCTGCCCCGGGCGCGCCTGGACACCTTCCTGCACCAGCGCTTTCCCTGCGTGTCGCGCAACACCCTGCAACGCCTGATCCGCGAAGGAGCCATCCGCGTGAACGGCGCGACCGTCAAGCCCACCCACCATCCCGTGGCGGGCGAGGAGGTGGTCATTTGCTGGCCGGATCCCAAGCCGCCCACCGTGGTGGCCCGGGACATTCCGCTGGACGTGGTGTACGAGGACGGCCACCTGCTGGTGGTGCACAAACCCGCCGGCATGGTGGTGCATCCGGCCGCCGGCACCGAGGAAAACACCCTCGTCAACGCGCTGCTGCACCATTGCCGGGGCAGCCTGAGCGGCATCGGCGGAGTGGAACGCCCCGGCATCGTGCACCGGCTGGACCAGTTCACCAGCGGCCTGCTGGTGGTGGCCAAGGACGACATCACCCACGCGGCGTTGTCCCGCCAGTTTTCCCGGCGGGAGGTGACGAAGGTCTATGACGCCCTGGTCTGCGGCGTGGTCGCACCGGCGGACGGAGAAATTGACGCGGCCATCATGCGGCACCCGAATCATCGCAAGGTGATGACCGTTCGCGAAGGCGGTCGCAGCGCCCGCACCAGCTACCGCACGCGAGAGAATCTGGGCGTGGCCACGTGGGTGGAGGCGCGCCTCCACACCGGCCGGACCCACCAGATTCGGGTGCATTTCAAGCACCTCGGCTTCCCGCTGGTGGGCGACGAGGTGTATGGCAAGCGCGCGAACGCCCGGTTGCGGGAGCTGACCGGCTGGACCGTTCCGCGCCAGATGCTGCACGCCCGGCGACTGGGCTTCATCCATCCCGCCACCGGCGAACCGCTCGAATTCGAGGCGCCGTGGCCGGACGATTTCCGGGAAACGCTGCGGGTGCTGCGCCAGGCGGCCAAGATGGCGCCCGACCCGAAGGAGGCGATCTCGTGAGCGCAGGCGAATGGGTGGGCCTGCTGCTGGCGCTCCTGGTGATGCTGGTGGGCGTGGCGGGGAGCATTGTGCCGGCCCTGCCCGGTCCGCCGCTGGTGCTGGCGGCGGCGCTCGTCCACAAACTCTGGTTCGGCGCGGCGAGCGCCAGCGGCACGGTGTTGTGGGTGATGACCGCCCTCATGCTGCTCTCGTTGGCGCTGGATTTCGCGGCCAGCCTGGTGGGCGCGCGCAAACTCGGCGCCACGTGGCGCGGCGTGCTGGGCGCGACGGTGGGAGGCGTCGTGGGCCTCTTTTTCGGTCCGCTGGCGCTGATCCTGGGACCGTTCGTGGGCGCGATGCTGTTCGAGCTGCTGGGCGGACGCGATTTCAAGGAGGCCGGCCGGGCCGGCCTGGGGGCGGTGCTCGGTTTTCTGGCGGGCGCCCTCGGCAAGGTGGCCTGCGCCGTCGCCATGACCGGCCTGTTCCTCGGCAGCGTCCTGATGCAGTGAGGGGGGGAAATCCGAAGGAGCGAGGGACCGAAGGCCCGAAATAAATCCGAATCCCGAAATCCGAAACCCGAAAAAAGAGCGCCGGATGGCACCCGCGTCTCGCGCGTAATGCCGTTGAACGGCCGCGAGCGATGAACGCGGGAAAGGTCGGCGGAACGCCGAAGCAGCCCCGCCGAAGACGGGGCTGCCCAACAGGTGCTCCCCAAGAAAGCGCTTCGTATTCTTCGTGCCCTTCGTGGTGAAATCAAGCGCGGGAGGACGGAACTCCACGCCGCCGCGGCTTCCAGCTCGATCAGCGTCACTTGGGGCGCGGGGACGGCGCGTTCGAGGGTGAAGGCGCGGCCCCGGCCGGCGAGGGTTTCGACAACATCAAGGCGGTGGGCGCCGTCCAGCAGCCGGCGTTGCACGTGGAACGGAGTGGCGTCGTCCCACGGCAAATTGCGCAGGCGCAGGCGGAAGCCGTCGTGGCCGCTCTGAAAGTCGCTGATCAACACCCGCACGCGCCGGCCGTCGGCGCTCCGGCCGGCCACGACGTTGTAGCCGCGCCGGTCGCTGCCCTCGGCGGCCACGCGCACCGGCGTTGCGAGCAGCCGTTTCCACGCGGCGAACGCAAAGGCGCAAATCTTCGGTCGGTTCGACCGGAACTCGTGCAGGCCGAGGCCGGGATGGCTGTCGCCGCAATACTGGAAGGCATGGGCCACGTCCGCGTCGAGCAGGTTGGCCAGCACCGAGGCGTAAAAGGCCGCGCCCGCCGGGGTGTCGCTGAAAAGCCGGCGCGAGATGCCGGCGTTCCACTCGGTCTGGATGTTCTCGGTTTCGCGGAAACCGTGTTGGTCGAGCGCCCGGCGGATGCGCTCGGCGGCGCGGCGGTAGTCGTAGGGATTGAACTCGTCGCGCCCGCCGTAGCTGTGCCAGGAAAAGAAATCGAGCGGCACGTCGCGCTCGGCGCAGTAGCGGATGAAGTCCTCGACGTATTCGCGCCGCAGGCCGCCGGTGCAGGCCGGGCCGCCCACCTTGAAGCGCGGGTTGAACGCCTTGAGCGCGCGCGCGGCTTGTTCGTAGAGCTGGTAGTATTGTTCGGGCGTGCCGGTCCAGAACTGCGCGGCCAGGTCCGGCTCGTTCCAGATTTCCCAATACTCGATCGGGTAACGGAAGCCGTCCTTCCAACCCGCCGTGTAGTGCCGGGCGGTCTGCACGCAAACGCGCGCCCATTTGCGGAAATCGTTCACGTCCGCTTCATGCACAACCCGGTCTTGCGCGTCGCGGCGGGTGCCGGGCGGGTCGTTGATCGGCTCGCGGCGACGGCCCTTCCAGCTCGTGCCCAGCCGGTAAAAGCAGCGGAAGCCGTTGGTGACGATCGCGCTGATGCGCGTGTCCGACGAGGCGAAGTCGTAGCAGGCCGGATCGTCCGGGTCGGCCTCCCAGCGGGGAAAAATCACGTGCCAGTCGGTCGGCCCGTAGAAGTCGTGGGTGCGGATGAACTCGATGCCGAACCGCCGGTAGCTGTCCACGTGGCTGATGAGCTTTTCGCCGGGCCGACGCGGCCAGTCGAACGGACCGCGATTGACGCCCAGCAGCGAGCGGAGGCGACCGATCTCCCGCCCGGCGTCCACGGTCAACGACTTCACGCCCTGGCCGTGCGCCCGGGGTCGCGGCGGCGCAAAGGCCGCGTCGCGCGGGGGCGGGTTGAAGCCGGGAGGCGCGCCGATCGGACCTTCTCCGGGGCGCGGGCGCCGCCCGGGCGGTCGGGGCAATGGCGCGGGTTGGTAGGGACGCAACACCGCGTCGAGGTTCGGCTGCCAGTTGTCCGCCCAGGTGCGGTCGGCCAGCTCGCACACCGCCGCCTGCACGAACAAGGTCGCGGGCGCGCGGGCCGGTTCGAGCCCGTTGCGGATGTTGTCCCGCGTCCAGGCCACGCCGGCGTCGTTGTCCGCCATGCCGGCCAGCGCCTCGTGGGGCGGTCTTCCGCCGGGCGGGGCGACCTGCCGCACGTATTCGCGGTCCGGATTCAGCCGGACGAACCGCGCGCCCGCCCGGCGAAAGCCTTCCACCTGAATCAGGATGTGCGGATGGTCCGGCGCGACCTGCACGTGGTCGCGTTCGTTGGCATACACGATCACCGCCAGTCGCGGGCAGTTGCGCACCGCCCGCGGGATGCTCGGCGCGGCGTCGCGCCAGCGCCAGAACTCGACCGATTCCGCGACGCTCGGAAAATGCGCCGGCGGCCGGCCGCCGCACAGTTTGCGCCGGGCCGCCTCGCGCAGCAGGCGCGGCGAATACCACACCTTCAGCCCGGAGCCCGCGTCGGCGATCAACGCGCGGGCGGGATAATCTTGATCCGGGGCGAAACGGCCGTCGCCGTTCAAATCGAAGAACAGCGCCCCGCGCAGCGGCCGGCCGGGACGACGGCGCGCGGCGAAGGCCGGTTCCAAGTCGGACGCGTAAGCGAGCTTCGACAAATCCAGCCGCCCCGTGCGCGGGTCATAGGCCGGGTTGAGCCGGTCGCCGTGCCCGCCCAGCTCGACGTTGGCCATGCCCTCGCCCACCGGCGACTCCATCGAGGCGTAAAACGCCAGATCGGGAAACTCGCGGCCGTGCTCGGCCATGACCACCCCGCAGGCGTTGCCGCCCTGGCTGCCGCCGATCAGGCCGCAATTTTTCGACAGCACCTTCACGCCCGGCACGAGGTCTTGCAGGGTGCGCCCCCGGGTGTCGCGCGTCCGGCCGGTGGCGAACCGGATCACGTCCGCCAGCGCGCGAATGCAGTTCGGGCCGCGCACGTCGTACGTGCCGCCGCTGCGCGCCCCGCCCCGGCCGCCGCCCGGAAAGGCGAAATACAGCTCGACGAATCCGTGCCGGACCAGCTCCGGCCGGCCCGCCGCCGCGCCCGCCTCGAAACCGCCCGCCACGTGAATGACCACCGGCGCGCCCTCCGGATAACGCGGGCGTTCCGGCTTGAGCACCCGCACCGCGATGCCCCGCTCACCGCCCGCCGCCGAGGGCACCTGCGTCACCGTGCCGAACTCGGGCAGCGGGCGTCGCGCTCGCGGCCCGCCGGGGTGCGCCGGATGTTCCCAACGTCGTGGGCGTTCCGCTCGCTCCAGTCCGCCGTCGAACGACCGGGCCGCGCCACTCCACGCTCCGCCGGCCAGGCACAAAAGCAGCGCCCAAGGAAATGTTGATTGGATTCTCACGAAGCATTCAGAGGGGAATTTGCATCCGCCGGTAACGAATTTTTTTCCGCTCCTGAAAAAGGAACCGGAAAAAGCGCCGCCCACGGGCGCCTTCTTCGTCAACGCCCTCCCGCGCCCTCTTCGCGAAGACAACGCCCGCCGAAAGTTTTGCTATTCATCGTTGAAAGAGAGAGGCACTTCTTCCGGAACAGGAACCTGTGAAAGGCTTGAGCGCCAGGAGGCAAAGCGCGGAGGAACACAAAGGCGAGCACCGCTCGTAACGCAGGCGTTTTGCCCGCTGACTTGGGCCGTCGTGGTTGCCTTTCGGATTTCGGGATTCGGATTTCTCCCCCCGCGGAGCGCCGCCGGTGTCGCCTCACGCGGTGCCGAAACGACGGTGGCGGCGGGTGTATTCCTCGAGGGCGGCGTAGAAGTCCGGCTTGCGAAAATCCGGCCAGAGGGTGGGCGTGACCACGAACTCGGTGTAGGAGCACTGCCAGAGGAGAAAATTGCTGATGCGCAGCTCGCCGCTGGTGCGGATCAACAGGTCCGGATCGGGATAGGCGTGGGTGTAGAGGTGCTGGCTGAAGACCTGCTCGTTGATGGCGTCGGGGTCCAGCGTGCCTTCGGCCACCTTGCGGGCGATGCCACGGGCGGCGTCCACGATCTCGGTCCGCCCGCCGTAACTGAGGGCCAGGGTGAGGGTCAGCCCGTTGTTGCGGGCCAGCGCCGCCCGGGTCTTGGCCAGTTGTTCCTGCACGAACTCCGGCAGCCGGTAAATCTGCCCGATGGCCGCCAGCCGGACGTTGTTCCGGTTCAGCTCGCCGATCTCGTTTTTGAGGTAGCGCGCCAGATATTTCATCAGCGTGTCCACCTCGTCCTGGGAACGATTCCAGTTCTCGACCGAGAAGGCGTAGAGGGTGAGGTATTTGATGCCCAGCTCGCCGGCGGCCCGGACCACGGCGCGGACCGATTCCACCCCCTTGCGGTGTCCCTGCACCCGCGGCAGATGGCGCTGCCGGGCCCAGCGCCCGTTGCCGTCCATGATGATGGCCACATGGGTCGGCAACGAGGCCAGGGCCTGCGGGCTCAGTTGTGTTGCGTGTTTCGGACTCACGAAAACTTCCACTCCCACGGACCCTCTTTTCGGGTCCGGGGTTCAAATTCTTTGACGGCGCGGGCGGCGCTCCAGCGCAGCCAACCCCGCAAGCTATCGCAAAAAAATCGTCTGATCGCGGGCCGGCCCCACCGAGGCGATGCGCAGCTTGGCGCCCAGGAATTTGGCCAGGGCTTCGAGGTAATTCCGCGCCTTGGCCGGCAGTTCGCGCCACGAGGTGGCGCTGCTGGTCGGTGTTTGCCAGCCGGGGAACTCGCGGTACACCGGCTGGCAGCGCGCCAGCTCTTCGAGATCGCTCGGCACGTAATCGAGCTTCTTTCCGTCCCGCCGGTAGGCCACGCACATCCGGATGCGCTCCAGCGTATCGAGCCCGTCGAGGTTCGTGACGGCGATTTCGTCCATGCCGTTGACCATCGCCGCGTGCCGCGCGAGGACGGCGTCGAACCAGCCGCAGCGACGCGGCCGGCCGGTGGTGGCCCCGAATTCCCGCCCCATGCCGTGCAGCAGGTCGCCCAACTCCCCGCTCTCGGTGGGGAAGGGGCCTTCGCCCACGCGGGTCGTGTAGGCCTTCATCACGCCCACCACCCGGTCAATCCGGTGCGGCGGAAAACCCGCCCCCGTGCAGGCGCCTCCGGCGGTGGTGTTCGAGGAGGTGACGTAGGGGTAGGTGCCGTGATCGAGATCGAGGAAGGTGCCCTGCGCGCCTTCGAAGAGCAGGTTTTTCCCCTGTTGGCGGGCGCGGTGCAGCAGCACCACGGTGTTCGTCACGAAGGGGCGCAACCGGTCGCCCGCCGCGCGATAGGCGGCGTGGACCCTGGCGAAGGACAGCGGTTTGGCGCCGAGGGCCTTGAGGACGGCGTTGTTTTCGCGAATCCGCGTCCGCAGCAATTTCTCGAACCGCTCCGGCTCGATCAGATCCTTCATCCGCAACCCGGTGCGGGCGGCCTTGTCGGCATAAGCCGGGCCGATGCCGCGTTTGGTGGTGCCGATCTTGTTCCGGCCCTTGCGCGCCTCGCGGGCGGCGTCCAGCTCGCGATGGTAGGGCAGCACCACGTGGGCGGCGTCGCTGATGAACAGCTTGCGGTTCACCTTCACCCCCAGTTGCTCGAGCCCCTCGATTTCCTCCACCAAGCCGACCGGGTCCACCACCACCCCCGGGCCGATGATGCATTTCTTGCGCGGCCGGAGGATGCCGGAGGGCACCAGATGCAGGACATAGCGGGTCTCGCCCAGGATGACCGTGTGTCCGGCGTTGTTGCCGCCCTGCGAGCGGATCACGTAATCCGCCTCCTCGGTCAGGACGTCAATGATCTTGCCCTTGCCTTCGTCGCCCCACTGGGCGCCGACGAGAATCGTGTTGGCCATAAGCTTGTGTTGCCGCGCGCGCGAAAAAATGTTCCTTCCGTGATGTCGGGACGTGGACGCCGGCAAGCGGGGAAAGGTAAAAACCGCCCTCCCCGCCGTCAACGCTCGAAGTACGGTTCCCCGGGAAAGCTGGATGGATCATGATCCCCCCCGGGGACGGGTTCCAAATTCCGGATTTCGAATTTTCCTGCACCGGAGGGGCGATGCCCGTCAGTTCCAGGCAACATTCGGAGGATGAGCCACGTCCTTGTTTTTCCCGCGCCACTGAAGAGCGCGCGCTTTTCGGGGATAAATCCGAAGGGCCGAGGGAGCCGAGGGCCGAAGGAAATCCGAAATCCGAATCCCGAAATCCGAAACTCTCCGCGCCGAAGGCACAACACTCGTCAGCCCCGGGCAACGCCCGGGGGAACGAGGCGCGCCCCTTGCAGGCCGGGTCGCCTGACCCGGCGTTTTCCGACCGGCCCCGAAGGGGCGGGACCGGCGCGGCCGCGGAAATCGGCCGCGGGGACCGAGGGGCGGGGCGCCCCTCGACGCCCGCGAGGCGCGGGCGCTCCCCCCTCGCCTCCGAGGTGGCGAGGGAGGGAGGCGGCGGTCCGGGGCGGGCGGTTTGAGGGGATCA
>CAZRPT010000050.1:0-16996 GCA_964601985.1 uncultured Verrucomicrobiota bacterium
AGGAGATCTTCGAGCAGGCACAGAACTTCAAGAAGTATCGAAATGAAAGCAGGAGCTAACAATCGCATGCAACGGGCGCGGACAAGCCGCACTGCTGATGTGTGGCGTTAGAGCGATAGGGTGTCTTTTCGGCTTGAGGTATAAAAGGGATATGGGCGCGAGCGCTTCGCGCGATGGCGGGGCTTGCGCTTTGGGGAGGGCGAACTTGCAATCTGGGAGAGAAACCTCGTAGTTCGGGCGCTTTCGTCCGACCGCCATGCTTTCCTCTTTGAGTGTGCCGCTTTTTCTCGTCTGCTTGGCGGGCGGGAAGTCGGGCTTTCCGCGACGCCGCGGAAGAAGTACCCGTTGCCGTTTCTTTTACCCTTCCCGCTTGAAGGTGGTGGAATGTTCGGGACCATGACGCACGCGCGGCCGGGGCAAAGAACCCTTTTCCCGCGTGCGCTCCCCTCCGTAGCGCAGACTTCCAGCCTGCTGTTTCGCCGACTTCCAGTCGGCCGGGTGAGCGAACAAAAGTGGCCGCCGCGCAGCGGGGAAGACCCGGCGGATTGGAAATCCGCGCTACAGCAGGCTGGAAGCCTGCGCTACGGGTGGAGAGCCTCCGCGTCACGCCGGCGGGTGCGAAGTGAATCTCCTTTTCGGATTTCGGGATTCGGATTTCGGATTTCTCTCGGTCCTTCGCTCCCTCGGATTTCGGGTTTTCGCGCCCGCGAGGCGGGTGCTACCCGGCGGGGGGAGCCGAGGGCCGAAGGCCCGAAGGAAATCCGAATCCCGAAATTCTCCGCGCCGAGGGCGTGATACTTGGCAGGCCTGGGCAATGCCCGGGGAACGAGTTGCGTCTTTGATTTCCCCGCCCTGAAGGGACGGGAGCGGGGCGGCCGCGGAAATCGGTCGCGGGGAACGAGGGGCGGGGCGCCCCTCGGGGCACGCGAGGCGCGTGCGCTCCCTTCCGTAGCGCAGGCTTCCAGCCTGCCGTTTCGCCGACTTCCAGTCGGCCGGGTGAGCGAACAAAAGTGGCCGCCGCGCAGCGGGGAAGACCCGGCGGATTGGAAATCCGCGCTACAGGTGGGAAGCCTTCGTCTCACGCCGGCGGCTGCGAAATGAATCTCCTTTTCGGATTTCAGGATTCGGATTTCGGATTTCCCTCGGTCCTTCGCTCCCTCGGATTTCGGATTTTCGCGCCCGCGAGGCGGGTGCTACCCGGCGGGGGTCAGGGGGTCGCGTCCGGTGGGGGAAAAACCGCCAGGCGGCGCAGCCGGGGCGGGGCGGCGCCCGCGTGTTCGAGCACGCGCACCCGGACGGCGTCCAGGGGCCGGGGCCGGAAGGAAACCAGTTGCCGGGAGCCCAGGCGGCGGCCTTCGAGCAGGACCTGCCAGCGCCCCTCGGCGTGGCCTTCGAGGAGGAACCGGCGCACCCGTTCGCCCCCGCGAAGATCCTCGGCGGCCAGCGCGGCGCCCGCGGGGCGGGCGGGATCGAGCTTCAACTCGACCACCCGGCCCGCGCCCGAGGTTTCCGCGAGCGGCGCGCCGAAGCGCCGGCGCAGCTCCGCGCCGAACTCCGCCAGGCGCCGGACGTCCGGTTCCGGAATCAGGCCGCGCGCGTCCACCGGCACGCTCAGCAGGAGCGAGGCGTTGCGGCCCACGGTGCGTTGGTACCATTCCAGCAGTTGGCGGACGGCGCGCTGGCGGTTGTTTTCGCGCGCCCGGTAGTAGAGCGAGGGGCGCAAGCCGGCCCGGCGCTCGAGCGGCCGCCAGAGGGCCGTCCGGCCCGCGAATTCGTCGGCCCACGGGGCGCGGGGATCCAGCGGCCAGACGCTGCCCTCCTCGTCGCGACGGAGGACGGCCGTGAGGGGGAGGGAACGGATGTCCGGGCCCGCGCCCGCCAGCAGGCATTGCGGCTGCAAGTGCCGGGCCACGCGCAGCAGTCCCCGCCAGTCAATCCGGCCCGTCACCTTCCGCCCGTGCAGCGGACAGTCGGCGTCGAGCCAGAGTTCGGTCAGCGGTCCGTAATCCGTGAGCAGTTCGGCGAGCTGGCGTTGCAGGAATTGATCGTAGGCCGCCGGATTGCTGGCCGCCGGTTCGTGGTGGTCGCACAGGGCGTATTCCAACCCGAACCGCAGGCCCGCCTCCCGGCAGGCCAGCGCCACCTCCCGGATCACGTCGCCCCGGCCGTGCCGCCACGGGGAGTGTTTCACCGACTGCTCGGTCCAGCGGCTGGGCCAGAGGCAGAAGCCGTCGCGCTGTTTGGCGGTCAAGATCACCAGCCGCGCGCCGCCGGCCCGCAACGCCCGGACCCATTGCCGGGCGTCGAACTCGGCCGGCAGAAACAGGGCGGGATCTTCATGGCCTCGCCCCATCTCCGTTCCCAGGAAGGGGCCGAGCCCGAACGGCACGCGCGCCGCCAGCCCCAGCTCCTGCCAGGCCGCCTGCTCCGGCCGGGGCCGGACCGGGGGAGTGGCGGGCGCGTCCGCTCCGGCCAGCCGGGGCGCGGTTCCCAGCAGAACGCCCGCCGCCGCGAGCCCCGGCGGGGCGATCCGGAGGAAGAAGAGGCTGAGTGGTCGTTGCCGCATCGCGCCCTACTGTGCCGCGTCGCGCCGCGCCCGCAAAGGGCTTTCGCGCCCCCTGCTCGCCGCCGTCGGGTGGGGGAGACGCGATCCCGGCGGCCACGGGGCATTGGCGGGGGTCATTGACTTTCATCCCGCGGAACGGCACCCTCCGGCCATGAACTCAAGTGTGACTCGCCGGGGATTTCTTCGTCGCGCCGGGTGGGCGGGCATGGCCGCCGCCGCCCTGCCGGCCAGTGTGAACGTGCTGGGCGCCGCGCAAAAGCTGCGGCTGGCCATGATGGGGGTGCATGGCCGGGGCTCGGCGCTGACCAGGGGGTTTTGCCAGCTGGACGGGGTGGAGATCGCCTACATCTGCGATCCGGACCACCGGGTGCTGGCGCCCGCCGCCCGGATCGTGACCCGGAGCGGACGGCCCGCGCCCCGGCTGGTGAAGGATTTCCGCCGGGCGTTGGACGACGCCTCCGTGGACGCGCTGGTGGTGGCCACGCCGAATCACTGGCACGCGCCGGCCACCATTCTGGCCTGCCATGCCGGCAAGCACGTTTACGTGGAGAAGCCCGCCTCGCACAATCCGGCGGAAGGCGAGTGGATGATGGCCGCCGCCGCGCTGAACCGGCGGAAGGTGCAGTTGGGCACCCAACGGCGCAGCCTGCCCCGCATCATCGAGGCCATGAAGAAGCTTCAGGCGGGCGAGCTGGGCAAGGTGACCTACGCCAAGGCGTGGTACAACGCCAGCCGGGGCTCGATCGGCCACGGCCGGGAAGTCCCCGTGCCGGAATGGCTCGATTGGGAGCTCTGGCAGGGACCGGCGCCCGAGCGGCCCTACCGCGACAACGTGGTGCACTACAACTGGCACTGGTTCTGGCACTGGGGCAATGGCGAGCTGGGCAACAACGGCGTGCACGCGCTGGACATCTGCCGCTGGGGCCTCGGGGTGGATTTCCCCCGCGCCGTGACTTCCGGCGGCGGGCGCTACGCGTATCACGACGACCAGGAAAGTCCCGACACCCAGCTCGTCACCTTCGATTTCGGCGACTGCCTCATCTCGTGGGAAGGGCAGAGCTGCCGCAAGCACGGGTTCGAGGGGATGGGGTTCGGCGCGATGTTTTACGGCGACCGGGGCACGATGCTCATCACCAGCTCGGGATACCGCCTCTTCGACCGGGCCAACAAACCGGCGGGCGAGTTCAACGCGCCGTTCAGCGACCGGCCGCATTTCCAAAACTTCCTCGACGCCATCCGGAACGACGTCCCGCTCAACGCGGAAATCGGCATCGGCCATCGGAGCACGCTGTTGTGCCATCTGGGCAACATCGCGTGGCGCGTGGGCCGGACCCTGCATTGCGATCCCGCCACCGGCCGCATCCGGAACGATCCCGAGGCGGCGGCGCTGTGGCACCGCCGCTACCGTCCCGGTTGGGAGCGGCTGTTTTGAACGGCGGCGGGCCTTTCGCGCGCCGGCTCAGGGGCGCGAAAACTTCCGTTGAAGAGAAGTTTTCTGGTCAACGTCGAAGAAAACTGTCAGATTCTTGGAAAGTTCCCGCCGGACGGAAAGTCGGGCTGCCCCGGTTTCGCGAACTCCAGCGGGCATTAACTGGAAACGAACGCAACAGGCATTACGATTATGAACTCACTGACTCGACGAAGCTTCCTGAACCGCACCTCCCTGGCGGCGGGCGCCACGCTGGCGTTCCCCTACGTGGGGAATGTTCTGGGAGCCAATGACCGGATTGACGTCGCCTGCATCGGAGTCGGCGGCAAGGGGGACAGCGACAGCACGAACGCGGCCAAGGCCGGCGGCAACATCGTGGCCATCTGCGACGTGGACCTCAACACCCTCGCCCGCAAGGCCAAGCAGTTCCCGAAGGCGAAGAAATTCCAGGACTACCGCAGGCTGTTTGACGAATTCGGCGATCACTTCGACGCGGTGACCGTTTCCACCCCGGACCACAACCACGGCGTGGCGGGCATCCGGGCGATGAAAATGGGCAAGCACTGCTTCTGCCAGAAACCGCTCACCCAGACCGTCTGGGAGGCCCGGCAGATGCGCCATTTGGCCAACCAAAAGAAACTGGCCACCCAGATGGGCAACCAGGGCAGCGCCGAGCCCGGTCTGCGCCGCGCGGTCGAGGTCATTCAAGCCGGCGTGATCGGCAAGCCGCTGGAGCTGCACGTCTGGTCCAACCGGCCCGTCTGGCCGCAGGGCATCGAGCGCCCGAAAGGCTCCGACCCCGTGCCGTCCACGCTCGACTGGGACGTCTGGCTGGGGCCCGCCCCGTGGCGGCCCTTCAAGAAGGGGGTCTATCACACCTTCAAGTGGCGCGGCTGGTACGACTTCGGCACCGGCGCCCTCGGCGACATGGCCTGCCACACCGTGAACATGCCCTTCCGCGCCCTCAAGCTGGGGTACCCCACCGTCATCGAGAACGAGATTACCTCGCGGATGTACCCGGAGACCTATCCGCTGACCTCGCGGATCCGCTTCGAATTCCCCGAGCGCGAGGGCCTGCCGCCGTTGAAGTTCTGGTGGTATGACGGCAACCCGAAGGGCGCCATCGCCCCGTTGCGCCCGCCGGCGCACGTCACCCGCGAGATCGTCACCATGATGGGCCGGCTGCCCGGCAGCGGCGCCCTCATCGTGGGCAGCAAGGGCAAGGTCTTCTCGCCCGACGACTACGGCGCCCGCTTCTACGTCGTGATGAACGGCGAGGAAGACTACGTGGACGGCAACAAGCACCCGGCCTGCAAGGACGTGCCGGTGACCATCCCGCGCTCGCCCGGCCACGTGGTCGAGTGGTTCAACATGATGAAGAACGGCACCCCGGCCTACTCGAACTTCGACATCGCCGCCTACCTCGCCGAGGTGATCCTGCTCGGCTGCGTGGCGCTGCGCGTGGGCGAAGGCTACCGCATCGAATGGGACGGCCCGAACATGCGGTCCACCAACCTGCGCGCCGCCGACCGTTTCGTGAAACGGAACAACCGGCCGGGCTGGGGCTACTGAGCCCGCCCGCGCGGACATTTCCGCGCCCCCTTCCCGCGTCCCGCCCGCAACGGGCGGGACGCGGGCACTGTCGGCGAAACCAATGGCGGAGGGGTGCGATCTACCCGGCTTTTCCATCCGGATAATTAGATCATGCTCCGCCGGAACATCTCCTTCTCGCTTCGTTGCCCGCCATCCGGACCGGTCCGCTCGCGGCCGGACCGCCCGGGGCGGACGTTCATTTCACCACCATGCCGGCGTCCGGCAGCGGCAAGCAATCCGGGGTCTGCCGGCGTGCCCCGTCGGACATCACCGAGGTCGGGGGGGGACAGTGCGTCTGGTTTGCCAGGGTGAAGAAGGGCGCGCCGTTCTTTCCCTACGCCCCTCCGGCTACCACGGATCGGTCTGGGGCGCGGTTGATTTCGTCCGCCAGCAGGATGTTCGTGAACACCGGCCCCTCGTGAAACTCGAAGTCGCTGGTCTTCTGATTGAAGATCGCCACCCCGAGGATGTCCGAGGGCAGCAGATCGGGCGTGAACTGGATGCGGGTGAACCGGGCGTCCAACGCCCGGGCCAGGGCCTTGGCGAGGGTGGTCTTGCCCGTGCCGGGGAAGTCATCCAGCAGCACGTGCCCCCCGCTGGCGAACGCGGCCAGCAGATGTCGGATCGTGACGTCCTGGCCGCGGATCACTCCGCGGATCGTGCGGTGCAGCCGTTCAAAAACGGCGCGGGCCAATTCAGATTCCGGCGTCATGGCGGGCGCGCCTCCCCGCCGGGCGACCCGCCCGCGCGGAAAAGGCGGCGCCGACTATGGTCCGAACCCCCGCCTTCCGCCAAGCCCCGAGCCCGCGGATTTTCCCGGCGGCGGCGGTTACGGCTTCGCTTTCAGCGGGGAATCGTCGCATTTCAGATCGCCCGCCGCGTACTGGACGCCGTCCAAAATGAACCGCAACAGGGTGGGGCTTTCGTAGCTCTCCGGGAAGTGGCTGGGCGAGCAGTAAAACACGCGTCCTTTTCCGTGCCGCTTGATCCACGCCACGTAATGGGTTTTGGCGGCGTCGTTCTTTCGGAAGCCCTTGATGGCCGAGTTGTCCATCTGGAGCAGGGGGTGGAAATCAAAGCGGTCGTAGGCCCCCTTGAAGCAGTAGGGCTCGTCGCGATGGATGAACGGCGTGTGTCCCCGGAAGGCCGCCACCAGCGGGTGGTCCGGCTCCACCACGTTCACCGTCACCCACTGGTTGGGCGGGTGATAATCGAAAGCGGCGCCGATCATGGCCGTGAATTTCGGCGAGTTGTTCTGCATCACCACCGCGCCGTGGATGACCACCAGCCCCTTGCCTCCGGCCACGAAGTCGAGCACCGACTGCTCCAGCGCGGCGGCCTTCTGTTCGCGCCCGGCCGGGGTCAAGTCCTGGTAGCGGGTGTTGCGCTCCAGTTCGTCCAGGAAAAGGTTGCGCCGGGGTGATTTCGAGCAGTTGTTGTTCAAGACCAGCACGTCGAATCCGGCCAGGCGTTCCGGCGTGAGGGCCTCGATGTCCCGGGTGACCACCGTCGTGAACGTGCCGGATTTGCGCCCGAGGATCTGGAACATCCGGTCCACCGACGGGATCACCTTGTGGTTGAAACCGGTGTAGAGGGAGAAGACCAGCAGTCGGCGGGCCGGCGCTTTTACCGTGGGCTGGGCGGGCGCGTTGCGGGCGACCGCGGCCGCCCATTCCGGCGTGGGGGGTTGGATGTCGCTCCGGGCATAGGGCAGCCGCTCGGCGGTCCGACCCGGCAGCGCGCCGGCAGCGGCCAGCAGGGAAGCGGAGATCAACAAGGTTCGCAATCCGACAAAACGCGCTTTCATGACCCCATTCAATCACCGACCTCCCGCGCCCACCATCGCAAATTTCCCCCTTCCCGCCGCGGACACCGCCTCCGGCCCGCGCCGGGCGCGGATTCGCTCCCTTTTGTGCGCTCTGTTTCTTGCGTTGTTCCCCCCCCGCCGGTATCGTGCAGCCATGTGGAAACGGTCCCTGTGCTTCGTGGCCGCCGGCGCGCTGGCGGTGACGCCCCTGGCTGCGGAAGTGTTTCAACTCAGGGACGGCGCTTCGATCCGCGGTCAGTTGTTGACCGAGAAACCCCGGCAATACGTCGTGGACGTGGGCTACACCGTGTTGCTGATCCCCCGGGACGCCGTGTTGGAGGTGAAATCGGATACGGAAACCGCCCCGGACGAGGACCCCGCCGGGGCGGCGGAAACGACCTCCGAGGCCGGTGGCCTGTTCACCCTCGGCAACGGGCGCGGCAAGGAGCGCTCCGTGCGCGAGCTGGCCCGTGAGCTGGGGGAGGCGGTGGTGCAGGTGCGCACCCCGGGCGGGCTCGGCTCCGGCTTTTTCATCAACGAGGACGGCCATCTCATCACCAATTTCCACGTCATCGAGGGCGAGACCCGCATCTCGGTCGAGGTCTATCATCAGCGCAACGGTCAACTGGAGCGGCACAGCTACCAGGACGTGCGCATCGTGGCCATGAACAAGTTCGCCGACCTGGCGCTGCTGAAGATCGAGGATCCCGACGCCCGGCCCTTCAAATCGGTGCTGCTGGGCAACAGCGACCAGCTCGCCGTGGGAGAGCGGGTCTTTGCCATCGGCAGCCCGATGGGACTCGAACGCACCGTCACCGAGGGCATCGTCAGCACCAAGACCCGCGAAATGCAGGGGGACCTCTACATCCAGACCACCACCCAGATCAATCCCGGCAACAGCGGCGGCCCCCTCTTTAATCTGCGCGGCGAAGTGGTGGGCGTGACCAACATGAAGCTTCTCTTCAGCGAGGGCCTCAACTTCGCCATCCCGGTGGACATGGTCACCTATTTCCTCCGCCATCGCGACGCCTACGCCTACGACAACGACAACCCGGCCAACCCGTACCGCTATCTGAAGCCGCCCCGCCGCCCGGCCGTCGCGGCGGCGAAAGACTCCTCCCGCTAGCTCCCGTCCCGCGAAAAAACGCCGTTTCCCCGCTTTTGCCGTCGCCTTCCCCGCCGGGACGTCCCATCCTTTTCCCCAAATGGCACAACAAACAGTCATTATGAAGCAAACCCGATTGATTCCGACGAGTATCCTGATGGCCGGTCTCGCCCTGCTGGGCGTCACCCGGGCGGCGGTTCCCCCCGCCGAACAGCTCTTGCCGCGGGACACCGTGGCCGTGCTCGGCATTCCCAACTTCCAACACCTCAAGGAAGTGCGCGCCCAATCCGCCATGTGGCGGCTCTGGAACGACCCCGCCATGGCGCCGTTTCGGAAGCAGTTGACGGACAAGTTCCGCGAAGAGGTGCTCCAGCCGCTCGAACAGGAGGCGGGCATCAAGGTCGGGGAATACCTCGCGCTGCTCCAGGGACAAGTCACCCTTGCCGTCACCCTCAACGGCTGGACCGGTGGCGAGGATCCCCTGCCCGGCGTGCTGCTGATCATGGACAGCGGAGACCACGCCGCCGATTTGCGCGCCAAGCTGGCGGACATCCGCCGGAAGATCAGCGAAGGAGATGACGTGTCCCTGCAAACCGAGGAAATTCGCGGAACGGAATTCTTCAAGCTCGCGCCGCCGGAAGACGCCGACGCCCCGAACGTGGCGCTCCATTTCGGCCAGGTTGACTCCCTCCTGCTGGCCAGCCTCAACGCCAAAACCGGCGACCTCGAGCAGGTGCTGGCCCGCCTGGCGGGCGGCAGTGTTCCCAGCCTGGCCGATCAGTCCCAATGGCACGCGGACAAAAACCTCGTCTTCCGGGATGCCCTGAGCTTCTGCTGGATCCATGCCGCCCCGCTGGTGAAAGTGGCCATGCACGAGCTTTCCCGGATGGGCCAGAACCAGCAGGGCATGGGCCCCAAGCCCGACATGGTGGCCAACGCCCTCGGCCTGCTGGGCCTGAAATCCATCGCCTGCGCCGGCACGGCGGACGCCTCCGGCGAGCAGTTCCAACTCTTCGTGGGCGCGCCGCAGGCCTCCCGCAAGGGCCTGCTCAACATCCCCTCCGGCATCCACGGCGACGCCTCCCCGCCGCCCTTCGTGCCCGACAACGTGACCTCCTTCACCCGGGTCCGGCTCAGCCTCGGCAAGGTCTGGCGGGAAATCGAGAACATCGCCAACGCCGTCGCCCCCGGCATGCTCCAGTTCGGCATCGCCCAGATGGAAGCCGGCATCAAGCAAAAGGATCCCAACTTCAGCCTCCAGCAGGGCATCATCAACAACTTCGGCGACGACATCATCTCCTACGACCTGGCGCCCCGGGAGAAGACATTCGAAGCATTGGGCACCCAGCCCTCCCTCACCCTCATTGGTTCGCCCCGGGCGGAGCAGCTGCTTGGCAACCTCAAGACCCTGGTCGAGACGACCGGCAGCATGAACTTCGATCAAAACGAGTTTCTCGGACGGAAAATCTACTCGCTGACCATTCCCCTCGCGGAAAGGCCCGACGGCAGCCCCATGACCTTCAACCTCTGCGCCAATCGCGGCTACCTCGCGTTGTCCCTGGACCGCAGCATCCTCGAGACCTACCTCCGCGGCGCCGGTTCCTCGACGCAACCGCTGGCCGCCAAACCCGGCCTCACCCAGGCCGCCGAAACCGTGGGCGGCATGCGCACCGGCTGCTTCGGCTACCAGAACGACACCCTGATCATGGGAATTCTTGTGGAAGCCCTGCGGACCGGGGGCAATGATTTCCTCGACCTGTTCGCCGCCAAACTCCCGACCGACACCGAGGAGGCGAAATCCACCATTCGGGACTGGGTGGACTTCTCCCTCCTGCCGCCTTTCGAGCAGATCAAGAAATACTTCTCCTTCACCGTGTTTGCGGGGAAGGTCCGGCCTGAAGGGTTCAGCGTGAAACTCTTCACCCCCGCCCCCGCCGGCCTGCGCTGAGCCGGCGCCCGCGTCCGGAATCCCGCCTCCCGGCACGGAGGAGATTCCGAACGCGCCCGCCTTCCCCGCGCCGCTTCCGGGAAACCCGTCGGGCTCCCGGGAGCGGTGCTCTTTCTTCACTCGCGCCGCCCGGCGCTCAGAGCCTGTCGAAAAAGCGAAATCTCCCCTCCCGCCGCGTGCGGGCCCGCGGGCCGCGGGGAGATCCGAGGGACCGAGGGAGCCGAGGGCCGAAGGAAATCCGAATCCCGAAATTCGAAATCCGAAAGAAAAGGGCGCGCGTTTCGGTAGCGCAGACTTCCAGTCTGCTGTGTCGCCGGCTTCCAGCCGGCCAAGCGGACGAGCAAAAGCGGCCGCCGCCTAACGGGGAAAGCCCGGCAGATTGGAAATCCGCGATACGGCAGGCTGGAAGCCTGCGCTACGGGGGGGAGCGCACGCGCCTCGCGTGCCCCGAGGGGCGCCCCCGCCCCTCGGTTCCTCGCGACCGGTTTCCGCGGCCGCCCCGCTCCCGCCCCTTCAGGGCCGGTCGGAAAACGCCGGGTCGGGGGACCCGGCCTACAGGGGCGCGACTTGTTGTCCAAACATTGCCCGGCCCTGCCGGATATCACGACTTCGGCGCGGGGAATTTCGGGATTCGGAATTTGGGCGCCCCCCCGGGAGAAGATTCGTCCGCCGGGGACAACGCCCGACCCGCGCCGCGTCATTCCCCCGGAAGCCCGCTTGGCAGATGGCCCGGGTTTTGCTTGATTAAGCGCAACCGACGAATCCGGAGCGCTCATGGAAATCGTGCCGGCGCAATCTCATCTTGGCCGCCTGCTCGCGTGGTGCGAGGAACGGGGGGCTTCCGATTTGCACCTGCGGGCCGGCGCCGCGCCGTCGGTGCGGATTGACGGGGCGCTGCAACGGGTGCCGGCGGAGACGCAGCCGCCCTTGGACGAGGAAACATTCCACGCCTGGATGGCCGAGGCGTTCAGCGCGCCGACCGCGGCCCGCCTCCGGGAGGCGCGCGAGGCGGACCTCAGCTTCCAGTACGGCGCGCTCCGGTATCGCGGCAATTTCAGCAGGCAAAAGGGCCTCCCGGCGGCCTCCCTCCGGGCGGTGCCGCAGCAACGGGCAAAGCTTTCCGAGCTGCGCCTGCCCGGGACGCTGGCGTCGTTGGTGGACACGCCGCGCGGGGTGATCCTGCTGTGCGGCCCCACCGGCCAGGGCAAGAGCACCACCGCCCGGGCCCTGTTGCAGGAGCTGAACGAGACCCACGCGCTGCGGGTCATCAGCATCGAGGACCCGATCGAGTTCGTGTTCGAGGATGTCCGGGCGGAGTTCGAGCAGCGCGAGGTGGGGATCGACACCGACAGTTTCGCCGCCGGCATCCGCAACGCCATGCGGCAGGATCCGGACGTGATTTTCGTGGGCGAGGTGCGGGATCGGGCGAGCCTGTTCGCCGCCATGCAGGCGGCGGAGACCGGTCACCTGGTGCTCACCACCCTGCACGCGGATTCGGTGGCGCAGGCGCTGGGGCGCATCGCGGAGCATTTCCCGGCGCCGGAGCAGCCGAACGTCCGCGGCCTGCTGGCGCGCAACCTCAATGCCGTCATCCACCAGCGCCTGCTGCCGGCGACCGACGGCGGGCGGGTGCCGTGTCTGGAGATCCTGCGCCGCGACGCCGGCGTGGCGGAGGCCATCCGGGAGGGGCGGCTCGAAACCCTGACCGCCCTGATCGAAGTCGCCACCAGCCAGGGCATGCACACCTTCGATCAATACCTCACCGAGCTGCTGGCGGCGGGCGTCATCAGCCGGGAGACGGCCCTGCAATATGCCGTCAACCCGCCCAAGCTCGAGATGGCCCTGCGGGGCTTCACCACGCAACCGGCCATCCTGCAACCGGACCGCCACCGTTGACGCTCATGCTGGTGCTCCTGCGCATCATCTTCGGTGGCGCCCTGGCGGCGGCGTTCGCGCTGGCCATCCAGGCGAGCGACCGCAACGTGGCGGGCGACGTGACGCCCGGGTTTTACCTCAGCGTTTGCCTCATCCTCGGCCTGGCCAACGCCATCGTCTGGGCGCCGTGGGTCGGCGAAAAACTGGCCGCGCCGCTCGACACGATGTACACCGGCGCCGGGTCGCCCATGCCCACCAACACCTGGCTGCGGTTCGCTCATTGGTGCGCCGCCAAGGGGCACCGGCGGCTGGCCGTGCTGCTCGCCTTCGCCGAGGGGGTGCGGCATCCCGACCTGCCGGGGGCGTTCATCGTGGGCCTGCACAACGCCAAACCCGGTTCGTGGCTGGAAAAGATCTTCGCCCGCGAGGTGTACCGCTTCCACAACGTCCAGAACGCCGTTCACGCCTGGGAAGTGCTGCGCCGGCACGGCATCGAGCCGCCGCCGCACCCGAACAAGGAGGTCAACGCCACCCTCCTCTCGCTCATGCACCGTCATCAGCCCGAGTCCCGCGTGCTGCCCGTGCCCGAAGCGCCGGAGCCGCCGTTGAAGCGCAACCCGCGAATCCAGTTGTTCACCGACGCCGCCAAGGACGCCGCTCCGGAACCCCCGGCGGCGCCGGCTGAACCCCCGGAAAAATCTCCGCCGTCCGCCTCCTGAACTCGTCATGGGACTGTTTCACACCCTCCATCGCGTCGCCGTGGCCACCGGCTGGGTGGCGGCGGCCGGATTGGCGGCGCTGGCGTGGCAGCACCGGGCCGCGCTCGCCCCGCCCCTGGATTTCTTCGCGGCCCTCACGATTCACGAAGGCTACCCCCAGCGGGTTCGCGGCGAGCTGCGCGGACGGGTGGACCGCATTCTGGGGGAGACGAGTTTTCGTCTGCGCACCACCGACAAACAACTGGCCAACGTGCGTCTTACCGGCATCACCGCCCCGTCGCTGCTGGACCCGAACCTCCTTCCCGACGAAGCCCGCCAAGCGGTGGCGGCCCGGCGACGGCTCGGGGAGCTGGTGCTCTCGAACGAGGTGCGGGTGACGGTCACCCACGTCTTTCAACCCGGCGCCGTGCTGGGGTTGGCCTGGGTGAACGGAACCAACGTCAACCTCCTCCTCGTCCGGGAAGGCCTGGCCCGCGCCGAAAAGCGATACCTCCGCGGCCTGCCGTTGCGCGTTCGCTACGAGCTGCTCCACGCCAACCGCCTGGCCGCCTCGCGTCCGCCGCCCTCCTCCGGGTGGACCACCACCAACGCAACGGCTGCCCCTCCTCCGCCCGCCCCGGCGGAAAAACAACCCCGTCAACGCCCCCCATCCGGCGCGGCCGCCACCCACAAAACGCTGGAGCCTGGGGACCGGCGGAGCAAGTGAAGCGATCCGCCTCCCCCGCGGCGCCGGCTTCCCGCCGGCTGAATCGCGGATTTCCTTCGGCCCTCGCTCCTCGGACCTTCGGACTTTGGAATTCCGCGCCCGCGGGCCGCTTCGGGCTCGCGCCGCCTATCTCGGACGCTTGATCTCGAAACGATCGCCACAGCGGCAGTACCAGTCCGGCGGACCCAGCCGGCCGACGGGGTGGTAGTTTTCCTGCCGCACCCGGCGGGTGGTGGGATCGAACAGGTCGTCGCGCACTTCGAGGGAGACGACGGTCCCGAGGATGAGCCGGTTTTGGCCGATCTGCTGGATCGAATGCACCCGGCACTCGAATGCCGCCGGGGCCGCCGCCAGCCGGGGCACGGCCACCTTGCGCGAGGGCGCGGTGGCCAGGCCGGTTGCTTCCGTCTCGCTTTCGCCGTAGGGCAGCGCGGCGGCGGTGGCGACCATCGCCCCGGCCAGCGGTTCGTCCACCGTGTGCACCACGAACTCGCCGGTGCGTTCGGCGTTGCGGGCGGTGTCCTTCGGGCCGCCCTCGGGCCGGTTGCCCACGGTCAGAATCACCAGCGGCGGCCGGGAGCCGAAAACCCCGAAGAAGGAAAACGGCGCGGCGTTGACGGCGCCGTTTTCGTTGAGCGTGGTCACCCACGCGATCGGGCGCGGCACGATCAACGAGGACAGGATCGGAAAGGCGCGGTCGGCATATTCGCCCTGGAGGTCAAGAGTCATGGCGGAACGGGGAAGGAGATCAGGTTTGCGGTTCGCCGCACTGGGCCTGGTGGCGCAGGGCGTGGTCCACCAGCACCAGCGCGGTCATGGCCTCGACCAACGGCACGGCCCGCGGCAACACGCAGGGATCGTGGCGGCCCCGCCCCTTGAGGGTGGTGTTGCGGAGCTTGAGGTCCACCGTCGGCTGCTCGTGCATGATCGTGGCCACCGGCTTGAAGGCCACGCGGAAGATCAACGGCGCGCCGTTCGAGATGCCGCCCTGCACGCCGCCGGAATGGTTGCTCGTGGTGCGGACCACGCCGTTTTTCGCCCGGAACGGATCGTTGTGTTCGCGACCGGTCATCGTGGCGCAACCGAAGCCGGCCCCGATCTCGAAGCCCTTCGTGGCGGGCAGGCTGAGCATCGCCTTGGCGAGGTCGGCTTCCAGCCGGTCGAACACCGGCTCGCCCCAGCCCGCCGGCACGCCGCGCGCCACCGCCTCGATGATGCCGCCCACGGTGTCGCCTTCCTTCCGGGCGCGTTCGATGCGCCGGATCATGCGGGGCGCCATGGCAGGGTCGGGGCAGCGGACGAGATTCGCCTCGACGTCCCCGGGCCGGACGGCCAGCGGGTCCACGGCGGCGCGGAGCTTGTGCACCTGCCGCACGTAGGCCAGCACCTCGACGCCGTATCGCTCGCGCAACAGCTTTCGCGCGACGGCCCCCGCCGCCACGCGCCCGATGGTTTCCCGCGCGCTGCTGCGTCCGCCGCCGCGCCAGTCGCGGAAGCCGTATTTCACGGTGTAGGTGTAATCCGCGTGGGAGGGGCGGAACTTGGTGGCCATCTCGGTGTAGGCCTCGGAACGGGCGTCGGCGTTTTTCACCCACATCGCGATCGGCGTGCCGGTGGTGCGCCCCTCGAACACCCCCGACAGAATGCGCACCGTGTCGCTTTCCCGGCGGGGCGTGGTAATGGCCGACTGGCCGGGCCGGCGGCGGTCCAGGTCCGGTTGAATGTCCGCCTCGGACAACGCCAGCCGCGGCGGGCAGCCGTCCACCACCACCCCGACGGCGGGTCCGTGGGATTCGCCCCAGGTGGTGATACGGAACAGATGGCCAAACGTGTTTGCCATGCCTTCAGCGTGCGACCAAACCCGCCTCCGGGTCAATGACGGCCCGCCCGCGGGGCGGAAAATCCGAAAACCGAAACAGACGAAGCCCTGCAAGGAGCGATCCGGCGGGCGCCGCCCCCGACAAGCAAATTCCCCTTCCCTCAGAAAATGCAAAAACGGCTGTAATCGGCATGAAAAACGGGACCTTCCGCCGCGTGGGGAATGCCCCCGGGAAGCCGGCCGGATTCTTCCACCCGTGTTTTCCGACCGGCTCTCATTCCGAAATCGGTTCCGTTTCGTAATCGGTCGGGGAGACCCAGCCGGCCTTGCCGATCGTTCCGGACAAGTAGCGTTCGTAGTAGCCGCGTTGTTTGCCGCAGTAGGGCTGGTTTTCGAAGTAGTGAGGGCGGCCCAGCAGGCGCGGATCGCCCTGGGCGCGGAGTTCGCGTTCCATCCGGGCGGCGAGCCGTTGCCTGACCGCGACATGGGCGGGGTCGGCGGCGAGGTTGCGCAGGCAATCGGGGTCGCGGGCGAGGTCGTACAGCTCCTCGGCGGGAAGCTTGCCGAAGTTCAACCGCCAGAAATGGGTGTCCCGCCCGCTGCGCCGCCAGTCGAGGATGAGGGTCTTGGTGGGCGAGCCGTCGGTGTTCAGGTAACCGGTCTCCGGATTGCCGGCCGGCCAGCGGGTCGGTTCGTAATTGCGCCGGTAGAGCCAGTGATCCTCGACGATGCCGCGCACCGGATAGCCCCAGTCGTGGGGGCGGCCGAGATCGTGGCGCTCCTTGCCGATGAGCACGTGGTCGCGGGCGGGATCCACTTGGCCGCCGCGTTCCGCGCGAAAGAGGGGGACCAGCGAACGACCGGTGATCGGTTGCATGCCGGAATCCGCCGCCGCGACGCCGGCGACCTCCAGAAAGGTCGGCGCGAAGTCAATGAAGCTGACGAAGTCCGCGATCTTCCGCCCCGGATGCCTGATGCCCGCCGGCCACCGGATGGCGAGGGGCAGGTGGTTGGACGGCTCGTATTTCTGGCCCTTCACGCGCGGGAAGGGCATGCCGTTGTCGGCGGTGACGACCACGAGGGTGTTGCGCAGCAGGCCGCGGCGCTCCAGCTCGGCGAGCATCCGGCCGAGGTGGCGATCGAAATGCTCGATCTCAAAGGCGTAATCGAGCAGGTCGGTCCGCACGGTGGGAACATCCGGCCAAAAGCCGGGCACGCGATCCACGTCGGAAAGTTTCTTGCCGCCCTTTTTGATTCCCGACCGCCACTCGTATCGCCGATGGGGTTCGCGTCCGCCGTACCAGAAGCAGAACGGCTGATCGGCCGGTTTGGCGTCGAGGAAGTCGGTGAAGTTCGCGGCGTAATCGGTGGGGGAAATGCCCTTGGCGGGCGGGGGCGCGGTGCGGCGGTCCCAGCCGGGACCACAGAG
>CAZRPT010000051.1:0-8791 GCA_964601985.1 uncultured Verrucomicrobiota bacterium
AGCGCGTCAAGATCTTCGATGTCGGCCTCGATGAAATGAAACTTTTCAGTCGGGATCAAGGCGGCAAGGCGGCGACGCTTGAGACTCGGGGCATAATAATCATTCAAATTATCGAGCCCCACAACCGCATGCCCTTTCTCCAGCGCCAAGCCTGCCGTACGTGCTCCAATAAAACCGGCAACACCTGCAATTAAAAGATTCATGACAGCGTTACCGGGCGAAAACCACCAAATAGCACGAAACCACGATCAGTCTTGATCCCGTTGCGCCAACTCATGAAAATACCAATCCGCCGCTTCGCGAATACCCTCGGAAAACGAGAACGCAACAGTGTATCCAAGCCGGGTTTTGGCTTTTGAAATGTCGGCCTGAGAGTGGGAGATGTCACCGCAACGAGGCGGGCCATATTCGGGCGTGACGTCGAGAATCGCCGGGTCAAATCGCCCCAACTCTCCTTTAAGCACGCGAAGCATCGTGTTCAGATCAATGCGCTCACCACAGGCCACATTGTACACCTGATTAATGGCGCTGGGATTGTCGGTCAACGCGGCGAGCTGGTTGATCTGGATGACATTATCAATATAAGTAAAATCGCGCGAGTTCGTACCGTCGCCGTTGATTACGGGGGATTCGTGGCGAATGAGCTGCATGGCAAACTTTGGAATCACCGCCGCGTACGCCCCATTCGGATCCTGCCGCCGCCCGAAAACATTGAAGTAACGCAAACCAATCGTCTCCATCCCATAAAGGCGGGAGAAATTTTCCGCGTAAAGTTCGTTCGTATATTTCGTAATCGCATAAGGGGAAAGCGGCTTGCCGATCCTGCCCTCGACTTTGGGGAGATATTTGCTGTCCCCGTACGTTGAGCTGCTTGCGGCATAGACGAAACGCCTCACCCCCGCATCGCGAGCTGCCACGAGCATGTTGAGGAATCCCATAATGTTGACTTCCGAAGTCAGCAGCGGGTTTTCAATCGACCGTGGCACCGATCCCACGGCGGCTTGATGCAGAATATAGTCCATGCCCGCGCAGGCACGTCGGCAGGTTTCAAGATCGCGGATGTCACCTTCGATCAAGATGAAACGCGGATTGTCGAGGAAGGCTTCAATATTGCATCGACACCCGGTAGAAAAATCATCAAGACAAATGACTTCGTTCTCCTGATCAAGCAGCACTTCCACAAGGTTCGATCCTATAAATCCGGCACCACCGGTAACAAGAACCTTGGAATGAGTAATAATCCTACACACAAAGAAACACAGTCGCTCTCAGCAAATGGCACGCCGGCGCACTCACTTGTTGTTGTTTTCCACTTTTCATTCCACCGTTTTTGACAGCCACAAGATGGCACACTGCACAAAACGGCTCACTCGCTCCCCCTCGTACATGTTCATCTTCATGCCTTCCACACCTGACCGGGACGGGTTTTCACGCCGGCCATGGCGTTGCGGGTGTCCACGATGCAATCCGCCCAAGCGGCCAGTTCCTCGTAATTGACCGCCCGGTGATGGGTCGCAATCAAGACCGCGTCGAAGGCGCCGATCGTTTCCCGCGACCACGCCACCGAAGGCAGGCCGCCCCAGTGCGGGTGCTCGCGCGTTGGGGGCGCCACCGGCAAATGGGGATCGTAGTAGGACACCTCGGCGCCGTATTCCTTCAGCAAATCCATCAGGACGAAACTCGGCGATTCCCGGGCATCGTCCACGTCGGGTTTGTAGGCCAGCCCCAGCACCAGCACCCGGCTGCCGTTGAGCGGTTTGCGGGCGGCGTTGAGCGCCTCCGCCACCCGATTGATCACGTACCGGGGCATGGCGGTATTGACCTCGCCCGCCAGCTCAATGAACCGGGTGCTCTGGCCGTATTCGCGCGCCTTCCAAGTGAGGTAGAACGGATCAATGGGGATGCAGTGCCCGCCCAGGCCCGGTCCGGGATAAAAAGCCATGTAGCCGAAGGGCTTGGTGCGCGCGGCGTTGATGACTTCCCAGACATCAATACCCATGGCGGCATAGACCACCTTGAGTTCGTTGACCAAGGCGATGTTGACGCCACGAAAGATGTTCTCGAGCAGCTTGGTCGCCTCCGCGGCCCGACAGGAGGAGACGGGAACAACGTGCTTGACCGCCTGGCCATACAGCGCCTGCGCTCTTTCCAAGCAGGCGGGTGTCAGGCCGCCCACCACCTTGGGAATCTCCGCCACCTTGCTGGCCGGATTGCCGGGATCTTCCCGCTCCGGACTGAAGGCCAGGTGAAAATCCTCGCCGGCCTTCATGCCGGAACCTTCCTCCAATACCTGCCGCAACTCGCCATCGGTGGTGCCGGGATAAGTGGTGGATTCCAAGACCACCAAGACTCCCTTCCGCAAATGCGGCGCAACCGCCCGCCCCGTGGCCAGCACGAAGCTGATGTCCGGTTCGCGGTTCTTGCTGAGCGGCGTCGGCACGCAAATGACCACGGCGTCCAACTCGCCGACCTGGGCAAAATCCGTGCTGGCCCGCAACCGTCCGCTTTGGGCAGCTTCGGCCACGGCTTCAGCCGGGATGTGCTGGATGTAACTCCGTCCGGCATTCAGGGCCTTCACTTTTTCCGCGTCCACGTCCAGCCCCACCACTTCCAGTCCGCTGCGCGCGAACTGCAACGACAACGGCAGGCCCACGTAGCCCATCCCGACGATTCCGATTCGTTTCATCTTGATCTTGTTTTGTTTCGGTATCACCCGCCCGCGCCGGCGGTCAAAGCAGTCCCTCCACCAACGGCGCGGCCGCTTGGAGTTGTTTTTGGATGCGCCCCAGTTGTTTCAACCGCTCGGCGCAAATCTCGTGTTCCTGGCGACTCAACGCCCCGCTGGCCAGGTCCTCCTCCAAGGCGCTCATCAGCGCGCTGTACCGCTTTTCGGAGGCTTCCAGCCGCGGCTTCACGAAATCGTGATAGCCCCGCCGCAGCACCTCGGCCAGCTCGGGCACCATTTCGTAATGGTCCCGCCGGTCCCCCCGAATCCAGACCTGCCGCAGCGCCCCCCACGCCACCAGTTGCCGCGCTCCCACGCTGGCGCTGGCCTTGCTGATGCCCAACGCTTCGGTAATGTCTTCGAGCGAAAGGGGTTGCGTGGACAAGAAGAGCAGGCCGTAGATCTGCCCCAACGACCGGGGAAGCCCCACCTTCCGGCAGAAATTCCCCCCCATTTCCACAAAGTTGCGCCGTGTCTGGGACGTGATCACTCCTCGAATGAGCCGGCATCCGGACACACTTCGTGCCCGTCAATTCGCCACGGAAAAGCCGCCCGGCGGCAACCTGTCCGCTGAATCCGACCACGAATGTTCAATTGGAATTGAACGTAGTGAACACACCCCCCGCCTAGCAAGTCTTTTTTTCTTTGGACGTCGCCTCAGAACCTGTCTGAAAAGTGAGACATCCCGTCACGCACCGGGACGCAGCCCGCGGGAAAAGCTTCACTGTTTCGGTCGCGGAGAGGGCGGTCGAGACGAGCGGTTTTCCTCTCTGCGCGAGGGCGATTTTTCCGTTTCAATGCGCGGCTTCCACAATGCGGTCGCACCGGCGGGTGTTTCGGGGAGCGGGTCTTGACTTTGGACGGGGGGCGGTCACGCTCGGCGCATGAGGGCATCCCCTCCCATCGAGGCGGTCATTTTCGACATGGACGGGGTCCTGACGGATTCCGAGCCGTTGATCAATGAAGCGGCGGTGGCCATGTTTCGCGAACGCGGCGTGCCCGCGCGCCCGGAGGATTTTCGTCCGTTCGTGGGAACGGGCGAGGATCGTTACCTGGGCGGGGTGGCGGAGCTCCACGGGGTCGCGCTCGATCTTGCCGAGGCCAAACGGCGGACGTACGAGATTTACCTCGCCCTCGTGCCGACCCGGTTGCGCGCGTTTCCCGGGGCGGTGGAGCTGGTCCGCGCCTGCCGGGCTTCGGGGCTCAAGGTGGCGGTGGCGTCCAGCGCCGACCGGATCAAAATTGACGCGAATCTGGCGCGGATCGGGCTGCCTCCGGCCGAATGGGACGCGCTCGTCAGCGCGGAGGCCGTGACGCACAAAAAACCGGCGCCGGATATTTTTCTGGCGGCGGCGCGCCTGCTGGCGGTGTCGCCTTCCGCCTGCGTGGTGGTGGAGGATGCCGTCAACGGCGTGCAAGCCGCCCGCGCCGCCGGCATGCGGTGCGTGGCCGTGGCCCACAGTTTTCCGCCGGAAGAACTGGCGGCGGCGGACCGGGTGTTTCCCCGCATCGCCGATCTGACTCCCGCGCAGATCATCGCGCCGCCCGTTCCGTAGCCTTTCGTGGCGCCTCCGCGACGCCGGGAATCGGTCTCGGGTTGGGGAACCCGGCCCGTCCTCCGGGGAGCATTTCGCGCTCTTTCCGGGGACCGCGGGCCCGCCCGCGGCGGGAGATCCCGCTTTTCCGCCGGACGCTTGCGGGCGGGACCGCCGGTTTTCGTTTTCGAACGGGCGCGGAACTTCACCCGTGCCGGTCGCCCGTGCCCACCGCGGCGGCCGCTTCCGGGACCGGAACGGAAACGAGCGGGAAAAGCCGTCCCGCGGATTGAACGGCGCGCAAAAGCGATCCATCCAACTCCACATGAAGCAACGGAAAGTCTGGGTCCGCTGGCCGGAGGGGCTGCATGTGCGTCCCGCCTCCCGGTTGGTGAACGCCGCGCGGCGGTATCGCTCCGCCATCCGCCTCAAGCACGGGGGGAAAGTGGCGGACGCCCGCAGCATTCTGGCCCTGCTGATGCTGGGGGCGTCCTTTGGCGCGCCGCTCGATCTGGAGGTCTCGGGCGACGACGAGGAAGCCGCCATCTCCGAAGTGGCCACCGTGTTTGAAACGGAAACGCCGTCCGCCGACAAAAACCCGTTTTTCCACGCCCCCGCCCGCGCGGGATGGTGAGGCATCCGCGTCCGGGACGCCCCAAAGCGGGCAGGGCGTTCCCCGGCGACCGGGCGCCGGCCGCGGAAATCGGTTACGGGGGACCGAGGGCGCGCCCGCCCCCGCCGGCTGAGGGCAGCCGCGAGGATGGGAAGCCCGCGCTGCAAAAGACACGCGCCTCTTTCGGAATTCGGATTTCTTTCGGGCCTTCGATTCCTCGGGCCTTGGGATTCTCCCCGCCCGCCGCGGGCCGAATTTCCCCACCCCGGCCATCCGCGGTCAAAGGCGCGTGATCCCGCCGCTGAAGAACCGGCGCCGTTTCAACGGGATGTTCCGCGGCGCGCCTCCCGGGCCGCCCGGACAAAGGAGCGAAACAGGCGCGCGAATTCCGGCTGCCGCCAGCAGAGCCGTTCCGGATGGAACTGGACGGAGAGAAACCACGGCAGCAGACCGGCGTGGACCGGGGCCAGTTCGCAGGCCTCGACGATGCCGTCGGCGCTCCAGGCCGTGGCGCGCAACCCGTCCGCCAGCCGGTCGAGGGCCTGATGATGGGTGGTGTTGACCCGCGCCCGCGCCCGGCGCACCACCCGGCGCAACAGCGAATCCGGCGCAATTTCGATCTCCTGCACCGGTTCGTCCTTTTCGTCAAAGCGGCGATGCGGCTCCGCGTCGGGCCGTTGGGCGGGCAGGTCCACCACGAGCGTGCCGCCGAAGATCACGTTCAGCATCTGGTGCCCCCGGCAGATGGCCAGCAGCGGTTTGCGTTGGCGGAAAATCTCGGCGACCAGCAGCGTCTCGGCCAGGTCGCGCGGGGCGTCCACCCGCTTCACGGTGGCGGCCAGCGCGGGATCGAGACGGGCCGCGTACAGTTCGGGCTGGATGTCGTCCCCGCCGCTCAACATCACGGCGTCGGCGCGGCGGACGCATTCGCGCACGTAGGCGGGGGACGGCAGCGGCGGCATGACGAACGGCAGCCCGCCATGCGCCAGCACCGCCTCCGAGTAGCGACCGGACAAGGTGAGCGACGGATCGCGGAACTCCGGTCCCTCGGGATCGGTGCCGCCCACGAGCAGAATCAGGGGACGTGTTTTCATCGTCGGTGGTCCGGAGGAACGCCCCGCCGGACGCCTCCGGCTTGCCAGTTTTTCGCCGCCGGGGCGAGCCTGAAACGCGGGTCGCGGGCGCGGGGAGTGCGGGCTTTTCCCGGCGGGCAAAGCGGGTTATGGTGCGCGTTCTTTCGCCGCGGGCGGCGGCGGTTTCCGGCCCCCGTCACTCTTTTTCCCGCGCGCGAAGACGCAGTGTTAATGCCATGATGACCAGCGCGGAAATCCGTCAGTCGTTCCTCGACTTCTTCCAGTCGAAGGGCCACACCATCGTGCCCGGCTCCTCCCTGTTGCCGGACAGCCCGAACCTGCTGTTCACCAACGCCGGCATGAACCAGTTCGTGCCGATCTTTCTGGGCGAGCGGCCGGCGGACGTGGATCGCTGGGCGGGCGCCGTCACCGGCCCGAACACCGTCCCCACCCGCGCCGCCGACACCCAGAAGTGCATCCGCGCCGGCGGCAAGCACAACGACCTCGAGGACGTGGGGCTGGACACCTATCACCACACCTTTTTCGAGATGCTGGGCAACTGGTCCTTCGGCGATTATTTCAAGGAAGAGGCCATCCGGTGGGCGTGGGAGCTGCTGACGCGGGTCTGGAAGTTTCCCAAGGAACGGCTCTACGCCACCGTGTACCAGCCGGGCCCGGGCGAGCCGGCGGAGTTCGACCAGGAAGCCCACGACATCTGGCGGCGGATTTTCGAGGCGGAGGGGCTGGACCCCGCCGTGCACATCCGCACCGGCGGCAAGGCGGACAATTTCTGGATGATGGGCGAGACCGGCCCGTGCGGTCCGTGCTCGGAAATCCACATGGACCTCACCCCCGAGGGCGACACCGGCGGGGAATTGGTCAATGCCGGCGACGCCCGCTGCATCGAAATCTGGAACCTCGTCTTCATCCAGTTCAACGCCAACGCGGACGGCACTTTCCCGCCGTTGCCGGCGCGGCACGTGGACACCGGCATGGGGTTCGAGCGGGTGGCGGGCATCATGCAGGGCACGGAGGGGTTCCAGCGGTTTGACCGCATCATTTCGAACTACGAGAGCGACGTGTTCCGGCCGCTGTTCGACCGGATCGCCGTGCTCAGCGGCCAGACGTATCGCTCGACCCTGCCGTCACCGGACGCCTCCGGTCAGCCGGTGCCGCAAACCGAGCAGGAAAAGGTGGACGTGGCGTTCCGGGTCATCGCCGACCACGTGCGGACGCTGAGTTTCGCCATCGCCGACGGCATCCAGCCGGGCAACACCGACCGCAACTACGTCCTGCGCCGCATCCTGCGCCGGGCGGTGCGTTACGGGCGGACGCTGGGTTTTCACGATCCCTTCCTGCACCTGCTGGTGGACACGCTGGTCGGGGCGATGGGCGATGTCTTCCCCGAGTTGCGCGAACGGCAATCCGAGGTGGAGGCGGTGATCCACCGCGAGGAGGAGGCCTTCAACCGCACGCTCGACGGCGGCCTGCGCATCTTCCACGACACCCTCCGCATCAAGCAGGGCATGGAGCGGATCGTGGACACGATGGGCCGGCGCATCAACCTCGTCCGGGCGATCCAGGAACATCCGGACTTGCACCTCGATCACGAGGCGATTCAGGCGCTCTACGACGCGGCGAAGCTGCTGCTGGATTTCGGACAGACCATTGACCGGCAGCTTTACGCGAAGATTCTGGCCGCCAGCGAGGAATCGCGGCGCATCACCACCCTCGCCCAAAACGTGGTGCACGGCGTGGACCGTCTGCGGGCCACCGGCGAGCCCCTGCCAAGGGTGGCCGAGGTGCGGGAGCACATTGACCGCTTCCGGGCGGCCTTCGAGGAGTTCGCGGAACAGACCGAGCAAATGCGGGGCGTCCTGGGCGGCGCGCCCGCCTTCCTGCTCTACGACACCTACGGCTTCCCGCTGGACCTGACCGAGCTGCTGGCGCGCGAGCACGGGTTGACCGTGGACCGCGCGGGCTTCGAGCGGTTGATGGAGCAGCAACGCGCCCGCGCCCGGGCCGCGCAAAAGAAGGAGGTCATCGAGCTGTCGCAGCTCGAAACCGCGCCGGCGACGGAGTTCATCGGCTACGACACCCTCGAAACCCACGCCCGGGTGCTGGACGTGGTGCGCCTCAAGGACCGGCACGCCGTGATCCTGGACGTGAGCTGCTGCTACGCCGAGATGGGCGGCCAGGTGGGCGACACCGGCTGGCTCGAAGCCGGCGACCAACGCTGGACCATCCGCGACACCCAACACACCGGCCACACTTGGCTGCACCTGCTGGCGGATGGCGACCCGGACGCGCCCCTGCCGGAACCCGGCGCCGAGGTGCGGCTCCGCGTGGATCCCGCGCGCCGCCAGGCCATCCAGCGCCACCACACCGTCACCCACCTGCTGCATTGGGCCCTGCACGAGGTGGTCAGTCCCGACGCCGCCCAGAAAGGCTCGTTCGTCGGCCCGGACAAGCTGACCTTCGACTTCAACCACCCGCCCCTCACCCCGGCGCAGGTGGCCGACGTCGAGCGCCTGGTCAACGAGCGCATCCTCGAAAATGCCCCCGTCTCCTGGACCGAGGTGGCCTATCAGGACATCCGCCACCGGAAGGACATCATGCAGTTCTTCGGCGAAAAATACGGCGAGCGGGTGCGGGTGGTGCAGATCGGCGGTCATCCGTCGCTGCTGGACGGCTACTCGATGGAGCTCTGCGGCGGCACCCACACCCGCGCCACCGGCGAGGTGGGCTGGTTCCGCGTCGTGACCGAAAACGCCATCGCCGCCGGCATCCGGCGCATCGAGGCGGTGGCCGGTCTGGAGGCCCGGCGGCTGGCCAACGAGGAACT
>CAZRPT010000052.1:0-16003 GCA_964601985.1 uncultured Verrucomicrobiota bacterium
CTTCCCGCGGGTCGCTGGCCCGTACGCGGCGGGATGTTTTCCCGCCTTTTTCAGACCGGCTCTCAGCGGGGGAAAAAAGCCCGCCCGGTTTGGAGGACCTTTCCGCGGCTCGGTTCAATTCGGCGAATTCGGCGGTGAAACCCGATCGAACCGCGACCGCTTCTTGAAACTTGAAACTGAACACTTGCGCCTGCTTCCCCCCTTTCGGCGTTCAGGTCCTTTCGGACTCCGCGTGCTTCGCTTTGCGTTTCCTGAAACGCAAGAGTCTCCATTGCCTTTCGGCGTTCAGGCCCTTTCGGACCGCGGGCACTCTAACCCGTTGTTGCGCAGCAAGTCAAGCATGCTGCAGGACAAAGGTTCCCGAAACCCCGTCCGCGGAGCCGGTCCGTACTGGGTCAAAACGGCGTGTTTTTTACACAAACCATTGGAGATCAGTAATTTGAGCGTCAGGACCGGCCCCCCTGCTTTTTTCCCCCGCTCCCGCCCGGTCCCGGAAGTCTGGCGGAGCGGCGGGGACCTCCCGCCGCCCGGGGGCACGCGCCCTCCCGGAAGGACGCGAAACATCCTCCGGGGCGGGCCGGGGTTCCCAATCCGGCGGTTTCCGACGGGCTCTTACCGGGGCGTCCCCGGGTGAAGCTTCAGGGGCCGGGTTTCGGCGGCGGGGGCGTTGGTGGGCGGGCCGGGGAGTTCGAAGCGGGGAAATTGCGCCAGCACCTGGGCGAACCGGGGATCCCGGGCGGCAAGGCGACGCGCCTCCTTGATGAAGGCCACGAACCGGGGCGCGCCGTTGGTGCGGTGGTTTTCCAGGAAGCTGATCATCCGGCGCGAGTTGAGGTTCATTTCCACCGCCTGGCTTCGCAGGATGGCGACCTGCTGGAGCAACACGATGTTCACGGAGGCGAACACCACGATCAAGCCCACCAGCGCCAGGTTGAGGGTCTGGCGCACGCTCTTCAGCGAAGCGTGAAGCTCCTCCACGTCCAGCTCGGACACCGGCGGCAACGGGAGGCCGGGCGAGGCGGGGGCGGTTGGCGAAGGCTCCGCGGCAGGCGCGGGATCCGAGGGGGGATTCGGGAGATCAGACATGGGCGGTCAGGGGATCAAGGGTGAACGGCGTTCGGGGCGTCGGGGACGCGGGCCGGCGGCGCGTTGGAGGTGACGTTGATGCCCAGTTGCCGGAACGCCGGCAGAAACGGCGCCAGGGCGCGGAACACTTCCGGGTGACGCCGGGCGTACTTGAGCGATTCGATCGCCATTGCCTGGAGCACGGCGCGGTCCCGCTGCGCGGCGGCCACCTTTTCCTGCAATATCCGGGCCGTCATCGCCTCCTTGCGGACAATGCCGGCCAGCCGCACGTACTTGTAGCCGAGCGCCACGTTGACCAGCACGCTCACGGCGAGAAGGGCCAGCAACAGGCTGCTCCACGGAAATCCTTTCTTCATGCGCCGCCGATTCTATCGCCGTCTCCCTGGTCCGACAATGCGCAAAGGCGGGATGCGTCGTTCCTCGGGCGCATCCCGCCTCCCTCCGTCCGGAAAGGCGCCGCGGGGGCGCCCGACGAGGAGATCACCGCGCCGCGTTCGTCTCCCGCACCCAGGCCTGGTAGGCCTCGGCCACGTGGGCCTGCTGCTCGTTGCCGCGATGGAAGTAGATGCGGTATTTCCACGTGCGGCTCTCGCCGGCGGGAATCTTGTAGTCGCCGGCGCCCTTGGGTTTGCCCTCGAAGTAATGCACGCCGAAGGGATTCGCCGCGAAGAGGCCGTAGTTGCGCACGTGCCACCAGGTGGGATGCCGCGGGTTGTCGGGATGATCGAACATCGCCACGCCGACGATCTGTCCCCGCACCGGCCCGTAGTAATCCACCCACGCGGCGCGTTTGCCCCAGGTGTCGTTGTCGCGCGCGCCCTCGCTGGTGACGATGTGGCCGGTGGGCTTGCCCACGTTGAACTTGTTCGGTTTGAGGCGCATGGACTCCGCCAGACGCAGCGCCATGGTGCCCTCCTTGGTGTCGCCGAACACCAAGTCCCCGTGGGTCGCCATCACCTTGACCGTGAAGTCCATCAGCCGGTCGTCCTTCCGGTTGTAGAACGTCATCGTCTCCTCGACGGTCCCGATGATCCTGCCCTCCTTGCTGATGAGCTGGTCGCGCGTCTTGATGACGCCTTTGTCCGGGCCGGATTTCAGTTCGAGGAAGCAATCCTGCACCGTTCGTCCGGCGCGGGGGGATTCGGACCAGAAATCCACCCCGTTGACGTCGCCGTGCGCCCACCACAAGGAGCGATGATGCGGATGGTCCTGCGTCTCGGCGGGCGCGTTTTTCATGGGCCAGTTGCGGGTCATGGGCAGGTCGCCCGGGCCCAGGATGGGATAGAGAAAGGGCTTGCTCGCGTCCCGGTAGTGATACTCGGTGAACAGCTTGCCGTTGATTTCCACCCGCACGATGTCGCCCTGCTGGCGGATTTGCACCCCCCCGGCCGCCGCGGCGGCCAGACTTCCGAGGACCGCGCACCCGCACCCCCACGCCAACACGCGGGCGGCCTTCGCCATTGGAGAATTCTGCTTGAACATGGAAAAACCGTAGAAACGCCCCGTTTCCAAGTCAATCGCAAAGCAGGCGCGGAAAGCCGGGTAGAGCGTGATCCTCCTTTGTTGGTTTCACTGGCGGCGCGGATCCGGAAGTTGCGGCGGCATGTCCCGCTTTTCCGGCAGGCCGGGGCTCTCCCCGGGGAAACGGCTTCAACGGGGCGTCACCTCCACCAGCAGCTCGGTCCATTCGCGCAAGACGCGGTCCGGGCAAATGACGTCCGCCGTCAGCACCGTCAACCCGGCGGAGGCGTCGGGTGGCACGCGCAAGCGGAAATGCGTCACCCCTTCCTGGCGGGGCGGAATCCGCATCGGCTGGGGCGATTGCTCCTCCAGCTTCCAGCCGGCGGGCAGGTTCAGACGCACGCGGAACGGCTCGAGGGCGGGGGCATGGTTCCGGATCACCACCGTGCCGGCCACCGTTTCGCCCGGCGCCGCCGTGAGGGAGTAGGGACGGAAGCGCGCCCAGCCTTCATCCAGCGCGAAATTGGGATCCGACCAGGGAACGAGTTTCCGCAGCAGGGCCACCCGCTCTTCGAGGGTCCGCCGCATCCGGGCGAGCTGCGCGGCGGAAAAGCGGAACATGGGCACGATGTGTTCGTTGACCAGAAAACAGCCCGGCGGCATCCGCCCCACCAGATCGAGACAGTAGAAGTATCCCTGGCCCGGGTGCAGGAAATTGCGGTTCTGCAGGCAGTAATCGTCAATGCCGGTCGGCGAGAAGGAATCCCCGATGAAGAAGATGCTTTCGCCGCCGTCCTTTTGGGCCAGCAGCGCCTCGTGATAGAGCGTCTGGCCGGGGAAGTAGTAGAGCGTGAAGCGAAACTCCTTCCAGCGCCACGTGGTCCCGCTGCGCACCCGGGCGGTCACCGGAATGGGATGCGCCGTCATGGCCGGCATCCGGTAGGCGGCGGGGCGCTCCAGGATGTCCGCCAGCTCGGGGCAGGCGTACACGGTGGGATGAAATTCGCGGATCGCCCGGAACGCCTGGTCGGTGTGGTCATCGTGGTAGTGGGTGAGGTAGAGGCAGTCCAGCGAACGGATTTCGCCCCGTTCGCGCAACGCCTTCACCCGGTTCAAAATGTCCTGACTGCCGCAATCAATCAGAAAACCGGCGCCGTCGGCGGCCCGGATCAGGCGGGTGTTGTTGATGGGGAGGACCCAGTCGGGCAGCGCGTTCGTCTCCGCCATCGGCATCCACGTCACCCCGGCGTCCGGCCCCAACACCCGGCGGGCCTTCGCGCGGATGTGGTCGTCGCCGAAATACCACCGCAGGGCGTCCACGGAGAGGTAGTTGCGGTAAAACGGCTCGATGCGGGCGATCAAGCGCCGAATGGCGGCCCCGGGATCCGCAATCACCGGCCCGCGCGCCGGAACAAACACATCCGGGCGCCGCGCCGCCAGCCGCCGCAAACTCCGGATCACCTCCGCCAGCCGCGCGGCGTACCCGTGGTAGCCGCGAATGGCGTAACCGCGACTGTGCGCCTTGGGAATGGCGTCCTGCAGGCTGTACACATCCAGCAGTTGCCCGTCGCCGTAGATCAGGTCGCCGGTGAAGACAATGGTCCGCCCGCCGAGCTTCAGCAGGTAACTCACCGCCCCGCGCGTAAACCCCGGCGTCTCGAGCACCTCGAACTTCAACCCGCGCCACTCGAAGGTGTCGCCCTCCCGCACCGGGCGGCGCACCGGCAGCGGGCGGACAAGCACCTTGGTGGACTGCTGGGCGTAATCGTGAAACCGCTTCCGCCGCCAGCCGTCCCAATAGGCGGCGACGCGGGTGAAAAAATCCCGCTCGGCGGCGGGCGCCACCGCCGCGGCCCCCGCCTCCACCAGCCGCCGTCCGGCCCAGACCACGTCGCGACGATGGTGGGTGAACAAAACGGCGTCCACCGGCGGAAAGTCCCCCCGCGGGTCGCCGTACACCGCCAGCGCGTGACCGTCCCGCTGGATCAACACCCCGTTGACCGGTCCCCGCGTCAACCGGATTTCCGGCGGCAGTCCGCCCGCCCGCAGCCCCCCCAGCGCCGCCAGCAGCACCAGGCCTCCGCACCGAATGGCCCGGCCGCGCACGATTTGGTTGATTTTCATGAGGCGATGCTACCCCACTCCCGCGCGCGGGAACAGCCGCGTTCTCCGGCGCCGCCTTTCGCGGGGCAAACCACTTGCCCCGTTCGCCAAAACGGTTACCGTTCCGGGAAGCGTGGCTTCCGGAATCACGGAACGCGGAGAATGGCACGAAGCCTGCTCCGCTGAAGCGGCGGTAATGAGATGAATTGGCGGTACAACAACGAAAGGGCGCTCATGAAACGATTTGCAATTGCCACCGCGCTGCTGGCCGGCGTCAGCGGGGCCCGGGGCCAGATCACCATCACCTCGCTGGACATGTTCAACGCGCCGGGCCAGTACTACCGGAGTTACGCCGCGGACGGGGACACCGACGTCACCGGCATGGTGGGCCCCCAGGGCGGCCCGCAGACGTGGAACTTCGCCACCGGTCCGGAAGACGCCGTGCTGCGTTTCGACTATCTCACCCCCGGAGAAGCCGGCGCCCCGGCCGCCTTGTTTCCCGACGCGACACTGGTCGAGCGCAAGCGCGTGGAAGCCACCGGCAAGGAGGCCTTCATGTTTCTCGACCAGCAAATGGGCACCGGCCGGATGAATTACGGCTACTACGACGAAGCCACCACCGGGCCCACCGGCTTGGATGATCCGGCGGGCGTGTTCGCGCCGCCGCTGCTCGACTTCCCCGAATCCATCACCTACGGCTCCACGTGGAGCGCCGCCACCACGTGGTTCAACGCGATGCTCGGCGCGCCGCTGCGCATCAACTACCAGGCCACCGCGGAGGCGGACGCCTACGGCTTCGTCATCCTGCCCGACCTGGGATTCGTGGAATGCCTCCGGGTCAACGAACTGGTCGAAACCACCTACGAAATCAAGTTCCCCGGCGACGAGGATCCCGACACCGGCACCGGCGGAGATTACACCCCCGTGGCCACCTACTACGTCCGCAACATGTACTGGCTGGCCAAGGACAAGGGCATCGTGGCCCAGATGACCTCGAAACAAGCCTCCACCCCGCCGCCGGACGAGTTTCCCACCGCGGCGCAATTCATCCGCATGTTCGAAACGAATCACCCCGAAGGCAGCCGCGACCCGCAGCCGGTCACCGACCTGAGCGTGACGCGCGGCAAAGGACAACTGCTCCTGAGCTGGACCAAGCCGCTCAACGCCCGCTCCTTCCGGGTGGAATTCACTTCCGCGCTGGGACCGAACGCGGAATGGCGCGAACTGGCCACCACCAGCAGCAACTTCGCCCTCGACACCCTCGAGGGCCGGGAACCCGCCCGCTACTACCGGATCGTGAGCCTGCCCTGATCCCCCTCCCTTTCGCTGTGAACCCGTCGCCCCCATCCCGCCTCGCGAACTCGCGACCGTCCGGACGCTCGCGCGACGGGATGCGGGGCGGCGCTTTCACCTTGATCGAACTGCTGGTGGTCATCGCCATCATCGCCATTCTGGCGGCGATGCTCCTGCCCGCCCTGTCGCGCGCCCAGTCCGCCGCCCGTTCAATCAAATGCCGCGGCAACCTGCGCCAGATAGACCTCGGCATCCTCGGCTACGTCAACGACCACCAGCGCTACCCCGTCTTCAACTTCGACCCCTTCGCCGACGAACGCAACGAATACTGGGCCGACAAAATCTACCCCCAGACCGGCAGCCGCTGGACCAACGCCCTCTACCGCTGCCCCGACTACAAAGGCGTCACCCTTGACGGCAACGACGACGCCGTCCCCTTGGGCAGCTACGGCTACAACGCCAAGGGCACCCAGTTCGTGAACAGCGAGCTGGGCCTGGGCGGGCTCTTCTCGAAAATGTTTCTCTTCGACGATCCGGAAACCACGGAAAAGGAGATTTCCATTCCCGAATCACGGGTGCTCGCCCCGGTGGACATGATTGCCGTGGGCGACGCCAATCTGGCCTGGCTGGCGCCGGGCATGATGCGGCTCTACTACGGCGTGGAGAGCCCCGAAAACTTCAGCGGCATGGCCATGCTGGACATCAACTCCCGCTACCACCTCCAATCCCCCTCCTGGGCCGGCAGCGAAGGCATCCTCAAGGCCACCCGCGCCCGCCACCACGGGCGTCACAACATCGCCTTCTGCGACGGCCACGTGGAAAACCTCGAAGAACCCCGCCTCTTCGCCCTCGACGACGCCTCCCTCCGCCGCTGGAACAACGACCACCAGCCCCACCGCGACAAGCTCACCCTGCCGTGAACCCGTGAGCGTTTGCAAACCCGGCTCTCATCCACCCCTTGGGACGGGCATGTCAAAGCGGCAACTGGGGGCCCGTTCTTGCGGAAAACAGGCCTGAGAGCCCGCCTGAAAAACGGGACATCCCGCCCGGGACTGTTTCACCGGCGTGGCCGACGGGAGAAATCGGCCGCCCCGCAGCGTGCCACGCCGCGAAACGGCAGTCGGGCGGGCCGCGCCACGAGGGGAAAAAGGCTCCCGCCTCATCACCTCGGCGGCCATGAAGGGGGGCGGGACTCGGATTTCCTTTGCGCCTTCGGATTTTCGCGCCCGCGGGCCGGGCCGGCCCCACCCTTTCCGTTCCGCCTTATGCGCCGAATGGTTTTCGGTGGGGCGCAACCCCCGAGAGCCGGCGGGCTCCGCCGTTTCCCGCGGAATAAAAACACCCGGCTCCGCGGGCGCGGAACCGGGGTTGGTCTTGCGGGTTTATCGCGGGTTTATCGCGGGTTTTTCCAGCAGGCCTGGGCGAATTCCCGCAGCCAGGGCGTCCGGGCCTGGAGCAGCAGCTCGTGGAGGGGAACCGGTTTCAGCCCCTTTTCGCGCAACACCGCCAGCAGGGCGGAGAGTTGCGCTTCGGAAATCCCCTTTTTCAGCGCGATGAGGGAGCCGCTTTTGATCGCCTTGGCCCAGGTCGCGCGGGAGGAGCCGGGGGCGATCGTGACGGCGGGCGCCACCGGGATCAGGTCGAAATAGTTCAGCGCGTCCCAGATGGGGCCGGCATAGGCGTCGCCGGGCGCGCGGAAGACCAACGGCGGGGCGTGCAGCAGGCCGCGGGCTTTCTGCTGCACGGTTTCCACTTCGCTCCGGATGTCGAGGCCGCTTTTGATCGGCGTGAGGTCCTTTCCGCTTTTTGAGCCGTTGCCGATCTCGTGTCCCTGGGCGACCAACGCCCGGATTTTTTCCGGCGCGGCGTCAAAGGCGGCGGCGGTCAGGAAGCAGGTGGCGCGCGCGTCGTGTTGCGCCAGCCATGTCGCCGGGGTTTCGATCCCGGCCGGGTCCGCCGCGGGGTCGAAGATCAGCGCCACGAGGTTCTGCTCGTTGGGCACTTCGCGCACGGCGGTTTGGATGAGGTGCGACCGCTCGTCGAGCGTCCCGGGAGGCGTCGCGGGATTCCACTCCCGGCCCACGGCGCGGAGCAGGGCCACGACGGAATCCGGCAGCCGGCCGTGCTCGTCCGGCGCGCAGTTCAGGAGGTAGTTGGCGTGGCGGGCGTTCATCGGCAGCAGCATCCGGTGCACCAGATATTGCACGTCGCGCAACGGACGCGGGCTGCCCTCGGGGTTGTTGAACCAGCCGCCCTGCAATTTGTCGCACACTTCCGACGGGATGGTGTTGTCGGGGGGCGGGAGGGTCAGGCTGTAGGGATATTCGTAGCCGTAAATATCCGTGGCCCGGAAATCGTGTGAATTGTTGGCGATGACGAGGCAGCCGGGTTGCAGCGCGTGGACGTGGGCCTTGATTTTTTCCCAGTCGCCCGGTTCCAGGCCGCCGTTCGTCGAGCCGTATTGATCCACCCAGAGCAGGTCAATTTTCCCGTAGCGGGTGAGCAGCTCGGTGAACTGTTTTTTGACGAAATCCAGCGAGTCGGTCTGGTCGGTTTCATACCCCTTGATCGGCAGCGTCCAGTAGTCGGCCCACTCCTTGCCCCAGAGGGGGAAGCAGTAATAAAACCCCACCTTGAGGCCGCGCCGGCGGAAGGCCTCGCAGAATTCGCGCACCAGGTCGCCCCGGCCGTTCCGGCAATTTTTGAACTGGCTCACGTCGTGGTCCGTGACGTCGCTGGGCCACAAACACCAGCCGCCGGTGTGTTTCACGGTCAGGATGGCGTATCCCATGTGCGCCGCCGCCGCCGCGTCGGCCCATTGGCCGAAATCGAGCCGGTCGGGGTTGAAGTCCGCCGGATCCTCCCGCCCGTTGGCCCATTCGGCGGGGCTGAAGGAAGCCATGTTGAAGTGGAGGAACAGGCCGAAGCGCCAGCTCAAATATTCTTTTTGCAGGGCGGGCAGGTTGCGTTCGGCGGCTCCGGCTCCGGCAATCATCATGCCGGCGGCCATTGCCAGGACCGTCCTCCCCATTCCACGAGATTTTCTGGTCATGCGCATGCGTTTTGCAAGTTGTTGTGCCGGAGACCTATATTCCCGCCCCGCCTCAAAGCAAAGCGAAAAACGCGCCTTTGTCCCGCCGGAACCGCTTTCCTTCCGCCGGACGGCGCGCGGGGGGGCAAATCCATTTCCCGCTCCTTTCGGCACGGCATTTCACTTGTTTGGGATGGACAAAAGAGGGCGGTTTGTTAGTGCTGCTTGTCAGATTTGTTTAACTCTTTTCATGAAAACGCAACTGCTTGTCCTGTGGGTCGCCGGCTGCGTGGGAGCGATCGGGGCGGAGCCTTCGCTGCGGATCGAAAAGACGGCGGCGGATCAAATCACTTTGTCCTGGGAAGGAAGCGGCCTGCTGGAACAAGCGGAGCGGCTGGCGGGACCGTGGGAGGTCGTGGCCAGCGCCAGCGGCTGGAGCGTCCGGGTCACCGGGAGGGCCGGGTTTTTCCGGTGGCGGCCAGCCTACCCCCTGGCGGTCCTGACGACCGGCGAGGGCGCGGGCCGGGTTCTTCTCGATCCGCCGGGCGTGGAAGATGGGGAAACGGAGCGGCATTGGTTCGATCCGGGCGCGCGGGTCACCCTGACCGCCAAAGCCGGAGAGGATTCGCGATTCGCGGGCTGGGAAGGGGAGGACGAAACCGGCGAGACTCTGGTCGTGCGCATGGATCAGGCCCGCTCGGTGACCGCGGTGTTTGAGCCTCGGGCCACGCCGGGCCTCGTCAACGGGAACTTCGAACAGGGAGGCAAGGGCTGGATCCAGCTCGAGGCCTTTTCCGACGAAGCCGGCGCGGAATTGATTCCCGCCGACCCGCCGCTCATCGTCTCCGGCGCGGCGCTTGGGATTCCCGCGTATTCGGGGGATTACCTGGCGTGGCTCGGCTATGCCGCGGACAACCGCCATCGGGCCGTGCTGGGGCAATACCTCACCCTCCCCGCCACCCGGCCGCTTTACCTGCATTTTTCCGTCTGGATTCATTCCGAGGAGCTTTGCGACGCGGGGTATTACGACCTCATGGGACTTTACATCAACGGCGAGGCGATCGAGGAAAACGACCGGTTGTGCCGCTCGGACACCACCGACGAATGGACCCGTCACACCTTGGACCTCAGTGGGTACGCCGGCACCCGAATCGAACTGGCGTTTCAAATCTTCGCGCCCACTTTCGATCCGCTGGCCAGTTACATCCTGCTGGATGACCTCGTGATTGATTCCAATCCGTGGTAGGCGCCGCGCGCGGACAGACGCGGGTGCCCCCCCCGAGCGGCCGCAGGGAGAACGGAGCGGAACGGGGAGGGGAAAATCCGGGGCCCCGAAGGAGCGAAGGCCCGAAGGAAATCCGAATCCCGAAATCCGAATCCCGAAATTATCCGCGTCGAAGGCGCGACACCCGTCAGCCCCGGTCGCCTGACCCGGCGGTTTCCGACCGGCCCTGAAGGGGCGGGACCGTCGCGACCGCGGAAATCGGCCACGGGGAATCGAGGGTCGGGGGCGCCCCTCGGCGCACGCGGGGCGCGCGCTTCCCGCCCGTAGCGCAGGCTTCCAGTCGGCCAAGCTTTCCCCGTTACGCGGCGGCCGCTCTTCCGCGTCCGCGGTCCGGTCCGGTCCGCCGCGAAAACCCTCCCGCTCCGGGCGCCGGATCGTTTTCGGCGCGGGGATCACAGCACCGTGAGGGGGCGGCGGTCGGGGTCGTGGGTGCCGCGGGTGACGCCGAGCTGGTGGCGGAGCTTCAGCTCGCGCCACAAACGGCGGCCGCTCCATTCGCCGCGCAACAACCGCTGGTAGCCCGCGAGGGTGCGGGTCACCACGGCGGGGGATTCGTCCAGGAATTCGATCCGGAACCAGCGCGCGCCGAGTTCCCGCAGCCGGGGCACGTACTCCGCGCCGGTCTGGGCCTGCGCGTTGAAGACGGTGTTCCGGCAGCCCGCGTCGGCCCGGACCGGGTGCGTCACGCCCCGGCGGTCGCGCAGCCCCACCCGGTGCCGGTCGCAGGGGCGGCCGCAGTCGCGGTAGTCGCGCCCCTTCGACAAAAAGGCGCAAAAAACGCAGTGCTCCATGTGAAACATGGGCATGTGCTGGTGGATGACGATCTCGAACCACTCCGGCGGCGCGGCGCGCAGGAGGGCCTCCAGTTGGCGGTTGTTCAGGTCGTAGGCGGGCGTCAACCGCTCCAGCCCGAACCGCTCCCGGAACCACGCCGCGCCGAGGTGGTTGGCAAGGTTCAGGGAAAAATCCCCCCGCCGCCGCGCGTCCGCGAAGTATTCCAGGTGGTCCCAGTTGCGCACGAGGAAGCCGTCCGGCTCGCTCCGGCGGACCTGACGCAGGATCCATTCCTCGCCCGGCTTGGTGATGCGCGGGGGCACGGCGAAGATTTCCGCGTCCGCCCGGTTCGCCGTCAGCGCGCGAAACCGCCGGACCGCCTCGCGCAGGTCCTTTGGATCCTCCAGCTCGCAATAGATCGTCCGCACGCCGGCCGCCACCGCCGCTTCGAGCTGCGCCAGGTCGCGCGTCAACACCGCCAGCCCGGCGGGGAGTTTCGGGGAGGAAACGTCCCGCTCCGCGGAAGGCCGCGCTGACCGGGGCGCGCCGCCGTCCTCCCCGACCGGGCGCATCCCCTTGCGCGGCGCGGGCGCGCAGGTCCAAACCGGCGGGCGGGCGCGTTGTTCCAGCAACTGCTCCACCATCGCCCGGCGCAGGCGGTTCAGCTCGCGCAGCGGCAAAATCACCCGTCCGGCCAGCCGGTTGTCCAATCGCCCCAGCCGGAACGGCGTCCCGCCCAACCGGCCCAACTGGGCGCGCAGACGGGCGTCGTCCAGCGGCTGCCGTTCCGCCGGGGTCAACGGCAGCGCCGATTCCAGCCGGACCGCGCGGCCCTGTTCGTCCACGGCTTCGAGGAGCAAGGGCGCCCCCGCGCGCCCCGACACGACGAGCCGGAGCGGCCGGGTGAACCGCGGCCGGTCGCCCGCGAAACTCCGCCGCCATTGCCGTTCCAGCGCCGGGTCGCTGGTCTTCCACACCCGGTCGCCGGGCCGGACACGGCGGAAATCCACCGCCGCGCGCCCGAAGCTCAGCCAGACCTCCCCGCCCGCCGGCTCGACGGCGTAAACCCGGCCGCCCTCCTCCGGCTGATCCGGCGCGCCGGCGTCGAACACCACCCCGTCGCCGGGCCGCAACGGCGCCGCCAGCCGCACCCGCGCCCGGTCGCCCCGGCAGGCGGTGACTTCGCCCACGAACACCCCGCGCTTGCGCCCGAACTCGGCGTGGACCAGCCGCTGGTTGTCCACGCCGCGAAACCAGCCGGGGTAAAACCCGCGCGAAAAGGCCATCGCCAGGCCGTAGCGCCACGGGGCCGGATCGAGGGACGCCCGTTCGCCGTCACGGGCCAGCGCCTCCGCCGCCCGGTCCAGGGCCTCGCGGTAGGCGCGGGTGACGTTGGCCACGTATTCCGGCGCCTTGAGCCGCCCCTCGATCTTGAGCGCCGCCACGCCGGCCCGGAGCAGCTCGGGCAGCAGCTCGATGCTCATGAGGTCCTGCGGGCTCAGCAAATACCGGCGGCGGCCCAGCGGGACCGTCCGCCCGTCGCGCACCAGCTCGTACGGCAGGCGACAGGCCTGGGCGCACTCGCCCCGGTTGGCCGAGCGGCCCCCAAGCGATTCGCTGGTGAGGCACTGGCCCGAATACGCCACGCACAACGCGCCGTGCACGAACACCTCCAGCGGCAGCCCGCCCGCCTCCTCGCGCAGCCGGCGCAGGTCCGCCAGCGAACATTCGCGGGCCAGAATCACCCGGCTGCATCCCAGCTCCCGGACCCACCGCACGCCGGCGGCGCTGGTGACGGTCATCTGGGTGCTGGCGTGCAGCGGGAAGTCGGGCGAAATCCGCCGGATCAACCGGCACAGGCCCACGTCCTGGACGATCGCCGCGTCCACCCCGGCGGCGAGGCAATCCCGCACGAACGCCTCCGCCTCCGCCAGCTCGTCCTCGAACACGAGGATGTTGAAGGCCAGATAGCCCCGCACGCCGCGCCGGTGAAGGAAGCGCATCAGCTCCGGCAGATCGGCCCGGGTGAAGTTCTCCGCCCGCATCCGGGCGTTGAACCGGTCCAGCCCGAAATAGACGGCGTCCGCGCCGTTCTCGACCGCCGCCCGCGCGCAGGCCCAATCCCCCGCCGGCGCGAGCAGTTCCGGCAACGGCCCCGCCGGCGCGTCCGCCCGACGCGCCACGTCCGCCACCGGGGCAGCTTGATCAGGAGCGGAAGGCATGACGGCGTTCAGCGGCGGTGGGCGAGGCCGACGGCTTCGCGGAGGGTGGTGAGGCGGGCCTGGCGGAGGCGTTGGCGCAGGCCGCGCACGATTTGACGCGGCAGGCCGGGCCCCTCGTACACCAGCCCGGTGAACACCTCCAACAGGCGCGCGCCGGCGGTGATTTTTTCCCACGCGTCGGCGGCGTTGAAGACGCCGCCCACGCCGATGATCGGCAGCCGGCCCCGGGTCTGGCGGTAGAGGTGGTGGATCACCTCGGTGCTGCGCGCGCGCAGGGGCCGTCCGCTCAGGCCGCCGGTCTCGGCATAGACGTCCATGAGGCGCGGGTTGCGGGAGACGGGGCGCGAGATGGTGGTGTTGGTGGCCACCAGGCCGGCCACCTTGCGCGGCCCGACCAGCTCGAGGATCTCGTCCAGCGCCGGGAACTCGAGGTCGGGCGCGACCTTGACGAGGATCGGCTTGAGCGGGGGCGCGCCCGCGCGTCCGGCGGGCGCGGCGGCGGCGGCCTGTTCCGCGTTGACCTCCTGGAGCGCGGCGAGGATTTCGTCGAGGGCGGAGCGGTCCTGAAGCTGGCGCAGGTTGGGGGTGTTGGGCGAGCTGACGTTGATGACGAAGAAATCGGCCCACGGCCACAGGACCCGCAGCGAGTTGGCGTAATCGGCGGGGGCCTCGGCCAGCGGGGTGATTTTCGATTTGCCCAGGTTCACCCCCACCGGGTGGGCGGGCCAGCCGCCGCGTTCCCGCCAGCGGCGCAGGGTTTCGGCGAAGGCCCGCGCGCCGGGGTTGTTGAAGCCCATCCGGTTGACGATGGCCTCCTCCGGCACGGCGCGAAAGACGCGGGGCCGGTCGTTGCCCGGCTGGGCGTGCCACGTCACCGCGCCCAGCTCGCTGAAGCCCAGTCCCATCGCCGCCCAGGCCGGCACGGCGGCGCCTTCCTTGTCCAGGCCGGCGCCCAGGCCCACCGGGTTCGGGAAACGCAGCCCCCACGCCTCGACCGGCAGGTTGGGCGCGCCCAGCGCCAGCCGGGTCAGGCCCCGCAGCCACGCCGAGCCGGAGACGATCCGCAGCAACCGCAGGGTGCGCTCGTGGACGTCCTCCGGGTCCTGCGCGAACAGAAACGGTCGCGCCAACGCGCGGTAGGCCCAGCTCATGCGCGTCCCTCCTCCCGCCGGACCAGCTCCCGCCGCAGCAAATCGAGCGCCTGCTGGCTGGTCACTTGTTTGAAGGTTTCCCGGTCGTAGGGGTTGAGGCGGCGTTCCACGTGGACGGTTTCCGGCGTGGCGAGGGCCAGAAACACCGTTCCCACCGGCTTGGTCGGCGTGCCGCCGGCGGGGCCCGCGATGCCGGTGATCGCCAGCGCGAAATCCGCCTCCAGCCGGCGCCGGGCGCCGACGGCCAGCTCGCGGGCCACCGGCTCGCTCACCGCGCCCTCGCGGGCGAGGGTGTCCGCGTTCACCCCCAGGAGCCGTTCCTTCAGCGCGTTGCTGTAACACACCACCCCGCCCGGAAAGACCACCGACGCGCCGGGCACGTTGGTGAGGCGGTTCGCCACCCGCCCGCCGGTGCAGGATTCGGCGGTGGCCACGGTGGCGCGCAGCCGGGTCAGGGCCGCCACCACGGCGGCTTCGAGGGTGGTGTCGCCCTCGCCGTAGAGGCTTTCCCCCACGAGGCGCCGGGCCTGTTCCGCGGCCTCGGCCACCAGCCTCGCCGCGTCGTCGCCCCGGGCCGACAGGCGCACATCCACCTCGCCCGGGCGCGCGCAATAGGCCACCTCGAGCCCGCGTTCCAGCAAGGGGGCCAGCGCCGGTTCGAGGCGCTCCTGCATCCACGATTCCGGCACGCCGGTGCTGCGCAAGGTGCGGGAGCAGAACGGCGCGGCGAGGGGGAAGGTCCGGCGCAGCCAGGGGAGCACCTGCCGTTCCACCATCGGGTGCAGCTCGCGCGGCGGACCGGGCAGCATCACCAGCCAGCGGGCGTCCGGATCGGCGTCCGGCGTGGCGCGGATCGCCAGGCCCGGCGCGGTGCCGAACTCGTTGGCGAACACCTCCGCCCCCGCGGGAATCAGCGCCTGCGTCTCGACGGCGGGCGGCATGGCGCGTTGGCGGGCGGCGAAAAAGGCCCGCAAACGTTCCCGGGTCGGCGCGTGCGGGACCAGCGGCCGTCCCAGCAGCTCCGCCACCGCCGCGCGCGTGCGATCGTCCGAGGTCGGCCCCAGCCCGCCGGTAACCAGCACCAGCCGTGCCCGCGCGAGGGCCTCGCCGATGGCCGCCCGCAGCGCCTCCGCCGTGTCGGGCACGGTGCCTTGGCGGTCCAGCCGGTACCCCGCCTCCGCCAGGACCCGCCCCAGCCATTGCTGGTGGCGGTTGAGCACCTGGCCGATCAGCAGCTCGGAACCCGTGTTGATCAATTCAATCGTCAAGACCGGTGCAGTCTTTCGCCTCGCCGCCCGCCACGCAAGCGCGGGATTGCGGCGGGTCAGGAGAAACCACGAAGGACGCGGGGGAAAATTCGAAGCCCCGAAATCCGAAGAACCGAAGGAGGAAGCTTGAGCGTCGCGGAACTCCGCCCTACGCAACGGATCGGAAAGGAGGAATGGGCCCGCGAACCCGACGTTGCTTTTCGGGCCTTCTGATTTGGATTCCCCTCGGCCCCTCAACCGTTTCGGACCGCGGAACTCCTCCCGTTTTTACGATCCGCGACGCATGACGCCCCAAGTTCTGACGCAAGGATTCCTTCTGACGGAAATCA
>CAZRPT010000053.1:0-3160 GCA_964601985.1 uncultured Verrucomicrobiota bacterium
GCCGCCAGTCGTCCGCGAACCGGAGGTAGTAGCGGAAATAAACTTCCTCGGGTTCGCCGCCGGTCTGTTTCCGGAACCGGTAGGCCAGACTGACGCCGTAATGACCGCCCTGGTCCACCCGGACCCGCAGCGCCTTGCCCCGCAAGGGGACGAATTTTCGGGCGGGATCGGCGCTCACCGTTGTCACGTGCGGATCCGGACGGCGTTCGCCCCACGCCACATACCAGTCGTCCGCCTCGAAATCGCAGCGGAACCATACGGGCGAATGGGCCGGCGCCACCGGGGTTGCGGGCCCGGCAAAAACGCTCAATCCGCCAAGGACAATCCACAAAAGACTGCTGATACGCCGGAACAATCGAGCTCCGGTTTTGGGCGGATGATCTCCGATGGCGCGGGTTTCCCGCTTGTCGGAGCGCGGACTTTTTCTCCACCGGGCCTCCGTATTTATCCAACCGCAACGCTTCTCGGACGCTCCGCCGACGAACAGGAGGCGATGGAGCAGAGTGGCAGTTTGTGTTGTGGCAAGGACGCGGTGGCGGCTCATGCGATAATTATCGTTTCTGGACCCAGATAAAATCGAGGCCGAGCGCATTGCCGCCGCCTTTTGCCGACGGCCCCTCGGCACGCAGCCGCAAGGTGTGCAGCCCAGCTTCCAACACGCGGGGCGGGGCGAAGAAGTTGCGGAGCATCTTGCGATAGGGCCGATGGAGATTTACCACCTTCGCGCCAAAGGCAATCGGCGTGCCGTCCAGCGTGGCCGAGAACCGGCCGAAATCACGGCTCAATCCGGCGGTCAGGGCGATGACATACCGCCCCTTTTCCCGCACCGGGAGGTTCAACACCAGCTCGTCGCCGGCTTTGCGGGGCTGCCACACGACGCCCCGGCCGCCCGCCCAGAGCGGGTCGTGATCGAACGTCACGGCGGCGTCTTCGGTCAGCAAAGCTTCCACGGGGTGGAAGAGCGCGCCCCGGGCCGCGCCCCGGGCCGCCGGTTCCCACGCCGGCGGGATCAACGGACGCACGTCCTCGTCGGAGAGCGGCACGTGGTCGTCCACCGTGCCGGGACGGGCGTAGTGATAACCAATGCGCGCGTAGGAATAACCCGGCGTGCGCTCGTGGCTGTAGAACTCCATATAAAAAGCGATTTGGCGTTGGAAGGGAATCGGGTCCAGGATGTGCCAGCGGTTGTTGGTGACAAAGCCGCGGTTGTCCGGTCCGTCGTTGCGCGGCTGGCCGCAATAGGGGAAGAGGAAAATGTCCGGCGACGACCAGGCATAGTTGTAATAATCCTCCGAGCCGGTGCCGAAAATGGACGGCTGTTGATCGTCGTCCACGAAGATTTTCTCGTCCCCTTCCCCCCACCAGTTGCCCGCTGACGTCGGCACGGGACAGGGGTTCAACAAAATGGAGCTGGTGCCGACATAAACACCCTGGCCGCGCGCGAGCAGGAACGGCAGATCATACGGCGCGGTGTTGACCATCCCGTGATTCACCCGCCAGCGGGCGCGAAAATGCAGGGAGCGTTCCGGCTGCCAGGTATAAGGAGCGTCGCTGACCGTGCCCACAACGGTGACCGGCTGGTCGCCGTGATTCTCGAAACGCACCTTCATCGAGCGGGCGAACGGCATCGGAAACCGACAGGTCATCTTGCCGTCGGGCGCCACGGTGAAGGGGAGGGATTCATACGGATTGATGCCCGGCGCCGCGCCGAAGAAATCGCCCACCGGCGACTGCACCTGTCCCCACGGCGCGCCGTCGAAATAAATCTGCATCACCGTCTGACGCAACGCGCGATCGCGGTCCGGCGCGAGCAGTTGCAGGGTGAGGCGCTCCACCACCCGCGCGCCTTCCACGACCAGGGCCTCCTTGATTTCGCCCGGCGCCAGGGTCACGGCCAGCGGGTGGTCCTGATGATCCGGCGAAAGCGGGTTGGCCTCGTCGGGGTGGCTCAGTCCGCGGGCGGTATCGAGGATGACCTGGCGGTATTCCTGAAAATCCTCCGGCCGAAACGTGCGCACTTGGGTCGGGGCCGCGTAGAGCCGGAACTGGACTTCATAGAAGTGGATCGAGCGGATGTTGCCCTCCCACACGATCCGGCAGCGACGGGCAAACGGCAGCGGGAAATAGCAGGCCCGGCGTTGCCGAAACGTGCCCGCGAACACTTCGGGCTTCAGTTTGGCGGCGGCCAGATAAGGGGTGTAGAACTGCTGGAAAAACTCCTGCGCCGATCCGTCATAGACAGGTTGCCCGGCCCCGTCGAGGTACAGGCGAATTTTTCCGTTGATGCGCGCCGTCCAGGTGCGGACCAGCGCGCCCGGGCCCTCCACGTCGCAGACCAGATACTCGCCGATGCCCTGATCGTTCGGCGGGCGGATGACCCCCGCGAAATTGGGGATCGGCTCGCCGCCGAACCCGTCCGAGTTGCCATGCCAGTCCGGGCCGCCCGGCAACCGGCTGCGATGGTCCGTCGAGGAAAACTGCACCGTCTTGAAAGCGGGGTCGGGAAACTCCGCCAAATGTTTCAGGTGCGTCATCTCCCGCAACAACGTGCCGGTGGTGATGGGTTCCGCGCGCGTGGAGGAAGTGAGCGCCAGCCCCAGGGGCAGAACAAAAAACAATTCCGCTTTCATGATATCTCGTTCTTCCGTGGTTCAATGATGCCGCCAGCATAGGGACCGCCCCGCCCTCTGGCGACCCCCAAAACGGGCCGTGTCCCGGGAGGAAATCCGAGGCCCCGGGAGGGCGAAGGCCCGAAGGAGATCCGAATCCCGAATCCCGAAATCCGAAAAATCGCGCGTTCCGCAGCCGCCGGGATGATGAGGCGCGTACGCTCCCCCCGCCGGCTGAGGACAGCCGGCCTGCAGGGAGGCGATGCGCATCCGCCATTGCAGGCCGGGTCCTCCGATCCGGCGTCCGAGCGGAGAAAAACGGGTGGAAAAACCGCGCGTCTCCCCGTAGCGCGGACTTCCAGCCTGCTGACTTGAGTCGCCGGGAAGCGGCGAAAGGGATTCGTCCGGCAGGACGAAGGCCCGCAGGGCCGAGCGCGTGGACACACGCTTCTTTCGGATTTTGGATTTTCTTCGGTCCCCCGGTTCCTTCCTCCGGGTAGCACCCGCGTCTCGCGGGTCGGCTTCGGCGTCCCGCCGGAGCCTTCCCCGCG
>CAZRPT010000054.1:0-22223 GCA_964601985.1 uncultured Verrucomicrobiota bacterium
CTTGTTGAAGAAGGCCTCTTCCCCGATCTCGAAGCCGTCGAAGCCGAAGCCCGCCGCTACGAATCCGCCGCCGCGGCCGAGAAAGAAGCCTTTCCGCCGCGTGAGGGCACGCGGCCTACACCCGCTTCCGCCGAAGACGCACAATCCCCACCCGCCCCGGTAGGCCGGGTTACCCAACCCGGCGTTGCTCCGTCCGCCCCGGCCCAAATCGCCCTCGACCAAATCCGCATCCCGCCCGCCCTCGCCGACCCCGCCTTCAGCACCTTGGAAATCCACAACTGGCTCGCCGCCCTGCGCGCCCCGTAGCCGCCATCCCTCCCGCGGCCGCCGACGCGGGGGAACGGGGAAACAGCCCCCCCGCACGGGATGAGCGTTTTCGTCCGCCTGTTCAAGAAAAGGCCAACCATTGAAAGGGATGATCCGGTGTTTGGCCGTACCACTTTCGCTCGATGCCTCTGGGGCTTCGTGCCCCAGCCTCCGGCTGAGGGGTTCATGATCACGATTGATTCCGGAAACCGGATCGACGCCGGCGCAGCGGAGATTTTCCCCGGATGTTCGTTCGCAATTTGGCGAGTTTGAGCGCCGCGCGAAGGACTGCCTGCGCTCTCGGGTGGGTGTGGGCGTCAAAGTGTTCCGTCTTTCCCTCCAGGCTGTTGAAATCGGCGGCCCCGAAGATGCCGAACGCCGAAAGTTCGCGCTGGAGTTGTCGGACTCAGACGTCCGCGTCATTCACCGGGTGACGTTCCGTGTCCATGAGCCGGTGGATTGCGGGGGTGATGATTGGTCCCTCCGGCTTCGCGATTGAGGGTGCCCCGCGGGACGCGGGTGTTGTCCCTTGAACAAGCAAATTCTCCTTCGGGCAGAAAATGCAAAAACAGCTGCAACGGCTGTCAATCCCACTTTTCGGAAGCGAAAAAAACGCTCCCCGGCCCGATGATGCGGGCGGGGGAGCGGTGTTTGTCGCGCCGGGGTTATTGAGCGGCTTTTTCCGCCGTGGCGATGATTTTTTCGAGTTCGGGATTCCGGGGCTGGCCGCCGGCCACCGCTTTTTCGTAGTGGTAGCGGGCCAGGGCGGGGAAGGCGGGTTCCTGGCGGGCATAGAGCACCGCGAGGTTGTAATGCGCCTCGGCGTAGTTGGGATCAATCTGGATGGCCTTGCGGAAGGCGCGTTCGGCCTGCTTGCGCATGCCTTTCTGGCTGAGGGTCACGCCCAGGTAGTTTTGCGTGAGGGCGCTCTCGGGATTGGCCTCGGCGGCCTGGCTGAGGGTCTTGAGGGCGTCGTCGTATTTTTTCAACCGGAACTCCAGCAGGCCTTTCAGGGAGAGCACGTCGGGATCCATCGGATCCTGCCGGGCCGCTTTTTCCAGGGTCTTGCCGGCTTCGGCCAGTTTGTCCTGCTGGAGCTGGCAGGCGGCCAGGTTGGCGAGCAGGTGGACGTTCTTTTCGTCGGAGGCCAGCGCCTGGCGATACTTGGCCTCGGCTTCGGCGTAGCGCTCGGCGCGGAAGGCGCGTTCGGCGTCGCTGACCAGCCCGGCCACGCCGGCGGGAAGTTCGGTGGCCGGCAGGCGGCTCCGGTCGGACAGGCCTTCGGTGGTGGGCTGGTGGCGCAACAGGGCCAGTTCCTCGGGGGTGAACGGGACGGCCTGGGCCTCATACACCTGGATGCGGGCCCGGAGCACGTTGAGGCGTTCGGTGAGCTGCTTGGCCGCTTCGTCGCCCTTGGCCAGCTTGAGTTCGTCCAGTTTGCGGTTGAGAACCATCACTTGTTTGCGCAGGGCATCGCGCTCGGTTTCGAGGTCTTTGATTTTCTGGCGTTCGGCGTCGCTGAGGCGCTGTTTTTTGAGTTTCTCCCGGGCGGCCTGAAGCTGATGTTCCAGTTCGGCGGCGCGTTTTTTTTCGGCTTCGAGGGCCTGGGTGAGCGATTTGATGGTCGCCTGGGCGCGGGCCAGCTCCTCGGCGGAGGCGGCGGATTGCGGGGCCGGGGTCGTCGGGGTCGGAGCGGCGGCGGGGCGTTTTTGGAGCTGTTGTTTGAGGGTGTCGCGCTCTTTTTGGAGGGCGGCCACCTTGGCCCGCTCGGCTTCCAATTGGCGGCTCAGGTCGGCGGCGGCTTTTTGGGCCTGCTCCAGCGCCTTGGCTTCCGGGGATTCCGGTTTCGCCGCGGCGGGGGCGGCGGACGAAGCGGCGGCCAGTTTGGCCTTGAGCTGCGCGTTTTCCTTTTGCAGGGCGGCGACCCGGGCCCGCACTTTTTCGAATTCGTGCGGATCCACGGCGGCGGGCCGGGCGGTGAGGGCTTCGCGCAGGCGGGCTTCCAGCTTGGCGCGCTCCGCTTGCAGGCGGCGGATCTGCTCCTGGAGGGCGGCGATTTCCGGATTGGGGAGGGGCGTGGTCAGGCCCCCGCGGTTGGGCGCGCGGGTGGCGTCCGCGGGGAGTGCCTGCTCGGGCGCCGGGGCCTTGCCCACCCGTTGTTGGAGGTAGTTCTGGCGATATTCGATGATCGCGGGTTTCCAGTAGGGGTAGAGTTTTTTGAGTTTCTGGAGCTGGTCCAGAGCCTCACGGTACTTGGCCTGCGCGGCCATTCCCTGACCGTTTTTTTGGAGGGTGTCGCCCTGTTCGATCAGGTTGTACACCTGCAGAAACAACTCGTCCGGCGTCGAAGCCGAAAGCCGCGGCGCCAGCAGCAACAGCGCGCCCAGGAGAAGATGTCCAAAGCGTTTCATGGGGAAGGGATACTACGGGGCTTGCCGGCGTTTGGCAATCGGTTTGACCCACGGAGTGCGAACGCAAGTCGCTTTCACGGGAAAAGCCGCCGAGGCGGGGAACCCCGGGTTGCAACGGGCGCCGCGCGTCATCCCCCCGGAAAGCCGGCCGTTTTCCGGCGGCGGTCAGGGAAGGCGGCGCTTTTTTCCGGAATTCGGACGTCGGATTTTCCTGCCGCGCCGCCCCCGTTTTTTTCAAGAGCGCGGACCGGCCGGCCGGCTCAAGGCGAACCGGAACGCAGTTTCCGCACGTCCACCGCCTCCATGCCCGCGGCCCGGATGGCCTCCAGTCCCAGGTCGGTGTCCTCGTAGGCGCGGCAGTGCTCCGGCGGCACGCCCAGCCGGCGGGCGGCTTCGAGGTAGATGTCCGGGGCGGGTTTCTGGCGGCGCACGTCTTCGCTGGTAACCAGGGAGTCAAACCAGTCCGCGATTGCCAGGTGGCGCAGCGCCTTTTCGATCACCCAACGGGTGCCGCCGGTGGCGATGGCCAGCGGCAACCGGCCCCGGTGGCGGCGGGCGATGGCCAGCACCGGGGCGATGGGGCGGATCTCCGGGATGAGCGGCACGTAGGCCGCCACCTTTTCCCGCGCGGCCTCGTGGGGATCGAGCGGGATTCCCTGCTCCCGGCCCAGTTGGCGCAGGATGTCGCGCGCCGGCACGCCGCCCAGCGAGTAGAACCGCTCCTCGGTGAGCCGCAGCCCGTGGCGTTCGAGCACCGTCCGCCACGCCCGCCAGTGCAACGGCATGGTGTCGGCCAGGGTGCCGTCGAAGTCGAAAATCAGGGCGCGAATCTCGCGGGCGGCGGGCGGCATGGGCGGAATGCGGCGGGAGCTTTACAGAATCAGCTCCTTCAACCGTTGCTGGAGGTCGTGTTCGAGCAGCGGCTCGATGATCTGGTCCAGCTTGCCGTCCAGCACGCCGGGCAGGTCATGGACACTGAGCTCGATGCGGTGATCCGTCACCCGGTTCTGGGGGAAGTTGTAGGTGCGGATTTTCTCGTTGCGCTCGCCGGTGCCCACCTGGGCCTTGCGCCGGGCGGCGTAGCGGGCCTCTTCCTCGGCGATCTTCCGGCTGAGCAGCCGCGAGCGGAGCACCTTCATCGCGCGGGCCTTGTTCTTGATCTGCGACCGTTCGTCGGCGCAGCGCACGATGAGGCCGGTGGGTTTGTGCAGAATCTGCACCGCCGAATCGGTGGTGTTGACCCCCTGACCGCCGGGGCCGGAAGCGCGACACACCGTGATCTCCAAATCCTCGGGCCGGAGGTCCACGTCCACCTCCTCGGCCTCCGGCAGCACGGCCACGGTGACGGTGCTGGTGTGGATGCGTCCCTGGGTTTCGGTGGCCGGCACCCGCTGCACCCGGTGCACGCCGCTCTCGAACTGCAACCGCTTGAAGGCGTCCGGCCCCGACACCCCGAAAATCACCTCCCGGAAACCGCCCAAGTCGGACGGATTCGTCTCCATCGTCTCGACCTTCCACCCCCGGCGTTCCGCGTAGCGGGTGAACATGCGATAGAGGTCCGCCGCGAACAACGCCGCCTCCGCGCCCCCGGCGCCGGCGCGAATCTCGATGATCGTGTTGCGCCCCTCGGCGGGGTCCGCCGGGAGCAGGCCGGCCTGGGCTTGCAATTCGAGGCGCGGCAGCTCCGCCTCGAGGCGCGCGATCTCCTCGCGCGCCAGCTCGGCCAGCTCGGGATCGGCGGCTTCCTTCAGCAGGCGGACGTTCTCCTCCAGATCGGACGCCGCCTTCAAGTAACTTTCACCGGCGGACGCCGCTTCCTTCAAGCGGGCGTATTCGCGCGTCAATTCCGCCGCGCGCCGGGGGTGGTCGAACACCGTCGGATCACTGAGCGCCCGCTCGGCCTCGGCCAGCCGCCCCTTCAACTTCTCCACATAGGGAGCCAGGTCCATGCCGGAAAAAGCAACGCCCGCCGGGCGCGAAACGGCCGGGCGGGCGGAAGAAGAACGGCGGCTAGCGGCGCTTCTTGCGCTTGCTGGTGCGCTCGGCGAACGCGGCCTGCGCGGCGGCGGTCTTGGCCATGCGCTGCTGGAACTTGTCCACGCGCCCGGCCGTGTCCACGAACTTCTGCTGGCCGGTGTAGAACGGGTGGCATTGATTGCAGATGCCGAGCACGATCGTCGCCCGCGTGGAACGCGTCTTGAACGTGTTGCCGCACGCGCAGCGCACCTCGGCTTCCTGATACTTCGGATGGATACCAGCCTTCATAAACTCAACTCAAAAAGGACCGAGAACCTACCATCCCCCCTCCCGTTGACAAGGAGAAACTTTCCCCCCTGTTGTTTTTGGGGACCTGACGAGATTGGGGGGGATGAAGGTGGGGCGCATAATCACAATTCTCCCATGGAAACGATGAAACGATATTTGTCGCGACGATCCGTCGGCTGGGAGCGGAACCGGCGCTTGTTCTTTTCGCGGGCCTGACGCAGGGCGAACAATCCGGTCCGTTCACCTACGCGTTCATCGACCAGGGAACGCATGTCGCCATCGTCCAATCCGGTTGCAACGGGTTGACCGAAGTGACGCTTCCGGCCAGCCTGCGCAAGGTCGGTGAGGCGTCTCTCGGGTATTGTCCGAACTTGGCGCGCATTGAAGCCGATCCCGCCACCGTGGAATTCAAGAGCGTGGACGGGATCATGTTCAGCAAGGCCGGCGGGGCCTTGGATCAATATCCCGGGGCGAAAGCCGGCGCCTACGCCATCCCGGAATCGGCCGCCATCCTCAAGGCCCGCGCCTTCGTCGGGTACGAGGGGGTAACCACGATCAGCGTTCCGGCCGGGGCGCAGCCTGCTTTCCCCCTGAAAAAGCTCGTCGGAAAAGGGGAACCTCCCGCCGCCCGAGGGCATGCGGTCCCTGCAGGAAGAGCGCAAAATGCTCCCTGGAGGCGGGCCGCCTTCTCCAACCCGGTGTTTTCAAACGAGCTACTGGGAAGCAGAGCGGACGGTTTGGCGGTCGAAGGCGGCCGGCCCTTTTTGTCCCCGCTGGTGATGGCGGCATTCCATCCGTTTCCAATACTCGGGCCTGCTCGTTGGATTCATCGTGGCCCCGTCGTTCATTCCGGGATTCTGTTGTTTGAGGCAACGATCCTCCCGCCCCCCCTGCTTGCTCCCCGCTTCCCCGGTGCCTTTTTTTCGCGGCAATTCGTTTTCCCAGATTTCCGCGTTTTTCAGTTGCATGTTCCCGCCGGCACGGTAGGTTGCGGGCACGTGCCGCTCCGACGATCACATCCAAGGCATGGTGGATCTTCAGGTGAACGTGGTTCAGTGATGATTTGAAACCCGGCAGTCGGGAACGGTTTGGAGCCAGTGTAGGTCGGCGGCGCGCGACACAGTAACGATGAATAACAGATTGTTTGTTGGGAATCTCTCCTACCGAACCACGGAAAGCCAGTTGATTGACGCCTTCACCCCGCACGGGGTGGTGGTGGAAGCCAATGTCCCTCTGGACCGCGCCACGGGGCGCCCGCGGGGGTTCGCCTTTGTCACCATGAGCACCGAGGAAGAGGCGCAAGCCGCGATCGAGGCCATGAACGGCGCCACGGTGGACGAGCGGGAACTGACGGTGAACATCGCCCGCCCGCGGGAAGAACGCCCGCGGCGTGACTTCGGCGGCGGCGGCGGCGGTCGTCGTGGCGGCCGTGACCGGGGCGACCGGCGCGAGCGTTGGTAGGATTGACCGAATCCCCTTCCCCCAGCAGGCGAGGCGTTTCCGCCTCGCTTTTTTTGTGGGAAAACGGTTTCGGCGCCCCCCTTCCATTCTGGTCAACGCGCCGGAGGAAAGCCGCCGAACCGCCGCCCGGCTCGTCTGAAGCGCGGGGCCGCCGGGGGAATGAGCCGGCCCGGCTTCGGGCCGCCCGGGGCGGGGGAAATTTTTCCGGCGCGGGACTCCGGGGATTGCGTCCTGCGCCGGGGCCGGTAAACTCCGCCCATGAGCCGCGAACAGCAACCGCGGGTGGCGGTGTTGATGGGCAGCAAGTCCGACTGGGACACCATGCGCCACACCCGCGCGACCTTGGACCAATTCGAGATTCCGCACGTGTGCCGGGTGTTGTCCGCCCATCGCACGCCCCGGGAAACGACCGCCTTCGTCACCGAATCGGAGGCGGCGGGGGTCGAGGTGTTCATCGCCGCCGCCGGGGGCGCGGCCCATCTGGCGGGGGTGGTGGCCGCCCACACGGTCCTGCCGGTGATCGGCGTGCCGATGTCGGGCTGGGCGGTGCAGGGGCTCGACGCCCTGCTCGCGACCGTCCAGATGCCGCCGGGCATCCCGGTGGGCACGGTGGCCATCGGCAAGCCCGGCGCCATCAACGCCGCCCTGCTGGCCATCGAAATCCTCGGCGTCAAGCGACCGGAACTGCGCGAAAAACTCCGCGCCCACCGGGCCGCGCAGGCCGAAAAGATTCTGGCCGAAACCCTCGACTGAGCCCCGGTCCCGCCCGCTTTTTTGTGCGCAGCCTGATTGCAGCGGTCGTGGGAGGCGGAATGCTGGCGGTGCACGGCGCCGCGCCGCCCGCCGTTTCGGTGACGGAACTCCGCCTTCCCCCCGGCGGCCAAACCGGCTTCGTCCGGGTCCCGCCGGAACAGTCCGGCGTGACGTTCACGAACCACCTGGCCGAGGAGAATCTGGTGCGCAACCGGATTCTGGCCAACGGCTCCGGGGTGGCGCTGGGCGACGTGGACGGCGACGGCTGGTGCGACCTCTACTTCTGCCGGCTGGAGGGAGGCAACGCGCTCTACCGCAACCTCGGCCAGTGGCGGTTCGCGGACATCACCGGCCCGGCGGGGGTGGCCTGTCCGGGCCAGAACTCGATGGGGGCGGCACTGGCGGACGTGGACGGCGACGACGATCTCGATCTGCTGGTGACGGGCCTGGGCGCCGGGACACGGCTGTTCCGCAATGACGGCACGGGGCGCTTCACGGAGGCCACCGACAGCGGGCTGCGGCGGAAAGGCGGGGCCACGTCGCTGGCGCTGGCGGATTTCGACGGCGACGGCGACCTTGACCTCTACGTGGCCCATTACCGCACCGACACCTGGAAGGACCGCCCGCCGGGCCTGAACGTCGAGGTGCGGCTCGTGAACGGTGAAATCCGCGTCACCCCGCCCGGACGCTTCATTCCGGTGGCCCAGCGGAGCGGCGGGGTGGAATTGAGCGAGCTGGGCGAGCCGGACATCTTTTATCTAAACGACGGCCGCGGACATTTTTCGGCCGTGCCGTGGGAAGGGGGGGTGTTCCGCGATGAGACCAACCGCCCGCTGCGCCAGCCGCCGATGGACTGGGGGTTGAGCGTCTGGTTCCGCGACTTGAACGGCGACCGCCTGCCGGATCTGCTCCTTTGCGACGATTTCTTCTTTTCCCTGGACCGCGTGTGGATTCACCAGCCCGGCGACTGCTTTCGCCCGCTGAATCCGCTGGCCATCCGTCACACCAGCGTTTCCTCGATGGGCGGTGACGTGGCGGATTTCAACCGGGACGGCCACTTCGACTTCTTCGTGAGCGACATGGTCAGCCGCCGGCAATCGTGGCGGCAGCGGCAGCGGCCCCAGCTCATGCAGGGGGTGGTGCGCCAGAAGGTGGAAAATCCCGCCGCCCGCCCCGAGGTGCCGCACAACACCCTGCAACTCTCCCGGGGCGACGGCACGTTCGCGGAAATCGCCCAACTGGCGGGCGTGGATTTCAGCGAGTGGTCCTGGGGCGGGCTGTTTCTGGACGTGGACCTGGACGGCTGGGAGGACCTCGTCATCCCCACCGGCAGCAGCCACGACATGCAGGACGCCGACGCCTTCGAGATGGGACAGCGCCTGCGTCAGTTGCCCGACACGCTGGAAAACCGGCTCCGGGGCTGGCGGAATTTCGCGCCGCTGAAAACGCCGCTGGTGGCGTTTCGCAACCGGCACGACCTGACCTTCGAGGACGTGAGCGCCGCGTGGGGCTTCACCGAACCCGGCGTGTGGCAGGGCATGGCCTTCGCGGACCTCGACCGCGACGGCGACCTCGACGCGGTGGTGAACCAGCTCAACGGCCCGGCGGGCCTCTTCCGCAACGACTGCCCCGCGCCGCGCGTGGCGGTGCGGCTGCGCGGGAAAGCGCCCAACACCCGCGGCATCGGCGCCCTGATTCGCGTCACGGGCGGACCGGTGGCGCAGATGCAGGAAATGATCGAGGCGGGCCGCTACCTTTCCGACGACGACGACGTGCGGGTGTTCGCCGCCGGCGCGCCCACCCACGAGCTGCGCATCGAGGTGACCTGGCGGGACGGCCGGCAAAGCGTGGTGACCAACGCCCGCCCCAACCGGCTCTACACCATCGCGCAGACCGGCGCCCGACCCGCGCCCGCCGCACCGCCGGAAAAAATCACCCCGTGGTTCCAGGTGGCGGCGACGTGCACCAACGCGGGGAATCCGAAAAACCCGTTCGACGATTTCGCGCGCCAGCCGCTGTTGAGCCGCAAACCCAGCACGCTCGGCCCCGGCGTGGGCTGGTGGGACGCGGACGGCGACGGGCGCGCGGAGCTGCTGTTGCAATCCCGCTGGGGCGGCGCGCCGGCCTTGTGGCAGACGCGCCCGGAAACGGGCTTTCAGGACGTCAGCGCCGCGCGCCTGGGACCGCCGTTGCACGGACACATGGGCGGCGCGCTGGGCCTGCGGGACGGACAGGGCCGACGCGCCGTGTTGACGGCGGGCATGGCGGCGGAGGGCGGTCGTCCGGTCACCCGCCTCTGGTGGCTCCGCCCCGCCGGCGCGCAACCGGCTTCCGGCAACCTCGAGCTGTCCGGCATCCCCGGCCCGTTGGCGGCGGGCGATCTCGACGGCGACGGCACGTTGGAGCTGTTCGTGGGCGCGCAATCCTATCCGGGCCGCTATCCCGTCCCGGGGCGCAGCCGTTTGTTGCGGCGGCAGGGCGATCAATGGAAACGCGATTCGCGGGCCGATCCGTTGTTCGGCGGTTTGGGGCCGGTGAACGACGCCTGTTTCGCCGACCTGACCGGCGACGGCCTGCCCGAATTGATCGTGGCATGCGACTGGGGTCCGCTGCGCTTGTGGCGCAACGCAGGCGGCCGCCTGCAAACGTGGGATCCGCCCACGCGCCCGGAGGGGAAGATTTCGCCCCACCCGGCGCTGGCCGGCGAAACGCCGTTGTCCCGGCTCACCGGCTGGTGGAACAGCGTGGCGGTGGGCGACTTCGACGAAGACGGGCGGCTTGACCTGGTGGCCGGCAACTGGGGCCGGAACACCCGTTTCCAACGGCACCTCACCCGCCCCATCCGGCTCTACGTCGGAGACTTCACCGAGGACGGCGTGGTGGATTTGATTGACGCCTGGTACGACGACGCGCAGGGGAAATACGTCCCGTGGCGGCCGTTCGAGGTGGTTCGGCGCGAGCTGCCCGCCCTCAACGCCGTGGCCACCACCTACCGGCAGTATTCCAAACTGGGCGTGGACTCGCTGCTCGGGCTCTACGAAACCTCCGTCCTCATCCGCGAAGCGGCGGTGCTGGATTCGCTGTTGCTGCTGAATCGCGGCGATCATTTCGTGACGCGATCACTGCCGGTGGCGGCCCAGCTCGCGCCGGTCTTTGGAATGGCCGCGGCGGATTTTGACGGCGACGGGCACGAGGATTTGTTCGTGGCGCAGAACTACTTCGGCGTGGAGCCGGAAACCACCCGCTACGACGCCGGACGCGGGTTGTTGCTGCGCGGCGACGGCAAGGGCGGATTTCAGCCGGTGGACGCCCGCCACAGCGGCATCGCGCTCTACGGCGAACAACGCGGCTGCGCGGTGGCCGATTATGACGCGGACGGTCGGCTGGACCTGGCCGTGGGCCACGTGGACGGCAGGGCGGTGGTGTTTCACCGAACCGGCGGACCGGCGGGCGTGCGGGTGCGATTGGCCGGCCCGCCCGGCAACCCGGACGGCTGGGGCGCGGTGGTGCGCCTGCTCGGGCGGGACGGCCAACCGCGCGGTCCGGCCCGCACCCGAACCTGCGGCGGCGGGCTGTGGTCGCAACCCGATCCCGTGCTCGTCGTGCCCGCCGATCCCCGAGCCGCCCGCATTGAAATCCGCTGGCCCGGCGGCGCCCGCGGCGAAGCCGCCCTCCCCGCCCACGCGCGCGAAATCACCCTCCGCTTCCCGCGAAACTGAACTCCCCTCCCGCCCGAAACGATCCCCGGCGGCCCCGCGCTGCTCTCCGCCCGCGGACCGGCGGTCCCCAACCGGCGACAGCACTCATGCCGGCTGCAGTTAATTGCCGCATTTCTGCCTCGAACCCGCCGGGTGGAAGGATTCCGGCCTGCAACCAAGGGGCGGTTTTCGCCCTTTCCGTGTCCCCCCCACGCGGCGAAACAGTCCCCTTTCCCGACAGGCTCTTAAAGGCGGATTTGCTTGCCCGGGCGGCGCCCGCGTCCCGCGGGAAGGCTTCGCCGGAACACCAAAGCCTGCCCCCTCCCCGGAACAAGCAGCCGTCAATCAACCTTCAGACGATAAAATCTGGCGCGCTCCGCGGGAAGGACGGTCCATTGCCAGTGAGCATTCTGTTGCTCGAACGGTCCGGTTTCGTTGATCCACGGTCCGGTGATTGAAGCGCTGGACTGCAAACGGCAGGCGGGCGCCCGCGCGGGCCAGGTCAATCGCAACAAACCGCTGTCAGCGCGTTCGATGCGGAGTTTCCCGCCGGCGGACGCATAATACTCCTCCGCCAGCCGCTGCAACGCCTGATAGGTGTCCCAATCCATTTCCGCATGCGAGCGGGTCAGGTTGACGCCCTGACCATAATTGCGGCTGTGGCGAAAATTGTAATGCAAATGGGTCCAGTCATTGAAATCATGTAAAATCACCCGGTTGGTTTCCTCATTCCCCCGCCAGCCATCCAGCCATACCGGGTTGCCATCAGCGTCGAAGTCATAGACCAGGGAATTGATGTCCGCACCGACCTCCGTATCGGTCAAATTGGTGTTTTGATTCCAGTCCACCGGCGCGCCTCCGTGAATCAGGCACAGCATGTCGTTGTAGCCGTCGCCGTTTGAATCAAAGAAGAAAACGCTGAGATCATTCGTGGAACCGCCGATCCCTCCGCGCTCATCCAGATGCCGTTCATCCAAATCAGGAAGGAGGCCCCGGGAATAATCCAGGGGGCGGTTGGTGATCATGAGGCTGAACTGCCGGGAATAGCTCATCACGCTGAGGTAATTCGGTTTGGCGTTGATGTCGTCATCGCCGCCATGCCGCAGACCGAGGGTGTGCCCCAGCTCGTGCATCAGCGTGCCGGCTTGCAGATCCACTTGATCCGCGACCGGGGTGAACGCCCCCAAAGTAACCAGAAAATCGTTTCCCGGAAGTTCGCCGAGACCGGAGGAGGTGGTCTTCCGCCAATGCCCATCCGCGGCGCGAAATTGGTACTGGTGACCGAAAATGCAGTAACGAAACACACTCCGCTTCGCCAGCAATACATCCGCCGCATTGGCGCCGGCCCGTTCCGCCGCCGTCCCAAACCAGTTTGTGACCAATTCCGCCCACTGCCCCGGCACCCGTAAAAAGGGAACAGGGGGAACCGCGTCGGCGGTGGTCATGTCCACGTGCAGCGTAATGCCGTTGGTCCCGTCGGGATTTTCCACCGGGGCTTGGGCAAAAGCGTCAATCACCCGCTGAACGGCACGGGGATCGGGCCGGTCCGAGTGACGGGCGTCCGCCATGTAATCAATTTCCAGAAAGAGATCCTTGTGGCGCGGATTGGCGTGTAACGCCGGCAGATCCAGATCGATTGCTCCGTCACCGTTCACATCCAGGCCCTCGGTTTCCCAGACATCCAACAAGCCGTCTCCATCCTGGTCCAACGAGGTGAGCACGATGATTTCCCGGCGGGTGGCGCCACTGGTCCTGGCATGCACGACAATGAAACCATCGGCGTTCACCCCCAGGCGGGCATATTGAAAATCCAGCGTGCCCCCCGGCGGATCGGGCGCGGGCGTGCCGGGATCCACCACTTCTTCGCCCCCCGGGGAAAACCCGCCCCGGATGGGCCCCGGCAAAACCGGCAGCGTTTTGCGCCCCATGCCAAAAGCGTAAATATCGAAAGTGGTCGTAAACCACGGTGAATAATGCTGCCCGGGCCAAACAGGGGTTTGGAACACAACCTCGGGAAAACAGCGGCCGGGCGCGCCGTCGGGAAAACGGCTGTTGCTCAAGGCGGCCGTCATCGAATCGTAGCAGGTGAATTCGCCGACAATCGGCTTGGACGGATCCCAGCGGCTGGACGGCACCGGAGCGGGATCGCCATATCCCGCCACCCGGTTCCATTGTCCGTTCGCGTAAACGAACAAATGATCCTTCGCGACTGGGCCGGCTTCTCGTACCCTGCAAGCCACATGGCCGTGATTGTTCATTCCGACCATGTGGATTTCACTCACCACGACATGGTTGGCAATCCCTTCACGGAAATACTCCAGCTCATCGCCCTCCGTCAGAATGCGCTGCCAGTTTTCCCCGTACGGGCGATAAAGCACCGCACGTTTATCGTGTATGAAGTCCGGTTCCGGCGCCGGACCAATCCGGCTTGCATAGCAAACATCCCCCTGATCACTGATCCAGACGCCTTGAGTGTCGCCCAGGGAGGGCGTGCCCTTGTCCACAAAGGCGCCCACCACAAAACCGCCTCCCGGCGCGGGATCAAACACATGCAGGACCGGCTTCCATTGGGCGTTCCCCGCCCAACGCACATAAACGCCGCTTTCTTCAGCCCGGAATTCTTCACTGCCGTCCGACAGCACCTCGAAATACTCCAGACTGCTTCGCAGAACGGTGTCACCTCGGGAATTCGCCTCGGGAGTCATGAAACGCCGGAAATGCCCCACCCAGGAACCCCGGCGTGCCACAATGTCATCGGAGCGAAGAAGCGGAACTTGTACATGACCGTCATCCTGAAAAATGACGAAGAGACGACGGCGGTCGGAGTCGGTGGACCTCAATCCGCCTGTAAACAAAACATTCCCCCGGCGATCAAAACGCGGCCACCACACTTCGGTCGCCTCCCAACCCGGCCCGGCATTGAAGCGGTCGTCGCGGACGACTAAACGAAGTTCCTTGTCCGCCAGTGAATAACAGTAAATACCGTGGCGCTCCTGGTTTCCGTCCATCACCGCGGCCCGGAACAGCACCTCCCCCCGATCGCTGATTTGCACGGAATCGAACACCCGGCGATATGCCGCCTTGAAACAGCCACCCCCCGGCGCGGGCATTCCCCCGTAAGCCACCAAGGAAGGCGCCGGCGCGGCCATCAAGGACAGCTCCCATACCCAAGTCACGCAGATTGCGGCGGCCATGAACCACCGGGCTTTTTTCCCCGCCGTGGGAGGGTGAAAAAACGGCAATCGGACCTTTTCCCGCGTGTCCGCCCCACAAATCTCAGTGCGCCGTTTTATTGTCTCAGCTTTTTCACATTCCCCCAAGCACCCCAAGGACGACATGGCTCCCGTTGCTTTCACACTTGTCCTCCATGAGTTTCATTGTTGTCTGTTGCACAATGGCAATCCGAAGTTTCCGGCAACGAGTAAAAAGAATCCCTTGCGCCCCCGGCGGGGAGAGGTGAATCCCCCTGGCCAAATGCGGAAACAGTCTCTTCCGGCGGGGAATTATGAAACCACCTCCACCAACGCCGAAGTGTGGTTTCACCCTCCCATGATTTGCATCACGTTCCGTCAACCGATCTGAAATCCTGCGCGCCACCGCCTTCCAGAAATTTCAGGTTGCCTTAAACGGTTAATGGATTGAAGCTGGCAAAGAACAGAAGGAGCGTCAAGCGTTTTTTTGCGCCAATTGACTCGCCGTGTTTGTTCACGGCGTGGCGTCGCCTCCCTTATTCGATGAACAGGTCGGCCAGGTAGATGGCGGTGAGGGGATGGCCGTCGTTGGTCTTTTCGTGGCTGGAGTACCAGGACACCAGGGCGTGGTTCGGGCTGAGGGCCACGAAACCGGGATAGGAATTGTCGCCGCCGCTGGGCAGCTCGGCGAACTGGACCAGTTGATCCTCGTCGGTCAGCCAGTAGAGGACCGTCTTGGCCGGGCCGTCCGTCCGCTTGCGTCCGCCCACCAGGTAGCGACCGTGCCAGCGGGCCAGCAAGGGGCCGCCGATGTAGCGATCGAGCCGTTTCCGTTCCCACTTTTGATACGGCGGGCGGGCGCGACAGATGCTGGCCGGATCGGAACGCACGATCGCCACCACCCGGCCGTCCGGCTCGAACAGGAACGCGGTCTCGTCGCCGCGCCGGTCGTGGAACAGGCCCGTAAACCGCCAGCGCAGACCGTCCTCGCTTTCCAGCATCGCCGATTCGATCCAGCCCGACTCGCTGTTGCCGTCGGCGTAGGCGTGTCGCCGGCGGCCGCATAAATAGGCCGTGCCGCCAAAGGTCGCCGCCCGCCAGATGTAATGGCCGTAGGTGCCTTCCAGTTGTTGCGGCGCGCTCCAGTTCGTTCCGTCCGTCGTCCAGACGCCGAAACCGAGGTGTTCGTTGATGTTGTAGCGTTTGCGCCGGTGCCGGCCGGAACCGCAATACCAGGTGCCGGTATAAACAAACAGCTTCCCCTTGAAGGCCAGAAAATGCGGATCCCGCGGATCGCGCTCCGGCACGCTGAATTCATGCACCGGCCGCCACGTTTTTGCGTCCGCGCTGCGCAACACGATGATCCGCGCCGAGGTGTGCTGCATGTGCCCCTCGGGACAGCTTCGGAAGGCCAGATAAAAATGCTCCCGCCAGCGGATGAGGTCGGTGAAGGCGTTGTGTTCGCCGTTCCAGAAGACGCGGCGCACGTTTTCCACCCGCACCCGGGGCAGCGCTTCCGACTCCCCCGGCTCCGCGGCAAAGGAAGCTCCAGAGACGCCCATCAGCAGGCCGACCAGCAAGAATTTTTTACTGTTTATATCAATCATCGCAAAAGCGTGGTTGCTTTTCTGAAATGTATTTTTTTGGGTTCTTCTTTGGAAGAATGACCGATTGCTTCAACGCCCGCGCTTGGTCGCCGCGGAGGGCCGCCGTCATTCGGCATGATTCTCCACCGGATTGCCCGGGTGGCAGTCCGGCGCATATGATCGTTTTTTCCCGCGCTCGCTGCCGTAAACACATTCACCGACTGCGCCGGGTGATCCGAGGCATTGTTCGCGATCACTCCAATTGGCCGTTCTGCGTTCCGCCGCGGTTCTTTCGGAAACTTGATGAGGCGCTTCGCGCTTATTCGCCCTGAAACCGCGCCCAGCCGCAGGCCGCTCCAGGAATTCATCGCCGAAACCGGGTTTCTCCCTCCCCCGTTCCTCCCGCAAGGTGTGCCAGCCATCTTGGCGACACCGGGCCGGCCGGCGGAGAGGAGGCATTCCTTGATCTGATGGATGCGGGCCACGAGCGAAACCGGCTTGCCTTGCGGGAGCGTCGCCACAACGCTCCCACGTTGCGCACAAACGGCGGCGGCACGTTCAACATCCATAAAGCCAGTGTCTGCCTCCTCTTGTATTTGTCAATGCTTTTGCAACAGTTAACACCGGCACCCAAAATACATCCCACCGGGGGCGCTGAATTGTTTGGGGTGGGGGTGATTTCCTGCTGATTGCGGGTTTCCCGGGGCATGTCAGTTCCCCGCGTCCCTTTCCAGGGGGAGCGCGGTGTTTGACCGGGCAAGTTTCTCCTCAGCCGGTGTCGGAAAGCGGTTTTTCGGACGCCGGGGGAAGGGCGCGAAAACGGCCGGCCACGGCGGAGAGGATCAGGGCGACGCCCAGGGCGCAGACGATGGCCGCGCCGGTGGGCACGTCCAGGGCATAGGAGGCGTAAAGTCCTCCCACGCTGGCCAGCGTGGCCACTCCCCAGCCCCAAACCAATCGTCCCGCCCATGTGCGCGTGAGGTAAGCGCCGCATACGGCGGGCACGATGAGGTAGGAAAACACCAGCAGCACCCCGCCCACGCGCACGAAACTGGTCACCACCAGCCCGAACAGGGCATAGAACAAAAAATCCCAGCCCCGCAGCGCCCAGGGGGACAACTTCAGTTGCTCCGGCGCGAAGGAAAGCGCGAGGAAGCGCCGGCGGAAGAGAAAATGCACCACGCCGATGACGGCGAAGAGGGCGGCGGTTTTTCCGATGCCGGACCAGCTCACCGTCAGCAGGTCGCCCACGAGGGTTTTTTGCAATTCCTCCTTGCCGTGCGGACTGTAGCTGAGCAGCAGGATGGCGGCGGCGGCGGAGACCACGTACACGATGCCGATCAACGCCTCCTGGGGCGCCCGCGCCGGGCGCGAGGAGCGGGTGAAGGTGAAGATCAGCGCGCCGATGAGGGTGAAGGCGAGGGAGTACCCGTAGGCGCGCGGATCGTCCGGTTCATGTCCCAGCAGCATGGCGACACAGGTGCCCAGGGCGGCCACTTGAGCGAGGGCCAAATCCACGAAAATGACCTCGCGCTTGACGATGTGCAGCCCGTAGTAAACCAGGATGCCGGGCAACACGAGACAGGCCACCAGGGGCCGCAGCATTATTTCGAGCATTTCCCGCATGGCGTCTGATTTATTGAGCGGTTTTTTTCGCCAGAGCCGAGGCGAGGTGATTGACCAGGTAATCCATCATCTCCACATAACCCGGTCCCGCCCCGTTCACGCCGCCCGGGAACTGGGTGACCGGCACCACCGTCGCGCCGGTGGCCCGGGCCACCGTGTCGGCGGTGCGGCGGTTTTGGTAGGGACAGAGCAAAATCGCCCGCGCCCGCAGGGTTTTCATCTGGGCGATGACCCGGGCCAGGTGCGCGGGGGTGGGCGGAATGCCGGGCTTGGGTTCGAGGAACAGATGAATATCCAGCCCGAACCGGCGGGCGAAGTAGGGCCAGGAGTTGTGGTAGGCCACCACCGCCTGGCCGTGATACGGCGCCAGGCGGGCCTGCCATTGTTTCAGGCGCGCCTCCAGCGTGGCGATGAAGCGGTCCGCGTTGGCCTGGTAGGCGGCGGCGTTTTTCGCGTCCAACCGGCCGAAGGCGCCGGCCAGGTGGCGCGCCAGAATGACGGCGTTGGCCGGGTCCACCAGGTAATGCGGATTGCCGAGCGGGTGGATGTCGCCCTGGGAGCGATCCAGCGTGTTGGGCACTTCGAGCATCGGGATGCCTTCGTTGCCCCGGAGGTCGCCCGGCGCGCCGGGCATGATGCGGCGGTTGCGGCTGCTTTGAATCAGCGGAGGCAGCCACCCGGCCTCGAGCTCGGCGCCGTTGTACAACAAGGCGTCGGCCTTGCGCAATTTGACGATGAAGCTGGGGCGGGCGTCCACGAAGTGGGGATCCTCGGTGGGCCGCGCCAGGGTGGTGACGCGAACTTCCTTGCCGCCCACTTCGGTGGCGATGGCGGCCAGGTCCGGCGTGGTGGCCACCACGGCGAGTTTGGCGTGCGCCGCCGGCGCGACCCACGCGGCCGCGAACAAGAGCAATGAAGACGAAAAGGCTTTCATAAGCAGGTTCGAAAAAAAGACAAACAGTTGGAGGTTCAGAATTTGTGCGCCGCGTGGGAACCCAGGAGGAATTCCATCTGCAGCCAGATCGAATGCTCGATGCCCACGCTGTCAATGTCGTCGTAATTATATTGCAGGCGCACCTTGGAAAATTCGCTCGGATAGAACGTGAGCGCCGGGGCAATCCGGCGGCGGTCGTTGGCCAGCGGATTGTCGGCGAAATCGCCGGGTTCGCCGGTCACGAAACCGCCGCGCAAGGACGCCACCCAGCGCGGATGGAAGCCGTAGGCCACCTGGGAGTAGAGGCCCCAGTCATGCCGGGTGCGGTCCGGCGTGGGCGGGTGAAACAGGTCGCCGGCGTAGGCTTTCGCGTCGTAGTCCCGGTACAAAAACTCCGTTTGCCAGGTCACGAACGGAAAACCCAGATGCTGGTGGCGGGATTTCCATTTATAGAACAGGTCGGCGCCGTAGATGCGGGTGCCGCCGCCGGTGGCGTTGGGACCGAAGGCTCCGGACGCGCCCAGCACCACCGTGTGTTCGTCGGCCAGGTCGAACGAGACCGCGTAACGCGGGCTGTAGAGCAGGTCGCCCGGCCCCCGGACACTGGTGTCGCGGGCGGGCCGGCCGGCGATCCATTCCGCGCCTTCGTCGTTGCGGAAGCTGAGGGCCGTCTCGCCCTGGCTGTTTTGCACCGACAGAAACAGCTCCGAATAAAACGGCGTGGGCGCCAGCCAGGAAAGCTGGGCGCCCGGGTTGCGGAGGCCGTCCGGTCCCAGGAGGCGCCCGATGACCAGCGGCTGGTCCACGAAGTCCCACGTGTGCGGATGCGTGGCATTGATGCGCCCCACCGGCGCGTAATATTGGCCGGCCTTGAGCTGGAGCCCCCACGGCAGGGCCACGGATTCGAGATAGGCCTCCTCGACTTCGAAGATGGTTTCGCCCCCGCTGTCGAGCAACGCGACCAGATTGGCCTGCCCGCGGAAATACGGATCCACCGCGCCATCGAACGTGAGTTCCAGATTCTGCACGGTGAAGCCGTTTTGCTTGGGGTCGTGGCCGCCGAATTGCAGCGACCCGAGGTCCCCGGACGACGAACCGCCCGCGGCGAACAAGGCGTCGAAGCTGAGATTCAGGTAGCTGGAGCCGCCGCCGGCCAGCGTGAGGGGCTGGGCCGGCGACCAGGATTTGCGCGGTTCGACCGCGGGAGACGGCTCCGGCGGCGCGGCCGCCGGGGCGGTTTGCTCCGGTGTTCCGGCCGGGCTCTCCGCGACCGGGGATCTCGGCGCGGGGGCCGGCGCGCCGGGCGCGGCGTTGGTTTTGCCGGCGGACGCCTCCAGCGCTTCGATGCGCCGGGAGATGGCGTCCACCACGGCCTGGTGTTGTTGCACCGCCTTTTCAAAGGCGGCATTGGCTTCGCGCAATTGCGCTTTGAGCTGTTCCAGCTCGTTTTCGGGGCCGGCGGCGAGGGCCATTGCCATCGCGCCGGTCCATATCCACATCCACGGAAGAATTTTTTTCATCGGTTCCACGAGCGCCACGACGGAGGGCGCTTTTTCACGGGGTTCGGGGATTTCCGGAACAGAAAGGACCGCGGGACCAGCGCGGCCGGAAATCCTCAAACCCGCGCGGAACCCGCTGAAAAGCAGCTGACGATGAGCGCCGGCGGCGGACGGGGCGCTTGCGGGAGGCGGAAGGAGAAGTGAAGCGGCGCCGAAACCACGGCCGCCCGGGGCGCCTCGGAGCGCACCGGCGGGCGGAAGACGGGCAGCCCCGTGTGAGGAGCGATTCCGTGGCCCGAAGCCAGCTCGGTGACCAGGCAATGGTGACCGGGCGAGGCGGAATCCTCGTGCAACGCGTGGTGCAGCGCGGGAACGGAGAGCAGCAACTGGATCACCACCCACAACCCGAGCAACCCCGCCGCCCAAGCGGCGGTTCGCGTTCGGCGCGCGCGCCGGCTGGATTCCGCGTTCCGCATCAAACCGGGACCATCCTAATCGTCCCGCGGCGCCCCGCCCAGCGTTATTCCCGGCCGGGGGGCCCATTCGTCCAGCACCCGCGCCGGCGTGCCGGCCCTCCCTGTCGCGCGCTTCCCCGCTCCGGGCCTTTTCCCCGCCCGCGGCGGGGGGGCGGCCAAAAAAAACCGGGAAACGAAATCAGCGCTTTACAAGCCCCCGCAGGGACGTTTAGGCTGCCCGCAACAATTTGGTTTTTATGCAACGCAAGTTTCTACTGGTCTTCTCGGCTGCGGTGGCGGCGCTCCTGTCCACCGGGTGCAACGGCCCGTCTGAAAAGCTGGGTCGCGGCATCACCGACGTCACGGAATTCGCCCGGATGGGCTCGCTGCGCCGTTCGGTGGAGCAAACCGCCTTGTTCGACGGCACTCCGCAGGCCTACACCACCGGAGTCATCAAAGGCTTCAACCGCAGCGTGTTGCGCACCTTGGTCGGAGTGTACGAGATCGCGACCTTCCCGGTGCCGAGCTATGACCCGGTCCTGAAGCCGGGCTTCATCCTGATGCCCACCGCCTCCACCAATCCGGAATTCCCGGACAGCTACAAGCCCGGTCGGTGGGCCACCAGCACGTTCGACACGGACACCGCCCTGGGCTTCAGCGGCGGTGACGCCATCCCGTTCGTGCCGGGCAGCCGGTTCCACATCTTCGATTATTGATCCGCCCTTTTTTCCGGGGCGCCGACTGTTTGTCGCAGTTGGCGCCCTTTTTTTGCCATGACGTTGCGCCGCTCCGCTCCGGCCAAGATCAACCTCGTTCTGAACATCCTGGGCCGTCGGGAGGACGGGTTTCACGAGCTGGAAACCCTCATCCTGCCGGTGCCGCTGCATGACGAGCTGACGTTCGAGCCGGGCGGCGACACCGTCACGCTCACCTGCTCCCACCCGGACGTGCCCACCGGCCCCGCCAACCTCATCCTCCGGGCCGCCGGGGCGTTTTCCGCCGCCACGGGCACGCGGTGGGGAGGGCGCATCCATCTGGAAAAACGCATCCCCATGGAGGCGGGATTGGGCGGCGGCAGCAGCAACGCCGCCGTCACCCTGCAAACCCTGAACGAGCTGGCCGGCCATCCGTTGTCCGCGGAAAAACTGGTCCGCCTGGCCGCCGAACTCGGTTCGGACGTGCCGTGTTTTCTCGCGGGAGGGCCGGTGCTGGGACGGGGCCGGGGCGAACAACTGGAGCCCGTTGCCCCCCTGACGGCCTTGCGCGGGCTCGCCCTGCTCCTGATTCACCCGGGCTTCGGAGTTTCCACGCCGTGGGCCTACCGACGACTGGCGGATTTTCCCGAGGCGCTTCACGGCACGCCGGGCCGGGCGGCCCAAGTGGCCGCCGACCTGGCCGCCGGACGGCGCGAGGCCGGCCTGGCCGGTTGCGTCAATTCCCTCGAAGCGCCCGTGTGGCACAAATTCCCCGTGCTGGAGCTGTATGCGCGATTCCTCGTCGAGCACGGAGCGCTGCGGGCCCGGATGTCCGGGAGCGGCTCCACCACCTTCGCCTTGTTCGCCGACGCCGCCACCGCCGAAACGGCCCGGGAACGGTTTCTCGCCCATTTCGGCGCCACCTGCTGGACCGCGTTGCTGCCCTTGGACGCGTGAAATCAGCGCCGGAAAACCACCCGGCGCGGAACGCAAACAAAGCCCCCCCACACGCCGGGTGGCACCCGCGTCTCGCGGGTCGGCTTCGGCGGGACGCCGAAGCCTGCCCTCCTGGTCTTTGATCGCGGCCGTTTCGATGATCTCACGCGCGGCGGAATGCCCGGGGTCACGAAGAACGCGCGGACGGAACAAAGGATTCTTTTCCCCCACGTCGGAGAGTCGGGCGTCGTGGCCCCATCCCCTCCGGCGCGCGGGACGCTGTTGAAGCGGCCGCGACCGAAGGACGCGGGGAAGGCTTCGGCGGGACGCCGAAGCCGACCCGCCAGAGGCGGGTGCTACCCGGGAGACCGCGGGGATGACGGAACGGGACGGGGAAAATCCGAAGG
>CAZRPT010000055.1:0-7858 GCA_964601985.1 uncultured Verrucomicrobiota bacterium
CCGCGTGGCGTGAATCCGCGCGATGCCCTTGTGGGCGAACAATATGAAACGCATCGTTTTCCGGCTGATCCTGAAGGGGCGGAATCAGCGCGGCCGCGGAAACCGGTCACGGGGGACCGAGGGGCGGGGGCGTCCCTCGGCGCGCGCTCCCCTCCGTAGCGCCGACTTCCAGCCTGCCGTAGCGCCGACTTCCAGTCGGCCCGGCGGGCGGGAAAGCCTGACGAAGGGGAAATCCGTGATGGGCCCGCGCAAACTCCTGCGCGCGGGCCCGACGGGCCTTTATCCTGGCGGGCGAATCTCTTTCGCCGTTCTCCGGCGGCCACCTGGGTAGCCCCCCGCCTCCGGCGGGTCGAACCGGACGTCCCGGACGGTTCTCCGACGCGCGGGAACAGAGTCCTTTGTCCCGGTTGCGCGGGTTTCGTGGTCCCGGTTGCCCCAACGCGCGTGACGCCCTTGAAGCGGCCGCGAACAAAGGCCGGGGAAGACTTCAGCGGGACTCGGCTGCCGCCCGGGTCAGCAAATCCACCTTTGAGCGCCTCTCGGAAAAGACCGGGTTGGGGAACCCGGCCTACAGATCAGGAACCATTTGCGCCATTCGTGGAGGCCGCGCGCCTTCACGCGGCGGGAGGTTCCACTTTTCAGGCTCAAACCCTTTTTCGGCTGCGGGAGTGGGGGAGAGCAAGGCGGTTGATCAGATGGAATGTTGCATTGTGCCGGTAAAGCGTTCAGGTATGGGGCATGCTGAAGCGATTTCGTCTGAATCACGCGGAGCGGGCCTGGAAAGTAACGGAGGCCTTGGCGAAGTGTTTCGAAACGGAGGTTTTTCAAAGGCTGCCGGCCATGCGACAGGCGGCCCAAGGGGAGTTTGCCGCCCGGCGGATTGTCGAGCCGAGGAGGATCAGTTGCCGCCCGTTCTTCAACTGGATCACCACGCTCAAGAAGGAAGGGAATGCCGCCTTGCGGCGACGGCCCTCGGGCGGGGGGCGTCCCGCGGATGCTGAAACGACGGCGCGAAGGGGTGTTTTTTTTCCGCGGGGGCGGTGGCCGGAACTGCTCCGCCGGGGCGGCGCGCGGGCATTGCGGCTGGTGGTGGTGGGGCTGGTGTTCGGGTGGTTTTACGCCTGGGCGGCGCCACGGTTCTATCCCGAAGACACCCGGCCCGGGTTCGGGTTGGGGATGATGCACGGGGCGCTCATGCCGATGGCCCTGCCCAGCCTGTTGATGGGGCGCGATGTGCCCATTTACGCCACGGTCAACTCGGGGCGGCCGTACAAGCTCGGCTACATCGCGGGCATCAACGGGTGCGGATTCCTCTTTTTCGGGCTGGCGTTCTGGCGCCCGAGCCGGCCCGCCACCACAACGCGGAAGTAGGGACTTACTTCGGCGGAACGGCGCTGTCGCCGGTGTTCATGCCCGGCACCGGCGGCGGGGGAGGCAGGGGAATGCCCGCGCGTTGCGCTTCCTCCTGCTGGACCCGCAGCACGATGGCTTGTTCCGCGGGCGACAATCGGCGGGGTTCCGCGGCGGAACTGCTCCGGGAGGTGCTGCGCGTGGTCCGCGGGGGGACGCTGTAGGAACCTCCGCCGGAGCGGCCGAAGCTGGCCGGGGTGCGGAAGTTTCGGCTGCCGGCGCTCCCGCGATAACCGCTCGAACGGGAGCCGGTCCGGTAGCCCGGCGAAGCGCCGGAGGAGCGAAATTGCGCCGAGCGGGTGGCGCCGCCGGGACGCGTGACCGTGCGCCGGACCGCGCTGGCGGAAACGCCCGGTTTGCCTTTTCGCGCCAGGGAAGCCTTGGGCGGCTCGATGCCGTTGTTTTCGAAATCCAGCAGCAGCTCGCTGCCGCCATAGTTCACCCGCACGGAGCCGGCCTTGGGATCAATGGCGATGACCTGCAACCCGGCGATCATGGTGTCGGTGTCGCCCTCCGCCACGAGGCCGGAATAAACCGGTTTCTTGCCTTTCTCCTGCAACACGAACAGGGCGTGCTTGCCGCCCAGCAGGGTGCTGATGCCGGTGAGCTTGAGCGCCGAGGGGGTGACCTCGGGTTCCGGTTCCGGCGGCGGCGGCTTCGGCGGAGGGGGATCTTTCAAGCCGAAGGGATTCCGCCGGGCAATGCTCAGATAAGGGGTCTTGTCCGGCACGGGCGGACCGGCCGGCTTCGCCATCGCGGAGGGGGAGTCCGCGGCATCCGCCGCCTTCGCGTCCTTGGGGGAAGGGGTTTTCGGAGCGGGGGGCGAGGCGTTCTCCTTCCGGGAGGCGGATTTCGCGGTTGCCGGGGAGGCGGGCGCGTCCGCCGGCGACGCCTTGGCCGTGATGGACGCATTGGTGGAAGCCGGCGTCACCGTCACCTCCGGCGCCACGGCGCGCGCGAGGGCGACGCCCACCATTCCGGCGCCCAGCAAGCCCGCCGCCCGGACGAACCTCATCGTCCGGCGGCGCGGCAAAAATGACTGGCGCGGGCCGTTCATGCGCGGATTGAACACCGGGAAGGCAGTTTCGTTGCGGTGGGCGCGACGGTCAACCGTCGCGTTGCGGCAGGTCCGCGAGGATTTCATCCACCATCGCCTGCAAACGCCGGCCGTATTCGATGTAGGTGCGGTAGGTCACCCCGGCGTCCGACTGGACCGAATCATCGTGAAAAACGACCGCCAAATGGGGTTCGATCGAAATGCCGCCCTCGTAGCCGTCGGCCAGCAAATCCGCCAGCACCCGGCGCACCTGGCCGTCGCCTTCACCGGGGAACTTGTACTCGGCGTCGTTCTTTTCCGGCACCCAGACGGCGTCCTTCACGTGCACGTGGACGATCCACGGCTTGACCTTTTGGTAAAACGTCCACGGATCCTGGCGGGGCCACGGCTTGGGCCGGGTGCGGTCGGGATTGAAGATCGGATTGCCGGTGTCCCAGACCCACTTCAGGCCGGGCACGTTTTCGAGCAGCTTCAGGGCGTAGGGCCAGCCCATGCCGCCGTAGTTCATGCAATTTTCGTGGACCGGTTGAATGCCCGCGTCGAGGAACATCCGGGTGATTTCCCGCAGCCGCCGGAACCGCTCCTCCTCCATCTGATCATCGGGGTCGCGATCCTCCTCCACGGCGTAGCTCATGACCCGGATGAACCGGGTGCCCAGCCGCTGCATCCGGGGAATGGCCCGGCGCACTTCTTCAAGCGTCGGCTCGAAGGGGTCGGTGATCCGCTTCGCCCAGTTCCCGATCGTCGAGCCGAAGCAGCAGACCCCCACTCCGGCGGCTTCCAGCCTGGCGACGACCTGCTCGAACGCCGCGTCGGGGATGTCGTGAAAGTTGCCTTTCGCGAAATCGCCCACCTGGACGTTGCGCCCTTCGAGGGTCGTCCAGCCCAGTTCCTTGGTGGCCTTGATCTGCGCGTCAATGTCCGCGCCCGCTTCGTCCGCGATGCCGGTGAGATACATGTTTGGCTCCGTTTTGCTTGTCCGCCCCCGAGGAAACACCTTCCCGGCGACAAACTCAAGCCGCCGCGAATCCGAATGCCGAAATCCGCCCCGCGGCCGCCAAGGTGAGAAGACAGCAGCCTTCTCATCCGAGAGCCTGTCTGAAAATTCCGGATCAGGGAACCTCGAGGCGCCGACGCGTGGGAGCAATTTCCGGGCGATGGCCGGTGGGCGTTGCTGTTTCCGGCCGTTTTTTCTGCTGGCGTTTCTCTCCAATCCCTTCCTTTTCGACATTCCCGTGATGGAAACCGACAACCTGCCGGATTTGGTTTTGTGCGTCGTGCTGCCGGCCGTTCAGTTTTCCCGACGGAAGATCGTCTGGGCGGGCGCGACGGCGCTGTTCACCGTCATTTCCCTGGTTGCCTTGGCGCTGTTGACGCCCGCGGCTTATCAATAGCCGCCTCGCGCGTTCTTCTTTCCGCGCAAAGTCGCGGGTTTTCCCGCCCGGGTCCCGCGAACGCCGATTCTGCTTTTCCCGCTTGCCGCGGCCCGGCACCATCGCGGCCATGAAACGACTGCTCTGGTTCTTGGCGGCGGGCGCGCTGGCGGTTGCGGCGGCGGCCGACATCCCCCTGCCCGAACATCCGCGTCCCGATTGGCGGCGACCGAACTGGCAAAACTTGAACGGCTCGTGGGATTTCCGCTTCGACGCCGACGATGCCGGCGAGCAAGCCGGCTGGGCCGCCGGCAAAACTGAATTTCCCCGCCGAATTACCGTGCCCTTTTCCTGGGGCGCGAAATTGTCCGGCGTGCCGGACAAGGCGGACATCGGCTGGTATCGGCGCACGATCGAGGTTCCGAAAGCCTGGGCGGGCCAGCAGGTCTTTCTGGTCGTGGGCGCGAGCGACTGGCTGACCACGGCGTGGCTCGACGGTCAACCGCTGGGGCGGCATCGCGGCGGCTACACGCCGTTCGAGTTCGACCTCACCCCGCACGTGAAACCCGGCCGGAAACAGACCCTCGTCCTCCGGGTGGATGACCGGCCCCACCCGTTCAAGCTCGAAGGCAAACAGGGGTACGGCCGCGCCCGCGGCCTCTGGCAGACGGTCTATCTCGAAGCCCGGCCCGCCCTGCACCTCGACACGCTGCACTTCATTCCGGACATCGCCGCCGGCAAGGTCACCGTGCGCGGCTCGGTCAACCGTCCGCCCGTCGCGGGCACCACGCTGGAGCTGCGGTTTCACACCGGCGACGTCCCGGCCTTCCGGCACGCCATTGATCCCATCTCCCGCGATTTCACGTTCGAAGTGCCCATTCCCCACGCCCGGTGGTGGTCGTTGGATGACCCCTTTTTATACGAAGTGGAAGCCGTGCTGACCGCCAAGGGCGCCGAGGATCACGTGCGCACCTACTTCGGCATGCGCGAGATCAGCGTGGTCAACCTCCCCGGCACGGATTATCCCTACATCGCCCTGAACCATCGGCCGGTTTATATCGAGAGCACGCTGGACCAGGGTTATCACCCGGACGGTTTTTATACCTGGCCGAGCGACGCCTTCATGCGGGATGAAATCCTCCGCACCAAACGGCTGGGACTCAATTCGCAGCGGCTGCACGTCAAGATCGAGCTGCCCCGCAAGCTCTACTGGGCCGACCGGCTGGGCGTGTTGCTGATGTGCGACGTGCCCAACAGTTGGGGCGAGCCGGACAATGACATGCGGTTCGAGATCGAGACCGCCCTGCGCGGCATGATCCGGCGCGACTTCAATCATCCCTCCATTTTCGCCTGGGTGCCGTTCAACGAGACGTGGGGCTTGTTTACCAAAAAAGGCAAGCAACGGGTTTATCTTCCCGAAACCCAGGAATGGGTGGCCATGATTTATCACCTGGCCAAGCAGCTCGATCCCACCCGCCTGGTGGAGGACAATTCGCCCTGTCACAACGACCACGTCATCACCGACATCAATTCCTGGCATCGTTATCTGCCGGGTTACGCGTGGAAAGAACACCTGGACCAGGTGGTGCGCGACACCCATCCCGGCTCCACCTGGAATTACATCGGGGGACGCACGCAGGGCCGTCAGCCGCTGTTCAACAGCGAGTGCGGCAACGTGTGGGGATATAAAGGCAGCACCGGCGACTGTGACTGGAGCTGGGATTATCACATCATGATGAACGAGTTTCGCCGCCACCCGAAGGTCTGCGGCTGGCTTTATACGGAGCACCACGACGTGATCAACGAGTGGAACGGCTACTACCGTTTCGATCGTTCGGAAAAGTTCACCGGTCTCGACGCGATGGTCAACGGCATGACCCTCAAGGATCTGCACGCGCCGTTTTATATTTCGACCGGCAGCGAGCTGTGCCGCGACGTGCGTCCCGGCGCGACGGTGGAGATTCCCTTGTGGGCGTCGTTCATGACCGACCGCGCGCCCGGCCCGGAACTGCGCCTGCGCGTGCAGCCCTACGGCTGGGACTCGCTGGGGCGCGGCTGGGCGTTGAAGCAGCAGGAAATCCGGATTCCCTTCCAGCCCTGGCTCTCAAAACCGCTCAAGCCGCTCAAGCTCAAGCTGCCGCCCGGACGCGGCCTCGTCATCGTGGCCCTGCGGCTCGAAACGCCCGCCGGCCTGCCGTTGCACTACAACTTCACCACCCTCCGCGTGACCGACGGCGTCCTGCCCCGCGACCAGTCGTTCAAGTTCGAGAAGACCCGGCTGCGCGCCCTGCGGTTCGCGCCGGACACCTTCACCGCCGCCGAGTGGTCGTTGAAGCAGTGGAACGTGCTGGGCGGGCTCAAGGTCAACGGCGCGGGACACGGCTTCTTCGAATTCCGCGTGCCGTGGCCCAAGAACCAGAAGCTGTCCGAGATCACCGGCGCGTCGTTGATCTTCGAGGCCAACGCCAAGCAGCTCTTCGGCAAGGACCGCGAAGGCGCGGGCCGGCAGGCGGGCGATTTCATGCGCGGTCAGGGCACCCATGATCCGAGCCTCAACCCCAACGCCTATCCGATGACCGACACCCGTCGCTTCCCCGGCCGCGTGCGGGTGCGCGTCAACGGGCGGTCGCTGGGCGTCTGCGACCTGCCCGACGATCCGGCGGACCACCGCGGCGTGCTTTCCTGGTACGCCCAAAAACGGGACGGTCACCTCCACGAGGCGGGTTCCTACGGCGAGCTGTGGCAGCTCGTGGTCCCGGTGGCGGCCCTCGCGCCCGCCGCCGATTCCGGCGAGGTGGTCATCCGTTTCGAAGTGGACGACACCCTGCCGCACGGGCTGGCCCTCTACGGGGAACGCTTCGGCCGCTACCCGGTGGACCCGACTCTGCTGCTGGAGTTGAAGTAGGGCAGCGTTGGGGGAGCGATGAAATTCGGCGCCCACATGCCCACCCGGGGCGGCGTCTGGCGCGCGTTGGAACGCGGCGCCGAGCTGGGCTGCGAGGTGGTGCAGTTGTTCGTGAAGAGCAACCGGCGCTGGTTCGGCCGCCCCTTCACCGCGCTCGAACTGGCCCACTACGCCAACGCCCTCGCGGGGGCCGACTTCGCGGCGGTGTTCGCGCACGCCGGGTATCTCATCAATCTCGCCGCTCCGGCGTCGCCCACCCGCGACAAGTCCCTCAAATCGCTGATTCAGGAAATCCGGCTCGCCGAAAGCCTCGGGCTGCCGTTCCTGGTCCTGCATCCGGGCGCGCATCTGGGCCAGGGCGAGGCAAAGGGATTGCGGCAGGTCGTGGCGGGGTTGAACGAAACCCTGGCGGCCACCCGCGGTTCGCCGGTGCGGCTGGCCCTGGAAAACACCGCCGGCCAGGGCACCTGTCTGGGCGCGGAAATCGCCCACCTCGCCACGCTGATCGAGCGCGTCCAGACGCCCGGGCGACTGGGCGTCTGTCTCGACACGGCCCACTTTTTCGCCGCCGGCTACGATCTCCGCGCGCCGGCGGGCTGGGATCGCGCGATCCGCGAAGTCGAGGAACGGCTTGGGCTCGACCGCGTGCTGGCGGTGCATTTGAACGATTCACGAACGCCGCTGGGCTCGCGGGTGGACCGGCATGCGGGCATCGGCCAGGGGCACTTGGGGCGCGCGGCCTTCCGGCACATCGTGAATGATCCCCGTTTCGCCGACACGCCGGGATGCCTGGAAACCCCGAAATCGGAGGACCTGCACGAAGACGCCGAAAATCTGGCCGTTTTGCGGAGTTTGCGGGAGGGGTGAGCCCCGTACAGCAGGAAGGCCGGGTTGGGGAACCCGGCCTTTCTCACACTTGAGAACCTGGCGCTGACTGATTACGGATGGCAACCACGCCTGCTGCTCTCCGGCCGTTTTTGACGCGGCGCTGCGGACGGACGCCTGACACACGGAAACCGCACTTTTGCATCAACGACGCCGTCAGTTTACGCCTTTCCCCCCGCCCCGCCAGTCACCAAAACTGGGGACAAAAGGGGACACGGGAAGGGGACC
>CAZRPT010000056.1:0-12499 GCA_964601985.1 uncultured Verrucomicrobiota bacterium
CGGAACGAAGAACCCTTTTCCCGCGCGTCGGGGAGCCGGGCGGGACGCCCGGCCCGACCCGCGAGACGCGGGTGCCACCCGGGGAAAATCCGAAATCCGAAAAAAAGCGCGCCGCGCGCCGCCGAGGTGACGAAGCGGTCATTCCTCCGCCGGCTGAGGGCAGCCGGCCTGTAGGGGAACGATGCGCGGCCATTGCAGGCCGGGTCCCCCGACCCGGCGTTTGAACGGGGGGAAAACCGGGCGAAGAAAAATCCGCGCGCCTCCCGTAGCGCGGACTTCCAGTCTCCAGTGTCGCGGATTTCCCATCCGCGGAGCGGGAAAAAACCAGCGCGGCGTTCTGGCTTCGGACATTCCGCCGACTGCCAGTCGGCGAAACGGTCCCGCACGAGCGGGACCAGCCTGCGCTACCGGGCGCGTCCGGTTTTCGCGCTCCTTTCGGGTGGCGCCCGCCTCCGGCGGGTCGGAGCGGGCGTCCCGCCCGCTCCATGAGCGCGTGCTTTTGCCGCCAAGTTTTCTTTGTGTCACAAAACCACCCCGCTCCGTAGCGCGGACTCTCGGTCTCCAGTGTCGCGAATTTCCCATCCGCCAATCTTTCCTTTTGGGATGGACGCTCCTTTTCCCTGCCCGCCTTGCCGACTGGAAGTCGGCGATACGGCAGGCTGGAAGCCTGCGCTACGAACGGTGCACACCTTTGGGTTCCTCCGCGGTTTGCTTTGTAGCGCTTGGAGCCTGTCGGAAAATGCCGGGTCGGGGAACCCGGCCTGCAGCCAAGGGGTGTCGGCACTCTTTCTGCAGGCCGCGTGCCCCCACGCGGCGGGATGCCCCACTTTTCAGACAGGCTCTCAAGCATCTGGCGGTTTCCTTTTTCGAAAAGTGACCCGGCTTTTGCCGCGATTAACAAGTGGCGGCTGCGTGAATCGGACGCGGGGGCCGATGGGCGAGGGCGCCCATCGGAACACGCGGGGGCGCGTGTGCTCCCCTTTTTTTCACCGCTACGCGGAGCCGTCATTACGCTCGTCCCTCGCTTCATTCCTTGCTCCGCTCCGCGGCAGCCTCCCGGCCTCCGGCCCAACTCCCCTGCCGTCCTGGAATGGAACTGGGACAGGGCCGGAAACCGAAGTCGGCGCGGAAGCCCGGATCGTTGCCGTAACGGATGGCGGATCGGGCGTCCCTGCCGTGGTCGAACCAACTGCCGCCGCGCAGCGAACGGGACCCGGTCTCGGATTCATCCTCGCACCATTCCCAAAGCTGACCGTGCAAGTCGTGCAAGCCCCAGGCATTGGGCGGAAAACGGCCTTCGGGAAGGGTGCTTTCACGGTAAAGCCACTCGAACGCCCCGCGCCCTGAACCGTAAGGATAGTTGCCCCTAAAATTGGCCATCTGGCTGTTCAAAACCCGGCCGCTGCCAATGCCAAAGGGAGTGGTGGTTCCCGCCCGGCAGGCATATTCCCACTCCGCCTCGGTCGGCAGGCGCAGACCGGTTTGGCGGCAGAACTTCCGCGCGTCGTGCCATGACACGCTGTCCACGGGACAGGCCCCGCCTTTGCTTTTCTGGCTGGGATTGTCCCCCATGACCGCCTGCCACTGCTTCTGATTGACCGGATGCTTGGCGAGCCAGAAGCCTTGGGTAATCTCCACCGGGTGTTGTTCCTCATCCTCGTCGCGCCCCGGCTCATCCGGGGGGCTGCCCATGAGAAACGGCTGACCGGGCGGCGTGGGCGGGCACCAGCAGAAAATCATCCGCGCCGGCGGCGAGCCCACCTCGAGGAAACATTCCTGGCCGGGATGCTCCCCCTCCAACCCGGGCCGCCACGGCACGGGCTCCAGCAAAACAGGCAAAGGGCGATTCACGCCCCGCACTCTAAAAAAGCCCCCCTCCCGCGCCAACCGAAAATCCCCCCCGGCCCGGCCCGGAACCGCCTTCCCGTCATCCCCCCGGCGTTTTTCATGAGGCAGTTCGACGGCGAATTTCCCGCGTGACACCGCTTGCCCCCGGACGGCTCCTCCGCTACGGTTCCGCCCGCAATGGAATCATTGCGGGCACGGCGCGCGCGAGGTTCGCGCCGCGGCCGGGCGGCTTCGTCGCGGGACGGAGCCCGACAATCCGCCCGGGCCGCGCCGCCGTGCGGCGATCTCCTTGAAGGCAGCCTTGCCAGACAATGCACCGGATGATCCGGACCCCGACCGACGGGGGACGGAAGGAGCGCGGTGTGCCGGTCGCCGCGGGGCGGGCGGACTCCCCTCACCCGCCTTCCGGTGGAAAAGAAGCGTTTTTGGTTCCCATGGCTGAAGAAAAAGAAGAGGCCCAGCCTCCCAGTAGTGAGCATGCCCGGCGCCTGCTCGATTTCCTGCGGACCCACAAGAGCGAGCTGTCGCCGCTGTTGATCCTGCCGCACGATTTTCCCGATCCGGACGCCCTGGCGACGGCGTACGGCCTGCAGTATCTGGCCAAGCAGAAATTCGACATCGAGAGCCGCATCGCCCACCGGGGCTTGATCGGGCGGCCGGAAAACCGCGAGATGGTGAAGCTGCTCCGGATACCGCTGCGCCGGCTGCACAAGATTGACTTCCGGCGCCACCGCAAGGTGGCCCTGGTGGACACCCAGCCTTGTTTCCGCAACAATCCCTTTCCCGGCAACCGCCGGGCCACGCTGGTGATTGACCAGCACGCCTCGCACCGGACGCCCCTGGCCGATCTGGCGTTGATTGACACCGAATGCGGCGCTTCGTGCGTGATCGTGGCCGAGGCCCTCCTCCTGGCGGGGGTGGACATGCCGCAACGCCTGGCCACCGCCCTGGCCTACGGCATCCTCTCGGACACCCAGGACCTCTACCGCGCGGGCCGGCCCGACGTGGTGCAGACCTACCTGAAGGTGCTCCATCAGAGCGACATGAAGCTGCTGGCCCGCATCCAAAATCCGCCCCGGACCAAGAGTTTCTTCGTCACGCTGGGCCGCTGCATCTGCCGGGCGGAGAAGTACCGGCGGCTGGTGGTGTCGCATCTGGGCGAGGTGAAGAACCCCGATCTGGTGGCCCAGATGGCGGATTTCCTCCTCACCTACGACCACGCCAACTGGGCCTTTTGCAGCGGGCGCTACAAGGGGCGGCTGCACGTCTCGCTGCGGACCAATCGCACCGACGTGCAGGCGGGGGAAATCCTGCGGGACGTGTTCGAGAACCGCGATCTGGCGGGCGGCCACCGCACCATCGCCGGCGGCAGCATGCGGGTGGGGGTGTCCCAGCCGGAGGAGGTCTGGGAAAAGACCGAGGAAAGCCTCCAGCTCAAGCTGGTGAAGCGTCTTCGCATGCCCCTCAAGGGGGAGTTTTGGAAGCCGTTCAAGCGGTAAGTCAACCGTCCGGCGCCGGAAACAGCGCCCCCGGTCCTCGCGCCCCCGTTTCGCGGCGGCGCCGAAGACGGGGGGTGATTTTCCCGGACTCCGGATTTCCGCGCCTCCGGGACGGACAGGCCGCCTCCGCTCCGTTTCCCCCTCGCGCGCCGAACAGCTTTCCGGCGGAGGGATGATCCCCGCCGCGGCGGAACGCCAAAAAAAACGGCGGCGGCCCCAGGCCTCCGCCGGTGAAAAATTTCCGCGTTTCGCGCGGGCTCAGCCGCAACTGCAACCCTGACCGCAGCCGCCGAAGTCCTCCGGCTCCGGCACCCGGCCCACCTCGAGGGTTTTCATGACGTAGCGGCTGACGGTTTGCTGAATTTCGTGCATCTGCTCCTGCGCGTCGAGAAAGGCGCGCGCCACCTCGTTGCCGAGGAGCAACTGGCGGTCGTTTTCGTACTGGGCGATCTCCTCCGGATCGAGCGGCTGGCCCAGCTGCTGTTTCTGGTGCAGGGCTTCGCCGCGGTGGGCCACCGTCTGGTAGAGTCCCTGGGCTTCTTCGTTGGCCATGAAGGCGTCAATGCTCCGTCGCAGGCCCTGGAAGGATTCCTGGTCCACGATGGTCTGGCAGAGCTCGCGGGTTTTGGCGAGCACGGCCCCGTTGGTGAGTTCCGATTGCATGTTCGTTCTGGTGGGGGATCGCAAAATCCCGCGTTCACGTTCGTGACGGGCACCCTACCCCATGCGGCGGCAATCACAAGTGATTTGTCCCCTCCACGAATGCGCCGCCCCCTCCGCTCCCTGATCCGCGCCCGCCTCGCCGGGGTCCCGCCGGCCAAAACTCAAGAACCCGCCGGAAAATGCCGGGTTGGAAACCCCGGCCGCCAGCCGGGGCTGGTTTGCGCCCTTTTCCGCGGGCCGCGCGCCCCCCACGCGGCGGGACGGCCCGCTTTTCCGACCGGCTCCAAGGGGCGGACCCTCCGCCCCGCCGGGGACGGGCGCCGGGCGAAGCGCCCGGTTTGGGCTTGCCGCCGGACGGGCGGACGGTCATAGTCGTTCATGGCAAGCGCGACCCAGCTCTCCGCGATTGACGAGCAATTCTACCAGACCGCGGACCAGTTTTTTCCCACGCAGGGCGGCACGGCGTTGACCTATGACGACGTCACCCTCGCGACGCTTTACTCGGAGATCCTGCCCCGGGACACCGCGCTGGAAACGGCGCTGACCGAGCGGCTGCACCTGAACATCCCGATCATCTCCTCGGACATGGACACCGTGACCGAGGCGCGCATGGCCATCGCCATGGCCCTCAACGGCGGGCTGGGCCTGATCCATTACAACATGAGCGAGGCCCGCCAACTGGCCGAGGTGAGCCGGGTCAAGAACCACGTGCACGGCCTGATCCAGGAACCCGCCAAGGTCACCCCCGGGCAGTCCATCGGCGACGTGCTCGAACTGATCGAGCGCCGGAAATACAGCTTCAGCACCTTCCCGGTGGTGGATCCCGAGGGTCGCTTGCTGGGGCTGCTGCCCGGGCGGGTGGTCAAGCCGCGCTACGCCCACTGGCCGGTGGCCAAGGCGCTGACGCCGCTCGAAAAGGTCCATACCGTGCGGCAAAACGAGCTGGGCCAGGACCCCATCAGCTGCGCGGACAAGTTCTTCAACGAACACCCCGGCATCCACAAGCTGTTGGTGGTGGACGACGCGGGACGGCTGCGGGGCCTGTTCACCATGAGCGACATCGAGCGCATCACCCAGGAGCGGGGGGCGCAGTTCAAGCCGGCGCGGGACGAGCGGTTCCGGTTGATCTGCGGGGCGGCCATCTCGGCCACCCGCAACGCCTTCGGCGAGCTGGATCGCGAGCGCATTCTGGGACATGTCAGCGCGCTCGTGGAGCGCGGCCTGGACGTGGTGGCGGTCTCCACCGCCCACGGCCACACCGCCGGCGTGGGGGCGGCGGTCCGGCTGATCCGGGACGCCTTTCCCGAGCTGCCCCTCATCGCCGGCAACGTCACCACGGCGGCGGGCGTGGAATTCCTCGCGGCGGCGGGCGCGAACATCATCAAGGTGGGCCAGGGCCCCGGCTCCATCTGCACCACCCGCCTGGTGGCCGGGGTGGGCATTCCCCAAATGACCGCGCTTTACGTCACCTCGCAGGCCGCCCGGCAAAAGGGGGTTTCCCTCATCGCCGACGGCGGCATCACCAAGTCCGGCGACATCGTGAAGGCCCTGACTTTGGCCGACGCGGTGTTGTGCGGCGGCGTGCTGGCGGGCTGTCAGGAATCGCCGGGCGAGGTGATGGAGATCAACGGCAAGTACTACAAACGCTACCGCGGCATGGGCAGTCTGGCGGCCATGAAGGCGGGATCCGCCGCCCGGTACGGTCACGCCAGGGACCGCACCCGCAAGCTCGCCGCCGAAGGGGTCGAGGCGTTGAAGGAAACCAGCGGCACGGTGGACGACGTCCTCACCCAGCTCGTCGGCGGCATCCAGTCCGGCATGGGCTATCTGGGCGCGAAGAACCTGGCCGAATTGCGGGCGCGCGCCCGTTACATCCGGGTCAGCCCCGCCGGCCAGCGCGAATCCGCGCCGCACGACATCGTCGAGATCAAGACCGGCCGCTGATTTCCGCGGAACGCGGACGCCCCCTTTCGCGCCACCCGCCGGAGACGTCTCCGCCCTCAGCCGCGGACACGCGGGCGTGCCGCCGGAGGCGTTTATTCCGCCAGAAACCGGTGCACGGTGGTCTGGCGGTAGGTCGCGCCGGGCCGCAGCACGATGGAGGGGAAGTTCGGGTGATGGGGCGCGTCGGGGTAGTGCTGGGTTTCGAGGCAGAAACCGGCGTGCCGCTCGTACCGTTGCCCGCCCTTGCCGGTGAGCGAGCCGTCCAGGAAGTTGCCGGTGTACAACTGCACGCCCGGCTCGGTGGTGCGCACTTCCATGACCCGGCCGCTGGCCGGATCCCGCACCCGCGCCGCGAGGGCCAGTCCCTCGGCGGAGCGGTTGATCACGTAGTTGTGGTCGTAGCCGCGCGGGTCGCCGGTCAACTGGTCGAAGCGCGCCCCGATCGGCGCGGGCCGGGTGAAATCCATCGGCGTGCCCGCCACGGGAAGGATTTCGCCGGTCGGGATCAGGGTGGCGTCCGACGGGGTGTAGTGATCGGCGTTGAGCTGGAGGACGTGGTCCCGGATGTTCCCGGCGCCGGCGAGGTTGAAGTAGCTGTGGTTGGTGAGGTTGCAGAGCGTGGGCGCGTCGGTCACGGCGGTGTAATCAATCCGCAGCTCGTTGGCCTCGGTGAGGGCGTACTCCACCGTCACGTCGAGGTTGCCCGGATACTGCTCCTCGCCGTCGGCGGAGCGGTAGGTCAACCGCAGGGCCACCTCCCCCGCGCGCTCGACCGGCTCGATCGCCCACCAGCGCTTCACGAAGCCGGTGGGGCCGCCGTGCAGGTGGTGCGGGCCGTTGTTGCGGGCCAGTTGGTAGTCGCGCCCGTCGAGGGTGAAACGGCCATGCGCGATCCGGTTGGCCACGCGGCCGGTGATCGCGCCGAAGTGGGGATGATCCGCCACGTAAGGCGCGAGCCGGTCGAAGCCCAGCACCACGTCGGCCAACCGGCCGGTCCGGTCCGGCACATGCAGCTCGGTGAGGATGCCGCCGAGATTGATGACGCGGGCCGTCAGGCCCCGGCTGTTGACGAGGGTGTAGCGCCGCACCTCGCGACCGTCGGGCAGGGCGCCGAACGGCTCGCTTTCCCAGCGCGGCTGTGCCTTGGAGGAAGCCATGAGCGGAAAGCTACGGTTTCGGAGCCTGTCTGAAAAGTGAGATGTTCCGCCGCATGCGGGCGCGCAGCCTGCAGGAAGGGTGCAAAAGGCCCCTTGGGGGGCGGGGATGTCCGAGGGACCGGGGGCCGAAGGCCGAAAATCCGAAAAAAGCCCCCTCTCCCGTAGCGCAGGCTGGCAGCCTGCCGTATCGCAGCGTGGCACGCTGCGCGGCGGCCGCTTTTCCTCGCCCGCGCGATTTCACCACGAAGGGCGCGAAGAACACGAAGCGGAGGGAGCCTCGCCGGGTCGGGGGACCCGGCCTACAGAGGTGCGTCTTGTTCCTTCGGGCGCTGCCCGGGGCTGACGGGTGTCGCGCCTCCGGCGCGGGGAAGTTTCGGATTTCGAATTTCGGGATTCGGATTTCCTTCGGCCCTCGGCTTCCTCGGTCCCTCGGATTTCCCCCGCTTCGCCCCGTCATCGCCGCGACCTCCCGGGTAGCACCCGCCTCTGGCGGGCCGGCGTGGTTTCGCCGGGGGCGATTCCGCGGGGAGGCGTGAATCGTCCCCGGTCGGGACGCAATTACAGCAACAGCATGGCGTCACCGTAGCTGAAGAAGCGGTAGCCCGCGCGCACCGCTTCGGCGTAGGCCGCCAGCACCATTTCACGGCCCCGGGTTTCGCCCGGCGCGGCAAAGGCGCTGACCAGCATGAGCAGGGTGGAGCGGGGGAGGTGGAAGTTGGTCAAGAGGGCGTCGGTTACCCGGAAGGTGTGGGGGGGGCGCACGAACAGGCGGGTTTCGCCGGACCAGGGGCGGAGTTTGCCGTCGTCACTCCGCGACGCGGCGCTTTCCAGCACCCGGACGGAGGTGGTTCCCACCGCCACCACGCGGCGGCCCGTCTGGCGGGCGCGGTTGACCGCCTCGGCCGTGGCGGGCGGCAGGGCGGCGGTCTCCGCGTGCATGACGTGTTTTTCCACCTGCTCGACTTTGACCGGCGCGAAGGTGCCGAGTCCCACGTGGAGCGTGACGAACGCCGTTTCCACCCCGCGGGCGTGGAGGGTGGCGAGCAGTTCCTTCGTGAAATGCAGTCCGGCCGTGGGCGCGGCCACGGAACCGGGGGGATCGGCGTACACCGTTTGATAGCGGGCGCGGTCTTCGGCGGAGGGCGGCGCCGCGCGTTCGATGTAGGGGGGGAGGGGGACCTCGCCGACGGCTTCCAGCCGGTCGAGCACGTCGTCCGGGCCGGAAAAGCGCAACCGGCAGTGGCCCTCGGGGTTTTTGGCGACCACCTCCGCCTCCAGCGGCCGTTCCTCCGGGCCGAACCGCAGGCGCGTGCCGGGGCGCACCCGTTTGCCGGGGCGCAGCAACGCCCACCAGTCGTTTCGCGCCTCGGGGCGCGCCAGCAACGCCTCGACGCGTCCCCGGCCGCCGCCCAGTTTCACTCCCCGCAAGCGCGCGGGCAGCACGCGGGAATTGTTGAGCACGAGCAGGTCGCCCGCCGTGAGGTAGTCGGCCAGGTCGGGAAACCGCCGGTGCTCGACGCGCCCTCCGGCTCGATGCAACACCAGCAGGCGGGAAGCGTCCCGCCGGGGGGCGGGATGCTGGGCGATCTGCTCCGGCGGCAGGTCGAAATCGAAATCACTGATCCGCACGCCCAAGAAATAGCCCGCTTTTCCGCCGGGACGCGAGTTTCAAGCCCGCCCCGGCTCCGGGGCGGTCAGGGCGCGGCGGGCCGGAAGTCCAACCGGGCTTGCGGCGCGTTGGAGGCGCTTCCGCCCAGTTGCAGGTTCAGGCCGGCCACCCGCCAACCGACGGAGGCGCGTTCCAGTTCCAGTTCCACCCGCCCCGTGAAGTTGGTGTCCAGCGGAAAGGCGTCCAGCACCAGCCCGCCCCGCGCGCGCCGCCGGGGCGCTTCCAGTCGCCAGGCCGCCGCGGAGGTGCCGGCGAAGTCGTCGGTCAACCCCGCCAGCCGGTTGGTCACCCATGTCACGTCCGCCGCCGGAATGATCCAGCGGGCCGCCCCCAGCACATCCCCGCGCCCGAGGGCGTCGAACAAGCCCCGCGCGGCTTCCCGGACGGCGGCGGCGTCCGTCTCGGAGGGGCTCCCGTCCGCGGGGACGCCCGGGGGCGGTGTCCAATGCGGCACGGTGGGCAGGCGCGCCGGAGCGGGCGGGGAAACGCTCTTTGACGACTGATCCCAGAAGAATATCAGCACGATCGCCACGATCAGGATCACCGCGTGAATGGTGACGATCAGCAGAACGGTGTGGGGCCGCTGTCCCAAGGCCACTTCTTCTTCCTTTTCCGGGGCGGGCGGAGGGGCGAAGGGTGAACCGCCGGTCCGCGAAAAGGGGGAAGCCGGGGAAGGGGCGTCCGGCGTGTCCGGCGAGAACAGGGTTTCCGTCCGACGGGGCGTTTTCGTCGCCGCGGACGGTTGCCCGCCGGCCCGTGTTTTTTCCGGAGGAGACGAAGCCGGCGGTTTCGCCGGGGTTTCCGGCGCGGGGGGACGCGGAGCGGAAGGCGGCAACGGTCCCGGCTTTTCCCCGGCTGGTTTGCTCCTCCGGGGCGGCGTGGGGGAATCCGGCGGGGAAGTCTTTCCTTCGGAAGGCGGCGTTACGGGCTGCTTCCCGGTTTCCTCCTTCGCGGGGGCGGAGGTTTCACGCCTGGGCTCCGGCGGTCCGGGCGGAGCCGGGGGGCGGGGTGGTTCCGGCGTTTTTTGGGGGGGAGGCGCCGCCGGCGATTCCGGCGGAAGAGGCGGCGCCTTCCGGGCCGGCGGGGGGGCGGGGGGCGGAGTCACCGTCCCTTCCAAGATGGGGCCGCTGGTTTTTTCCGCGTCCCGCCGGGCGGCGTCTCTTTGCTCCGGGGCCGGCGGTTCCGGGGTGGGGGATTCGGGCGGGGAAAGCGGCGCCGCGGGCCGCTCCGGCGGCGCGGATGGGGGGCGGGGAGACGGCGTTCGGGCCGGCGGTTCCGATGGCGGGGAAAAGCTGTATCCGCGGGAGAGGGGGGGCGGCCCGGGGAGCTCCGAACCCGGGGGCGACGGCGGCGCCGAAGGCGGCGGGGGCGACGGCGGCTCCGGCGGGGCGGCCGGCGGGGGCGGGGCGGGCGGGGGCGACGGAGGTTGCGGCTTGGGTTTGGGTTTCGGTTTGGGGGGGGGCGCCTGGCCGGGGGGATAGGCAACCGGCATCGGGTCGTCCGGGGATTCCGGCGGTTCCGGGATGACGATTTCGCCTTCGCACACCGGACACGCAATGAGTTCTCCCGCGTAGATCGTGCGGGTCTGCACCCGATGCTGGCAGAGCTGGCAGATGAACTTGAAATCCCTCATGCGTTATGTGGTTTCGGCAACCCGCCCGGCGCAAGCCGCCGATGAACTTAGCGCGTCTTGCCCCCGGATGCACGCTTCCATTCCGTGCCGTCAATGAACCGCGCTTCCTCCACTTCCACGCCCACGCGGGTGGTTTCCTCCGGGCGGTTCCGCAGCGGCACCTGTTCCAGCACCCGCCGCTCCCGGGGACCGGGCAGGAGGGCGCCGCCTTTCCGGGTGCAGCTGGCCGTGCCGAGGGGGTGACCGGCGGCGTCGAAATAAATCAGCTTGAGGGTCACCGCCCGCAGGGGACGATCCGCGCCGTTGCGCACCAGCACCCGCGCCCGGTAAAAGGGAAAGCCCGGGAGGGTGGAGAGGACTTTCGCGGAGACCGGCGCCGCTCCTTCGAACAGCAGCGGGCGGGCCTTCTCCGGCGTGTCCGGCCCCGGTTTGAGCGGCAGGTCCCGCACCACGAACCGGAGCCGGTCATGGGGCGGTTTCAGCCCCGGCGGTTTCAGGGTGGCGCGAAAAACGGCCAGCCGGTCCACGCGCCGATACACCCCCCGCAGGCCCACTTCCTGCTCGAAGACCAACGGCCCGCCGCGCGCGGACTTCAGCCGGTAGCTCGTTTCCGCGCCGGCGTCGTACAGCTCCGCGCCCCCGGGGGTGCGGGCGGAAAAGTCCGTCAAATGCAGGGACGCTTGTTCCCATTGTCGGCGCAGCGGTTCCGGGATGCCCACTCCGGTGACCCGGAGGGAGAGTTTCGCCGTGCCAAAGACCGAGGAGGGGCTGACTTGGACGATTTGCAGCATGAACGGTCCCGCGAAGGCCACCGGCTCCTTGCGCGCGCCCCGCTCGAACTTGAGCTGCCGCCCGGCATACACCGGTTTCCAGCCCACCTGCCGGCCCACTTCCTCGATCAATTCGAGCCGGGTGCCGCGGCGCGCGGGCAGTTTCACCCGTCGGCCGCTGGTGGCGGTGTAAATGCTGGGGCTCACCGCCAGGCCGAGCGGTTCAAGCTGGGCTTCGATGATCGCCCGGGCATCCGTCGGTTGCGCGCCGAAGTCCACCTCCCACGAACCGGCAAAGGCGGCAGCCGCCGCGGTCGCGGGCGGCTCGCCCGCCGGCGGGGAGGGCGGAACGGACGCCGCTGGAGGCGTCTTTCCGGGGGGGGCGGGGGCTTCCTCCCGGGCGGGCGCGGGCGCGGACGTCGCGGCCGCGAGATTCGCGTCAACGGCGGGGTGGGGGGCGGCGGGCGCCGTTCCGCGATTGGTGGCGGCCCCGGAAGGGGCCGGCGCGGCGGGCGGGTTGCTCCGCGGCAGGCTGGTTTGTCCGTCCGACCACGGCTTCCCAATCCACAACGCAACTCCCGCGGCCAGCAGCAGCGCCCCCACGCCCGCCGTCAACAGGGCCGGGAACATCCGCCGTTGATCGGCAAGTTCCGACGGGGGGGACGCGGCCTCGACCGGCGGCTCCAAGGTGGAGGGCGGCCCAATGGGGGCGGCTTCCGGCGACACGACCCGGGCCACCGGCGCGGCCTCGGCGTTTCGGGGGGGCGTCAGGGCCTCGCTGGTTTCCCGGGCCACCGGCAATGCCTCTCCCGGGGCGGCGGGTTCCGGCACCCGCAGACGCGTGGAGCACATCGGGCACTGGATTACGAGATTCACGCAATCCGTTCCCGCCTTCAGGTGCTGACCGCATTGGCCGCAGGAGAATCTGAATTCATTCATGAGCCGTTTTCGGACGGACTGCCCGCCCAACCGCCGATTTCCCAAACTCTACCGCAACCCGCATCCCGGAGCAATCGGCCTTCCTCCGGCGCTTTTCCGCGGTGCCCGGTCGGGCGGGGCGCTTTGCTTCCTCCCCGTACAGCAGGAAGGCCGGGTTGGGGAACCCGGCCTTTCTCACACTTGAGAACCTGGCGCTGACTGATTACGGATGGCAACCACGCCTGCTGCTCTCCGGTCGTTTTTGACGCGGCGCTGCGGACGGACGCCTGACACACGGAAACCGCACTTTTGCATCAACGACGCCGTCAGTTTACGCCTTTCCCCCCGCCCCGCCAGTCACCAAAACTGGGGACAAAAGGGGACACGGGAAGGGGACC
>CAZRPT010000057.1:0-9111 GCA_964601985.1 uncultured Verrucomicrobiota bacterium
GAGTCGCCGCGTCCAAGTCAACGGAATGATCTCCTTTCACAAGGAGCAGATCCGAATCTCGGCTTCGCTGGCGGGTTGGAGCATCGGATTGCGTCCCGCGGCCGAAGGACGGATCCAGGAAGTCTATTTCGCCGAGACCTATCTCGGATACCTCGACCCGCAAGTCCCGGCCTTTTTCCCGGCCCAGCCCCCGGCGGAACCGCCCCCCGGACCGGCGGCCGATTTTCACGCCCCCCCGGCCCTGCTCCTTTCGGGCCGGTCGGAAAACGCCGGGTCAGGCGACCCGGCCTACAGGGGTGTGCCTTGTTCCCCGGGCGTTGCCCGGGGCTGACGGGTGTCGCGCCTTCGGCGCGGAGAAGTTTCGGATTTCGGAATTCGGGATTCGGATTTCCTTCGGCCCCTCGGAACCCCGGATTTCGGTCTTCCCGGCGCCGTCTTTTCACGGGGCCGGCCGGGGGGCGTTTTTCGCGGTTCGTTCGAGCTGGTTGACCACCGGCTTCACGGTGGCCCGGTGGCGGGCGACCAATGCCCGGATTTCAGCGATGACGTCGGGGTGTTGCGCGGCCACGTTGTATTGTTCGGACGGGTCCCGCTCCAAGTCATAGAGCACCGGCGGATCGTGGCGCACGGGCTTGCTCCGACCGTAGGCGGGGCGGGTGATGAAGTGCGCCTTGTAGCGGCCCTTGCGCGCGGCGTAAATCTCCGTGCCCCGGTAGTAGATGAAGGAATCGCGCGGCGGCGGGCCGTCGCCGTCGAGCAGCGGCAGCAGGCTGACGCCGTCCAGCACGCGGTCTGTCGGCAGTTCGGCGCCCGCCAGTTCGGCGGCGGTGGGGAGGAAATCGAGGGTGGCGGCCAGGGCGCGACAGACGCCGGGCCGGACGCGCCCGGGCCACCAGGCGATGGCCGGTTCGCGCATGCCGCCCTCCCAGGTGCTGCCCTTGCCCTCGCGCAGCAAGCCCGCCGAACCGCCCTGCACCCCCTGGATCAGCCACGGGCCGTTGTCGCTGGTGAAGAACACCAGGGTCCGCCGGTCCAGGCCGGTTTCTCGCAGGGTGTCCAGCACCCGGCCCACGCTCCAGTCCAGCTCCTCGACCGCGTCCCCGAACAAACCGCGCCGGCTGCGCCCGTGAAATTGCTCCGAGGCGAACAGCGGCACGTGCGGGAAGGTGTGGGCGAAGTAGAGGAAGAAGGGGCGGTCCTGATGGGCGCGGATGAAGCGGACCGCCTCGCGGGTGTAGCGCCGGGTCAGGTGGTTTTGGTCCGCCGGACGCTGGATGACTTTTTCATCCTGGATGAGCGGGACGTTCCAGTACTCGATGCGCGGATCCAGGAAGGCCTTGCGTCCCCGGGGCGCGCCGGGAACGCGATCCATGTCATTCGAGTAAGGCAAACCCAGGAAATGGTCGAAGCCGTTCCGGGCGGGCTGGTATTGCGGCAGGTGGCCGAGGTGCCATTTGCCGATGCACTGGGTGACGTAGCCGCGGGTCTTGAGCAGCTCGGCGATGGTGATTTCCGAGGCGGGCAGCCCGCCGGTCGAGTTGGGGAACAGCACCCGGCGTTTGCCGCTGCACATGCCCGACCGGACGGGATACCGGCCCGTCATCAGCCCGGCCCGGCTCGGCGTGCAGACGCTGGCGGCGGCGTAAAACTGGGTGAAGCGCAATCCCTCCGCGGCCATGCGATCGAGGTTCGGCGTCCGGATCGTGGGGTGGCCGTAACAGCCCAGGTCCCCGTAGCCGAGGTCGTCGGCGAAGATGATGACGAGATTCGGCGGGCGTTCGACGGCGGGGGCCGGAAGGCCGGTCAGACCGCCGGCCAGGGCCCCGGCAAGGACCGCCATGCCGCCCCGCAGGCCTGGGGTGCGCGTGGAGTTGAACATGCCCGCCAGCCTGCCGCAAATCCGGCGGGCGGGCCAGTCCGGAAAGCCGGAAGCGGCGGACCGAAAACGGGTTTTCCCGGCGGACGCCGCCGCCGGAAAGCGGTTCCCCCCGCCGCTACGAATCGAGCCGGGGAAGGTCGCCGCTCGCCAGGACGAGATCGTTCCAGCGCATGCGTTCGGCCAGCAGATGGCGTTGTTCGAGCCAGTCGGCCAGCTCGATCAACTCGTCGCCCACGCGGTTCAGCTCCTCCCCCGCCTGCACGGCGAGGACCATTTCGGGGTCGTCGAAGGGCGGGGTTTTTTGGAAGGCCTCCGAAAGGAGCAGGCCCTGGTCGTAGAACCGCCCCAGCACGAGGGTGACGGGCAGGGTCAACCGGGCGGTAAAGACGCGCGGCAGCCACTTCTGGATGGCGGTCTGCGAGGTCTTTTCCCGGGTGAGGTGGCCGAAAAGGTGGCAAAATTCCTGCACCTCGTCGCGCATCGGCGGGAAGTCGTCCCCCTGCTCGGGGGGCAGGGCGTTGAAGTGGCGCACGAACCCGCGCAGGCGCAGGACGCAGGCGCGGAAGACCTGTCCGCTGAGGTTGGCGAGGGCCAGAAAGGCCAGGAAGCGCGAGGTGAACTGCTGCTTTTCACGCTCGATGACCTGGAACAGCGAGCGGCCGTGGTCGCGCACGCCCCGCGCCATCCGCTCGAACAACGGGGCCAGGGGATCGTCCGCCTGCCGGCGGCGGGCCGCGATGGCCGTGAGGACGTCCGGCAGCAACGCCCCGGTCCGCAGCAGTTCCGCCAGGCTGAGCGCCATCTCCGCCGATGCCAGGGCGCGCCGCCGCCGCTTGTGGGCGACGGCGGAGGCGGGATCGGGGGAGGGAACGTGCGGCATCGGCGGTTTCCCGATTCGGCCGGAGGACGGGTCCGGCGGTTATTTGTTGAGGAAGTAGCGGCGTTGTTTGTCGCTGATGGGCAGGCCGAGCCGTTCCATCACCAGCAGCATGTCCTCCCACACCTTGCGTTTTTCGGAGGGGGCCTGGTTGCGGAGCAGGTAGGCGGGGTGGTAGGTGGGCATGAGCGGGATGCCCCGGAACTCCAGCCAGCGGCCGCGCAGGCGGCCCAGGCTGGGGCCCGCCGCCTGCTTGCCCAGCAGCCCTTCCACGGCGGTCATGCCCAGCGCCACCAGCACCCGGGGCTGAATGACGCGGATTTGCTCCTCGAGGTAAGGCAGGCAGGTGACCATTTCGGTGGGGGTGGGTTTGCGGTTGCCGGAGCGCCGTCCGGGGGTGTCGGGACGGCATTTCAGAATGTTGGCGATGTACACCTCCGCCCGGGAAAGGCCCATGGTCTGGATGATTTTGGTGAGCAACTGGCCGGCCCGCCCGACGAACGGCTCGCCCCGGGCGTCCTCGTCCGCGCCGGGGGCCTCGCCCACGAACATGAGCGCCGCCGAGGGGGCGCCGATGCCGAAGACGGTGTGATGACGGCTGGCGGCGAGGTGGGGGCATTGAACGCAGGCGGCCACGCGCCGGGCCAGTTGGGCCAGGGCGGCTTCGCGGTCGGCGGAGGGGATGTTTTTTTCGGTTTGCGCGGACATGGCGGACGAAGCAGGGGTCGCGGCGGGCGCGGGTTTTACCGGAGTGGAGGCCGACGTGGCGGCGACCGGCGGGCGCGACGGGACAGGGGGGGAGGCGGGGCGCGGACGGAGCGGCGTCCGCAGGGCCTCCAGCGTGGCCGGCGCCACCGGCACGTGCCGAATCCCGCGGGCCCGGAGGTCTTCCAGATGCCGGAAGGTGGCGTCCAACAGCTTCTGGTATGCAGTCGGCATGCCGCCGATGATAAGCGCCCGGCGGCGGAATTGAACGCCGAAATCCGGCCGGCTTTTTCGCGGGAAAACTTCCTTCGCCGGCGGCTTTCGGATTCCCTTGAGGAGGGCGGGTCGGCCATGCTTTCCGCCATGAACTCTCTGCCTTCATTTCGCGCGCTGGCGCTGGGGTGGCTCATCTGGGGCTTCGCCGCCGAGGCGGCCGATTACACCCGCGCCGAGGACGTCATCTACGGGCGCCAGGACGGCGTGGCGCTCACGATGGACGTGTTCACGCCCGCCCATCCCAACGGGCGCGGTCTGGTCTTCATGGTCAGCGGCGGTTTCTTTTCCTCGAAGGAGGCGATCAACGTGGCCTTCTTTCAGGCCTTTCTGGATCGCGGCTACACGGTTTTCGCCGTGCTCCACGGTTCCCAGCCCAAATACCACATCCGGGAAATCGTGGGGCAGATTCACCGGGCGATCCGGTTCATCCGGCATCACGCGAAGGAATACGGCGTGGACCCGGACCGGCTGGGCATCCTGGGCGCCAGCTCGGGCGGACACCTCACCTTGACGCTGGCCACGCAGGGCGGCCCGGGCGATCCGCACGCCCGGGATCCGGTGGACCGGGAAAGCAGCGCCGTGGCGGCGGCGGCCTGTTTCTTCCCGCCCACCGACCTGCTGAACTACGGGCAGCCGGGCGAAGACGCCGTGGGCGTGGGGCGGTTGAAGGACTTTCGCGGGGCGTTCGGACCGGGCATCGAGACCGCCGCGGGCCGCCAAAAGCTGGGCCGGAAAATCTCCCCCCTTTACTTCCTCACCACCAACACCGCCCCCACGCTCATCATTCACGGCGACGCGGACCCGTTGGTGCCGATTCAGCAGTCGGAGTTGTTCGTCGCGAAGGCCCGAAAACTCGGCGTGCCGGTGAAACTGGTCGTGCGGCACGGCAAGGGCCACGGCTGGCCCGGGATCCTGCTGGACCTCCCCCTGCTGGCGGACTGGTTCGACGCCCACCTCTGTCCCCAAACGCCGTTGCGTCCCGCCACCGGTTTCCTGCCGCCGCCCCCGCCGGGCAAACGCTGGAAGCTGGTCTGGCACGATGAATTCGACGGCTTCACGCTGAACGACCTGAAATGGAACCGGCTCGGCGACTGGAAACGCCGGGACGGGTTCTGGGTGCGGGAAGACGCCTACCTGGACGGCGGGGGAAAACTGGTCCTGCGCACCCGCCGGGACGGCGATCGCTTCACCTGCGGCGCGGTCAACACGCGCGACAAATTCACGCACGCCTTCGGTTACTACGTGGCCCGCTGCCGGATGCCGCGCGAACCGGGCCACTGGCCGGCCTTTTGGCTCATGGGCGGCGGCGTGGGCCGGGTGGGCGACGGCGGCCGCGACGGCACCGAGATTGACATCATGGAACTCCCGTGGCGCGACGGCCGCGTAACCATGAACCTGCACTGGGACGGCTACGGCAAGGCGCACCAAAGCGCCGGCACGCGCCTCCAACGCCCCGCCCTGACCCGGGGATTCCACGATTTCGGCCTGTGGTGGCGGCCGGACGAATACATCTTCTACATTGACGGCCAGGAGGTCTGGCGAAGCCGGGCGGGCGGCGTCTGTCAGGTGCCGGAATACGTCAAACTCACCGAGGAAATCGGCAAGTGGGGCGGCGACATCCACCAGGCCGCACTGCCGGATCATTTCCTGGTGGAATACGTCCGCGTGTACGATTTGACGCCGGAATAACGCGGGCGCGCCCCGCGACCAGGCGGGCGCCCGGGAGCGGGCTGATCGCGGCCCGACCCGGGAAAAGCCGCCGGTCCGCCCCCCCTGAGCCGGGTCCGCGAAGGAGCCCGCGGGCGCCGCCACTGGCCGGGGCGCGGGCGGCGTCAGACACGCAGGAAAATCTTCCGCTTGAAGAGGAACCGCACCAACAGGAGGCTCAGGGCCAGGGAAACCGAGGCCAGCAACAACCGCCCGACGGACTGCCCCCATGCCGTTTGCAGTTCGCCCCCCACGAAGCGGCCCGCCAGTCCGTTGAAATCCACGACGTTGCGCGCCAGGTAAAGCGTGATGGGATTCATTCCGATCCACACGAAGGGCGCCGCCCATCTTTGCAGCTTCCAGACATCCAGGATCAAATAAAACGCGCCCAGCAGCAGCAGGCTGTATCCGCCCGCCACCAGCACGTAAGAGGAGGTCCAGATTTTTTTGATGACCGGAAACTGCAGGCCCCATAAATAGCCGAGCCCCACCAGGGCGGCGCCGCCTCCCAGAAAACAAGCCGCTTTTTTCAGCCCCGCCACGCGTTGTTCCCGCAGCAGCAAGGCGGCAAACAGGCCCAGCAGGCAGCTCCCGATGGCGGGAATGGTGCTCAGAATGCCCTCCGGATCCCACTCGCCGTCCCACTTGCGCAGCGGCAGAAAATGCTGGTCCACCCAATTCGCCCAGTTTTGCCCTTCCGCGAAGGACACGTGCCCCACCCCGGGGACCGGCACGAACGACAGCAGCGCCCAGTAACTGAGCAACACGGCGAAAAAGGCGACCACCAGTCCGCGCAGCCGGAAGTGGATGAACAAGATGCCGGTGAAGAGGTAAGTCAGCGCGAGCCGTTGCAGCACCCCCATCAGGCGGATGTGCGCGAAGCCGTCCTTCATGCCGCCGTAATAAAGAATGCCCAGCAAATACAGCAGCAGGAACCGGCGCCACACCCGGCGATACGCCGCCCCCGCGCCCCGTTCGGCGAGAATCCGTTGCAGCGAGAAAACCACCGACATGCCGACGATGAACACGAACAGGGGAAAAATCAGGTCATAGAAATGAAACCCCTCCCATTCCACATGTTCCAACTGCGGCACGATCCACTGTTCCAGTCGGCCGCCGCACAGATGGAGCAGGGCCGTCAAAAAACCCGCGCCGCCGGTGATCCAGATCATGTCGAATCCCCGCAGCACATCCACGGAGAGAATGCGCTCCCTGCCGGAGGTTCGGGAGGCGGGCGCTTCCTTTGCCGGTTCCGTCGTGGTGTTCGTGTCTTCCATATTGCGCTTTTTTATCCGGGTTGTGAGGTTTTGAAAATATTTGACGAAGAGCCCCGTCGTGACCCGCCGCGTCAGCCCAGGGTCCAGCCGTTGTGGTAGGGTTGCCGGACGAGGGCGTTGGCGGCGTCGCTGTTGGTGAACCGCCCGGCGGGACCGTCCCAGCGAAGGGGCTTGCCCACGCGGATGGCGATGTTGCCCAGCAGCACCGTCTCGGTCAACGGCACCGCCCAGTCGAAGGCGCAACCGGCGGGCTCGCCCCCCGCGCAGGCCTCGGCGAATTCCGCCCACGTGCCGCCCCGCCGGGGCAGGGTGCGGGGCACGTCGGCGAATTGTCTGGCCCGCGATTCGGGAAAGATTTCGCGATCGAGCATCAGGCCTTCGTCGCCCACGTAGAGGATGCCTTCCGGGGCAAGCCCGTCGTCGGCCAGCTCGCGGGGCACGGGCGGGCGAATGCCGCCGTCGTACCAGATGAGGCGCACCGGCGGCAGCCCGCCGCGCGCGGGGAAGTCGTAAGTCACCACCGAGGCCAGCGGCGCGGTCTCGTCGGTGACCATCGTCGAGGAGGCCTCGATGGCCACCGGATGCCGGAGCCGCAGGGCGCGGAAGGGGGTGTTGAAGTAATGGCAGCCCATGTCGCCGAGCGCGCCGGTGCCGAAATCCCACCAACCGCGGAAGTTCCACGGATGATAGACGGTGTGAAACGGCGGATGACCGTGCGAGGCCCAGACCTGGGTCAGCGGCAATGAGCCGGCGGGCCATTCGCGTTTGAAGGGGCGTTTCGGCGCGGGGCCCAGCCAGAGGTCCCAGTCGAGTGTGTCCGGCACGGGATCGCTTCCCGGCGGGCGGGTCATGCCCTGCGGCCAGAGGGGGCGGTTGGTCCAGAGATGCACCTCGCGCACCGGCCCGAGGGCGCCCGCCTGAATCAGCTCGCAGGTACGGCAGGCGGCTTCGCTGGTGTTTGGCGCGGCGGTCATCTGGGTGGCCACGCCGGCCTCCCGTGCCGCCCGCCGCAACACCCGCGCCTCGTGAATGGTGCGGGTGAGCGGCTTGACGCAGCAGATGGGTTTCCGCCGCCGCAATGCCTCCATCACGATGACGGCGTGGGTGTGATCCGGCACGCCGCAGTACACGGCATCAATCCGGTCGCCCTCGGCCTGGAACATCTCCCGGAAATCGCGGTACCGCCGCGCGTCGGGCCAGCGGTCGTAGGATTTTTGGGCGTGCACGTCGTCCACGTCGCAGAGCACGCGGATTTCGAACCCGGCTTTTTCCAGCGCCTGCACCTGACCGTGGCCCACCCCGCCCACGCCCACCGCCGCCAGGCGGGGGCGTTCACGGCGGGAGCCGCCCGCCGCCCGCCCGCGGGGCGCCAGCCCGAACAGGACCGGACCCGCCGCCGCCGAAATGGCCAGAAAACGGCGGCGGTTCCACGAAAGCGCGCGGGGCGACGGGAAGCCGGGCCGGACCGCGGCGGACTTGGGGACCGAAAAGGCGGAGAAAGTTTTCATGACGTTTTCCATTTCCCTCAGGACAGCGCAATCTGCCGCCCCCACGGCGGGCCACGGCATGACGCGGGAATTCGCGCCGCGGGTTTGAACCCGTTCAGCCTGTCACGCCCGTTCCCGTTGAACAAGGGGAAACCCGCGTCGCCTCACCAACCGCCCCGCCCCGCAACAAAAAACGCCGGAAAGGCGGGGAAGAAAGAAAGCGGGAGACTTGTTGACTCAAGTAATACCCCTTCAAGTTTAATTTTGCCCCTTTCCTTTGAGATATGAGCCTTGCCCCGCCTCTGGGAGGCGCTTTTGCGGCGCGCGAAACAGTTGAAACAGCCGCGATCAAGGGGCGGGGGAAAGGCTCCGAGGGGACGCCGAGACCAACCTGCGAGAGGCTGGCGCTGTCCCGAACAAGCAAATTTCCTTTCGGAGCTGGGCGGAAAGGGCCGGGGTGGAGAACCCGGTCTGCGGCCCAGGGGAATTTCATAACCTTCCGGCGGACCCGTGCCCCCCCACGCGGCGGGAGGTCCGCTCTTCCAAGCAGCCGCGGAGGCTTTTCGCGACAGGGGGTGATTCAAGGGGGGATTTACGCGCGGTGGTGGCGGGCGCGTTGGCGCGGGCCGGGGCTTCCGACTTGTGAACGACGCCGGACCGGGTAGGCTCCCGCGCATGATGAGAATCGGTTTGGGGCGATGGTTGTGGCTGTTAGGGACGGTAATGAGCGCCGTGGGCGGGGATTGGCCCATGTGGCGTTATGACGCCGCCCGCTCGGCCAATTCGCCGCATGCCCTGCCGGCCGGGCTTCACCTGCATTGGGTGCGGGCCTATTCCCCCCGTCAGCCGGTGTGGGACGATCCGTTGAACCGCGATCTGATGCCGTATGACCGGGTGTTCGAG
>CAZRPT010000058.1:0-7961 GCA_964601985.1 uncultured Verrucomicrobiota bacterium
TCCAACGACGGCGACACCAATTCTTCCCGTTCCGCCGCTGCTTCTCTGGATGAAACCGAGCGGGCACGACTCTCTCCCAAACGCCGGGAAGCCTTCGCGGGTTCAGGGACGGCTTGCAGCGCCGGCGGGGGAACCAGCCCATGCCCTTCCGTTATGAGTTTGTCCAAGACATACCCTTCCGCCATGGGTTTGCCCGAGCCGCGAACATTTTTGCGCGACCGCGGTTCCGGTTTGCCGGCGGAAAACCGGTCGCGTGCCGGGGCCGCCGATTTCGGGCTCCTCCCCGCCTGACGGCCCGGGGCCACTGCGCCCCCCATGCCGCCCCCTCCCGATTTTATTTCGGGGCCGCCATAACCGCCCCCGCCTCCGTCCACCGCCAGCGGCGCGGGAGGCGGATTCGCCGGGGCGCCGCCGGACGAACGCGCGTCGGCGAAGGCCGGCATGCGGTCCGCGGGTTGCTTCGCGTCTTCCCTCGAAGGCAGGGCTTTCTCCGTGGGCGCGGCCGCGTAAAACAGTTCGCGCGGCTCTTGGAATTTCAGCCAAAGCATCCCCACCCCCAGCGCCACGGCGGCCGCCAGGCCCAGGGGCGCGGCCACCCGCCACCAGGAAAACGACACCGCGCGCACCGTGTCCCTTCCTTGAACCGGCGCGGAGCGGGATTCCCGGAAGGCGCGCAACACGGTCGCGCGCTTCGCCGGCGCCAGCCGTTCCGGGGCGGTGTCCGCGGCGAAATTCTCGCGCAGCAGCCCGATGGTTTCCGCCAGGCGATCGTGCAGCGCGCGCAGGTCGGCGTCGGCGGCCAGCTCCGCGCGCAGGGCCGCCGCTTCCTCGGGCGGCAGCTCGCCCAGCAACAGGGCCGTCAGGCGGACCTCGGGATCGGAATCAGGAAGCGGTCGTTTCATGGCGTGGTGCGGTTGGCGGTCATCGCGGCGCCGAGGCCCTTGATGGCGTGATGCAGCAGGTAGCCCACGTGCCCCACGGTAAGGCCGGTGCGCTCGCTGATCTGCCGGTAGGAGAGGTTTTCCTGAAACTTGAGCCGCAGCAGGGTCCGGCTGCGCTCGTCCAGCCGCGCGAGCGAGGCCCGCAACTGTTCGAGCTGCTCGTGCCGCGCCAGGGCCTCATCGGGACCGGGCAGCGTTTCGTCCGCCGGTTCCCGGAGCGGGCCGTCGCCGTCGTCGCCGCTCCCGGGAAACGGGACGGTCCGGGACGCGGCGCGGTGGTGATTGAGGGCCAGATTGTGCACGGTGCGATACAGCCAGCGTTTCGGCTCGCGCACGGCGGCGAACTGCCCGTGGAGGCGGAGAAACGCCTCCTGCACCAGGTCCTCGGCCACCTCCGGGCGACGCGTGAGGCGTCGCGCGTATCCCAGCAACGGCCCTTCCAGAGCCGCGAACAGCTCCGTCATCCTGTCAGCCGGGGCTGACGCTGGCTTGGCTCGTTGGGCTTTCGCCACGGCCTGAGGGGCGTTTCCCGGACGGGCCGCCCGGCCCGTCGCAATTCACCGGCCGGCGCGCCCGCCGACCCGTCGTTCTTCTTGAAGCACGACCCCGCGCCCGCCGGTTTCTTAGGAAAAAGCGGAAACAATCGCGTTCGGCGCGCGCCCTTTGATTTTGCCCGTTCCCTCCACGAAGGACGAGCCGTTGCCGGTCGCGCCGAGTGCGGGGAGGAAACACCGCCGCGACTCAGGAGTTTTGCGGCCCGCCGAAAAATTTTCGCGCGCGCGACCGGTCACCCGGAGAAACCCCTCCGCGCCCCGCCCGGCCGTCCCGGCCCGCGGCCCGAGAAGCCTTTTGGGATTGACCGGCGGGGACGGCTTCGGTTTTTTGCCGGCATGTACAAGCCTTTCTTGATGGCGCGGGCGAGCCTGCTGGCCGGGCTTATGGCGTGGAGCGGCTTAACCGCGGAGCCGCCGACGAAGGGTTCCGCTTCCTCCGCGGATGAAATCCGGGCCCTGCGCGAAGAAATGCAACGCATGGAGCGGGAATATCAGCAGCGCCTGAAGGCGATGGAGCAGCGCTTGAAGGAGCTGGAAACACAGACGAAAAAACCGTCGGCGCCCCCCGAGGAAAAATCCCCCGCCCCCGCCGCCGGGTCTTCCGCCCAGGCCCGCCATTTGGCCGAAGCGTATCAAGTGGCGCGGGAGGAGTTTCTGCCCACCACCGAAAGCGCCTACAACCGCTGGTGGGAGGTTGAATCGCCGTTGCGCAATCGCCTGGACCAGGTGCTCGAAGGGTACATGGACACCACGGGGAGTTATTTCCGCGCCGGGTACGGCGTCAACAACGAGGGCGGCATCATGCAGGCCTTCATCGCCCCCGGCGCGTTGAGCAAGTACCGGCTGGGAAACGAATCGGAGCAGTACGGCGAGCTGGTGCTGGCCCGCAACTGGTACAAACCCGGCGCGTTCACCTCGGAGGAGGGGCGCTTGCCGGGCTCCTCCGAGACGGCGTCCCTGTTCGCCGGGCCGGTGGTGCACACCCAGTTGCGCCTGGCGTACACCAGTGACTACGAAGCCAAGAATCAGGATTTCAGCCTGCCGGAAGTGTGGGCCTCGATCGGCAATGTGTTTCACGGGCGGCCGCAAACCAAGTTCTGGGCCGGCGCCCGGTTTTACCGGCGGTATGACATTCACATCAACGACTTCTGGTTCCTGAACATGAGCGGCCTGGGCGGGGGCGTCGAGGATTTCGACGTGGGGATCGGCAAGCTGGCCCTGGCCTTTCTGGGCGACAGCTCCGCCGACGCCACCTACGCGACGTTTTATCCGCCGGCGCCCGCCAACCCGGCGGGGTTCGCCAAGCGTTCGCTGGACCTGCGGCTCTACGACCTGCCCACCGGCCCCGGCACCAGCGAGCTGGTGTTCGTCTATGCCCGCGCTGAGGGCGGCACGGACGCGCTCGGCCGGTCGGTGGAGGACGCGGACGGGTTCGGCTTTTCCTGGATTCACACCGCGCCGGATTTGCTCGGGGAGGGCAGCCTCAACCGGCTTTCGCTGCAGGTGGGCACCGGCCCGGCCAAGACCTTCACCGCCGGGTTTGAAAAATTCACCTACAACGGGGGCGTGTTTCTGCTGCCGGACGAGCGGGATTCCTGGCGGTTCCGCTTGACGGAACATTTCACCTGGGACGTGAACGAGCATTTCTCCCTCCAACCCGTCGTGGTCTATCAATACACCGACTATAAAAACCTCGGGGGCACCCAGCATTGGTTCAGCGGCGGCGTGCGGCCCATCCTGCATTTCAACCGGGTGTTCGGCCTGGCGTTCGAGGGGGGCGTGGACTGGGTGGACGACGTCGGCCGCAACGTCTCCGGTCACCTGGCCAAGGTGACGCTGGCCCCGCAGGTGGCGATGGGCAACCACTTCATGAGCCGGCCGGTGATTCGGGCGTTCGTGACCTACGCCTTCTGGAGCGATGATTTCGTGGGCCGGATCGGCGGGCCGGATTACGCCACCAAGGACGACGGCTGGCTCTACGGTCTCCAGATGGAAGCCTGGTGGTGACGCCCCGGGCCGCCGGCCTTTTTCCGCCTTTCCCGGGAAAACGTGACCGGTTTCCGGCCGGCCCTCAGCGGCGCTGGCACCGCGGACAGTAAAAAGTGGCGCGGGCGGCTTGCAGGACGCGCCGGATACGGCCGCCGCAGCGCAGGCAGGGTTCCCCGGCCCGGTCGTACACCCGCAACCGCTCCTGGTAATAATCCGGCGTGTCCGGCGCCCGCCCGTAGTAGAAAAGGCCGTCGCCGCCTTCCCCGCCCGCCCAGTTCAGCGGCACGGTGCTGCCCCACGCGACGGCTTCGGCCAGCACCTCGCGGATGGCCGCCCAGAGCCGGCGCAACCGCCGGGGGCCCAGCCGCGCGGCGGGGATTTGCGGCGCGACGCGCGCCACCCAGAGGGCCTCGCTGGCGTAGATGTTGCCCAGGCCGGCCACGCGGGACTGGTCCATCAGGCACGGCTTGACGGCCCGGCGCGACCGGGCCAGCGCGCGTCCCAGCACCTCGGGCGTGAACGCCTCCCCCAGCGGCTCCGGCCCCAGGCGCTCCAGCGGCGCGGCATCGAAAGTGAGCCGCCCGAAGCAGCGGGGGTCCTGAAAAACGAACCGCTCCCTCCCCAGCTCCAGCGTCACGGCGGCATGCCGGGGCAGGGCGGCCGAGCGCGGTTGCAGAAACATCCGCCCGGTCATCCCCAGATGACCGAGCAGCAGCCTCCCCTCCCGGCTCCCGGCCGGACGCACGGTGAAGCAGAGATATTTCCCCCGCCGCGTCACGTCGAGAAATCGCGCCCCGCGCAAACGCGTCTGGAAGACCGTCGCCGAGTCCGGACGCACCGACTTCGCGCGATGCACCCGCGCCTCCCGCACGCGCCGCCCCGCCACCAACGGACGCAGGTGGCGCACCAGGACCTCGACTTCCGGCAGCTCCGGCACGGCGCGCATTCCATCAATTCCGCCCGCCGGGAGACGAGGTCAAAACGCCGGCCCGGAGCCGGGCTTGCCGGGGAACGAAGACGCGCCTACGCTCGGGCCATGTTCAAGCCGTCCGATTTGTTTGACCTGAGCCGGACCGGACACGCGGCCTTGTTCGAGGGCTGCGAGTACGCGTGGGACGCCCTCAAACGCCTGGGCGACTATCTCGCCGCGCACCTGAAACCGGACCTGCGCAACCGCTGCGACGGCGTGGCCTGGATCGGGGAACGGGTGTTCATCGGCGAGGGAACCGTGGTGGAGGACGGCGCCATGATCCAGGGGCCGGCCCTCATCGGGCGGCATTGCCGCATCGCCCACAACGCCTACATCCGCCACAACGTGATCGTGGGCGATCACTGCGTGGTCGGCAACGCCTGCGAGATCAAGCACAGCGTCCTCTTCTCCCACTGCGAGGTGCCGCACTTCAATTTCGTCGGCGACTCCATCCTGGGGCATCGCGCTCATCTGGGAGCGGGGGTGAAGGTGTCCAACCTCAAACTGCTGCCCGGCAACGTCACCGTGGAAGTCGAGGGCCGCCCCTTCGACACCGGCCTGCTCAAATTCGGCGCGCTCATTGGAGACGGGGTCCAGGTGGGGTGCAACGCGGTCCTGAATCCCGGCGCCATTCTGGGGCGGGAATCGGTGGTGTATCCCGGACTCAACTGGCGCGGCATCCTTCCGGCCCGCATGATCGCCAAAAACACCGCGCCCCTGGAGGTGACGACTCTCCGCCCCCGCGAAACCGCCCGAGAGCCTGTCTGAAATTGCCGGACGGGGAAACCCGGCCTGCCACCAGGGAGCATTTCGCGCCCTTCCCCCACACCGGGCGGTGGATTGGCTCGACACCGCCGGGCGGCTTCCGTACAAACGGCGCAACGCATTCCTATGAAAACGCTCAGAATTGGCATGATCGGCTACGGCTTCATGGGCCGGGCGCACTCGAACGCCTTCCGCAAGGCGGGCAACTTCTTCGATCTCAAACGGCAGCCGGTGCTCCAGACCGCCTGCGGGCGCAATGAGGAGCAGGTCAAGGCCTTCGCCCAACGCTGGGGCTACGCGGATTACGAGACCGACTGGCGCAGGCTCATCGCGCGGGACGACATTGACCTGATTGACATCTGCGCTCCGAACGACCAGCACCTGAAGATGGCCACCGCCGCCGCCAAGGCCGGCAAGCTGGTGATGTGCGAAAAGCCCCTCGCCCGCACCGGCACGGAGGGCGAGAAGATGGTGCAGGCGATCGAGGAGGCCGGCGTGCCCAACATGGTGTGGTACAACTACCGTCGCGTCCCGGCCGTCACCCTGGCCAAACAGCTCATTGACGAGGGCCGGCTGGGGCGGATCTTCCATTACCGGGCCAAGTTCCTCCAGGACTGGACGATCAGCCCGGATCTCCCGCAGGGCGGCGCGGCGTTGTGGCGGCTCGACGCCAAGGTGGCCGGCAGCGGCGTCACCGGCGACCTGCTGGCCCACTGCATTGACACCGCCCTCTGGCTCAACGGCGGCATCAAGAGCGTCAGCGCCATGACCGAGACCTTCATCAAGCAACGCCCGCACACCCTCACCGGCAAGGTGCAGCGGGTGGGCATTGACGACGCCTGCGCGTTTCTGGCCCGGTTCGAAAACGGCTCGCTGGCCACCTTCGAATCCACCCGCTACGCCCGCGGACACAAGGCGCTTTACACCTTCGAGATCAACGGCGAGCACGCCTCCATCGCCTGGGATTTGCACGACCTGCACCGGCTCGAATACTTCGACCACCGCGACGAGGGCAAGCTGCGCGGCTGGCGCTCGATCCACGTCACCGACCACGACGGCGCCCATCCCTACATGGACAAATGGTGGGTGCCCGGCCTGCAAATCGGCTACGAGCACAGCTTCGTGCATCAGGTGGCCGATTTCATCAACAGCCTCGGCACGAAGAAACCGGCCGCCCCCACCTTCAAGGACGCGCTCGAAACCCAGTACGTCTGCGACGCCGTCCTCAAGTCCGGCAAGTCCGGCCGGTGGGAAAAAGTCAAACGCGTGAAGTGAGCTTCCTCCCCCGCGCCCGCCAAACGGGTCCCATCCCGGGGAAGCGTCTCGTCCGGCGCTTCCCCGGCACTCCGAACGATTTTCCCGCTTCCATTCTGAACTGACTTTCCGTTCCGCGTCATGCCTCGTCTTCCGTTCTTCCTCCTTCTGCTCACGGCGGCCGCCGGCCCGCTGCCGGCCGGGGCGCGCGCCGGGGCCGCCCGGCCCCACATCGTGCTCATCCTGGCCGATGACATGGGCTACGGCGACGTCCACGCCCTGAACCCGGCCTCGAAGATTCCCACCCCTCACCTGGACCGGCTGGCGGCGGAGGGGATGGTCTTCACCGACGCCCACACCGGCTCGGCCGTCTGCACCCCCACCCGTTACGGCCTGATCACGGGCCGTTACTGCTGGCGCAGCCGGCTCAAGCGCGGCGTGCTCAACGGCTACAGCCCGCCGTTGATCGAGCCGGACCGCCCCACCACGGGCTCCTTCCTCCACGCCCGGGGCTACACCACCGCCATCATCGGCAAATGGCACTTGGGGCTGGGCTTTCAACGCGGCCCCGGCGGGCGGTTCGACCTGTCCAAGCCGCTCACCCACAGCCCCAACACGCTGGGATTCGATTACTCCTTCATCATCCCGGCCTCGCTGGACTTCCCGCCCTACGTGTTCATCCGCGACGGGCGGGTGACCGCCCCCCAGTTGGTGTCCCAGCGGGCCCAGCCCTTTCCCGCCTACCTGCGCAAGGGCGAGCGGGGCTCGGATCTGGTCATGGAGGACTGTCTCGACACCCTGCTCGGCGAGGCGGTGGCCTTCATCCAACGCGAAGCGCGCCGGGGACCTTTCTTCCTCGAATTCGCCCTGACCGCCCCCCACAAGCCGGTCCTGCCGCATCCGCGTTTTCGCGGCAAGAGCGGGCTGGGACCGTACGGCGATTTCGTGATCCAGGTGGACTGGACCGTGGGCCGGGTGCTCGAGGCCATTGACCGGGCCGGCATTCGCGAAAACACCCTGGTGATCTACACCAGCGACAACGGCTCCTTCATGTTCCGCGAGGACGTCACCCCGGATCACGTGGAAGATCCGTCGGTGCAGGCCTACCGCCCGGAACACCACCGCGCCAACGGCCCGCTGCGCGGCACCAAGGCGGACATCTGGGAAGGCGGCCACCGGGTGCCGTTTCTGGTGCGCTGGCCCGCCCGCGTGGCGCCCGCCACCCGCTGCGCCGCCCCCCTCTGCCTGACCGATTTCTTCGCCACGGCGGCGGACATCGTCGGCGCGGAACTGCCGCCCGACGCCGCGCCGGACAGCTACAGCTTTCTGCCCCGGCTCGAGGGGCGGCGGCCCGCCCAGCCGCGGCCGCCGGTCATCCACCATTCCATCAGCGGCACGTTTGCCATCCGGGACGGCCAGTGGAAACTCGTCCTCGGCAACGGCTCCGGCGGGCGCGAACGTCCCGCCGGCCGGGCGTTCCAAAAACCC
>CAZRPT010000059.1:0-38266 GCA_964601985.1 uncultured Verrucomicrobiota bacterium
GTTCCGCGTCGAAGGGTTTTGGGTGTGCGGTAAATCGGGCGGCGCGGGATGCCGGGCGCCGGAGCGTCAATGGCGGAGGCGGATTTCCCGCGCCCGGGCCGCCCATTTCTCCGCGTTGCCGCCGACCGGCGTGAGGGTGAAGGAGTAGTCGTACACCCGCGGTTGGAGGCGGTATTGCGGCAGCGGTTTGGCGCCCCAACTGTTGATGCTGCCCAAGCCGCGCTGCAAGTGATCCAGATTCACCGTGATTGTGGCGCGCCGGGGCAGCTCGTTGATGTGCCGCGCCTGCTCCAGGTCACTCTGGGCATAGGGCCAGGCGCTGGCGTACAGCAGGGAACGACCGGCCACCGCCATCAGCCCGCGACCGTCCGCGTCGCTCCACACCATCCACCGCACTTCGGTGCGGTTCGCGTTTTCCTGCGGGCGGACGTAGTTATGGATGAACTGTTCGATCGGCAGATGGTAGCGGCCCACCGGCGTGCCGGCGTGCCGGTCGAGGTAGTTTTCCTCCGGCCCGCGGCCGAACCAGGTGATTTGGTCATAACGCCGGGGAATGGCCATTTGCAGGCCCACCCGCGGTATTTCGGGCAGTTCCCTGGCGTGCTCGCCCGGGTCCATGTGGAACCGCACCGTGATGGTGCGGTCGCCGCGCACGAGATAGGTTTGCCGCCAGGCCACCCGTCCGTCGAGGAACGAGCCCACGAACGACACCTCCACTTCCCCGGGGCGGCGTTGCGCCACCGCGACGTGGTCCACCTGGCGGCGGGGGCCGGCATCCTTCCAAATGCCCAGCTCTTTCAACATCATGTCGCGGCTGGCGCTGTCATTGTCCGTCTGGGCCCGCCAGAAATTCGGTGTCAACGGCGAAGCGACCAGCTCCTCGTCCTCCACCCGGAACGATTCCAACGCGCCGTTTCTCATGTTGAACCGGGTTTCGAATTTGGGTCCGCGCACGAAAATGAGTCGTCCGTCGCGCTCAAAAGTCAGGGCGGCCAGTTTGGCCGGGGGCGGGTTTTTCGCCGGACCGGCGCCCGGCAGGGCGAATTGTTCCCAGGCCACCACGTGTCCGCGTGGCGCCCAGAGGGCGTCCTCCCGCAGCGCGAATTTTATGACAAGAAAATATTCGACGCCCGGCTGGAAGGTCACCGTGTCCAGCGGCACGCGCAAATCCGCTTCTTCGCCGGGTTCCAGCGACAATGCCGGCAACGTGCCACGCCGGATCACCACTCCGTCGGCGCTGATTTCATAAACCGGTATCAGGTCCGCCAGGGAAATAAAATCATAGGCGTTCCGCACCCGGATGCGTCCGTTCGACAAATCCTCGGGAATAAATTTGAGGTATTGATAAACCTTCCGCACTTCGGTCAATGAGGGGTGCGGGGTGCGGTCGGGATTCACCAGGCCGTTGCAGAGGAAGTTGTTGTCCGACGGCGTGCCGGGCGGGCCGTAATCGCCGCCATAGGCCCAGAACTCGCGGCCCTGATCGTCCTTTTTCCGCAGCGCCTGGTCCACCCAGTCCCAGATGCAGCCGCCCTGCAGCTCGGGATATTTTTCGATCATCGCCCAGTAATCGGTCAGGTTGCCCACGCTGTTGCCCATCGCGTGCGCGTATTCACACATGATCAACGGACGGTCGGGGTGTTTCTGAGCATATTGCTCCATGCGCTGGGGCAGGGGATACATCGGGCAGTAAATATCGGTGTGTTGCCGCAGGCCGGCCCGTTCATATTGCACCGGCCGGCTGGCGTCGCGCTCCTTGATCCAGTCGGAGGCGGCGACGAAGTTGGGGCCGTCGCCGGCCTCGTTGCCCAACGACCAGATGATCACCGAGGCGTGATTCTTGTCGCGCTCGACCATGTTCATAACCCGGTCCAAGTGGGCAAGCTTCCATTCCGGTTTGGCGGCCAGGGTGTGTTTCGGATTGTACCCGATGCCGTGGCTCTCGATGTTGGCCTCGTCAATCAGATAGATGCCATAGAGATCGCACAAGTCATACCACTCCGGCTGGTTGGGATAATGCGAGGTGCGGACGGTGTTGATGTTGTTCTGCTTCATCAACCGCAAATCGCGGATCATGGAGGCCCGCGTCACGCTGTAGCCCCGGTCCGGGTCCATCTCGTGGCGGTCCACTCCCTTGATGTAAACAGGCCGCCCGTTCACCAGAAGCTGGCCGTTGGCCACCCGCACCTGCCGGAAGCCCACCGACCACGGAATGACCTCCCGCACCCGGCCTTGCGCGTCCTTCAACGTCAGCAACAGCCGGTAAAGCCGCGGGTTTTCCGCCGACCACGGCTGGATGTCCGGCACGGTGCTGACCAGCGTGGCCAGCATGTGGCCGTGGGCGGGCAGGTACAAATCCGCCGCCAAGGTGGGCAGCAGCGCCTCGCCGTCCCGCGTTTCCAGGCGGGCTTCCAGTTTCCAGCCGTCGGCCGGCTGGAAGCCGTGGTTGGTCACGTCCACCTCGACGCGCAGGCGGCCCCGCGTATAAGTGGCGTCCAGGTCGGGCGTGACGAAGAAATCCCGCACCGCCACCGGCGCTTCGGCCCGCAGATAAACATCGCGGAAGATGCCGCTCATGCGCCATTTGTCCTGGTCTTCGAGATAGGAGGCGTCGGAATAACGATGGACCTCAACCGCCAGCACGTTTTCCCCGTCGTGGACGAGTTTGCTCAAATCAAACTCGGCCGGGGTGCGGGCGTCCTTGGCGAAGCCCGCCAGCCGCCCGTTGACCCAGACGTGGTACGCGGATTCGACCCCGTCGAAATGGATGATCACCCGCCGGCCCGCCCAGGTTTTCGGCACGGTGAAGACGCGGCGATAGGAGCCCACCGGATCCTTGTCCGCGGGAATGCGCGGCGGATCCATCCTGCCCCAGGGACACTTGCTGTCCGGGCGCATGAAATTGACGTAGATCGGAATGCCGTAGCCCTCCATCTGCCAGCAGGAGGGGACGGGAATGGTGTTCCACGACGAGACGTCGAAGTCCGGTTGATAAAAGTCGCGCGGACGATCGTTCACGTTCGGCGACCAATGGAACCGCCACGACCCGTTCAGCGAACGGTACCACGGCGAGGCGTCCCGCCGGTCCCGCAACGGCTTGGTCGCGTCGGCGTTCAGCCGGGCGGTCTCGACGTTCGCGAACCGGAGGAACGACGCGTGCCGGGGCAGGCGGTAGAGCCCCTGCACCGCCGGATTCTGCCAGTCGGGCAGATCCGCCGCCCCAACGGTTCCCGCCAGCATGCCCGCCGCCAGTGCCATCACCACGCCCGCCCCTCGCCCGCGCCGCGAGCCGGTCCGCCGGGTTTGCGTCCAATCATGGTTCTGCATGCCCCCAGCATTGAGCAAAGCGCCCGCCCGCTCAATGCCGTTTGTCGGGGAAAATTTTCCCGCCGGCGCACGGCGAACCGGAGGTTTTTCTTCCCGGCGGTTTCCGGTTAGAATCCGGGGTGATGAATGTGTTTGTCACGGGCGGGGCCGGCTACATCGGATCCATCTGCGTCGAGGAACTCCTGAACATCGGCCATGCGGTGACGGTGTTCGACAATCTCAGCGAGGGGCATCGCAGCGCGGTGGACCCGCGGGCGCGGTTTGTCGAGGGGGATTTGAGCGACCGGGCGCTGCTCGATCAAAGCCTGCGTGGGAGCGGCGCGGAGGCGGTGATGCACTTCGCCGCGCACGCGCTGGTGGGGGAGTCCATGGAAAACCCGGGCAAGTATTTCCGGAACAACGTGGCCCACGCGCAAAACCTCCTCGACGCGGCGCGCGGGGCCGGCGTGCGGAAGTTCGTGTTCAGCTCCACCTGCGCCACCTACGGCCCGCCGCGAAAGGTGCCCATCACCGAGGAGGAGCCGCAGAAGCCGATCAATCCCTACGGCGAATCCAAGCTCATGTTCGAGCGCATCCTGAGCTGGTACCGGCGGGTGCACGGGCTTGAATTCGTGGCGTTGCGCTACTTCAACGCCGCCGGCGCGAGCGGGCGTTTCGGCGAACATCACCGGCGCGAGACCCACCTCATCCCCAACGTGCTGGCGGTGGCCCTCGGCAGGCGGGAGCAATGCGAGATTTTCGGGACCGATTATCCCACGCCCGACGGCACCTGCATCCGCGACTACATTCACATCATTGATCTGGCCCAGGCGCACATCCTGGCCCTCGCGCCGGGGAAGGTCGGGTTTTTCAACCTGGGCAACGGCGCCGGTTACTCGGTGCGCGAGGTGATTGCCGCCTGCGAGCGGGTCACCGGACGAAAAATCCCCGCCGTGGAGCGGCCGCGGCGACCGGGCGATCCGCCCCGGCTGGTGGCCGACGCCCGCAAGGCCCGCGAGGAGCTGGGCTGGCGACCGCAACACGCGGCCCTGGAGAAAATCGTGGGCTCCGCCTGGGCGTGGCATCAGGCCCACCCCGACGGCTACCCGGATTAACCCGGCGGGACGCGCGACGCTCGCGGGCCCGCAAGTTTTTGCCGGCTCCCATGAAACGCCCTCTTCTGCCCGTGGCGTTGAGTTACGCGGGCGGCGTTCTGCTGGGGCACTGGCTGACGCCGCCCCTGGCCGTCCTGTTCGCGGTGACGGCGGGGCTGCTGGTGGCGGCCGGGGTCTCGGACCGCTGGCGGCCGCGGCTGCTCGTGCCGTTGTGGGCGCTGGCCGGATGGGTGCATCTGCTTTGCGTGACCCTGCCGTTGTCGCCGCGGGACCTGCGGCACGCCTTCGACGGGCGGCCCGTCCTGGCCCGGGTGCGGGGCGTGCTGGCGGCGGAGCCCGCCCGGCGGCGGCGGCGGAGCAAAAGCGGTCCGGCGTGGCGGACGAGCGTGGTCCTGCGGGTCTCCGGGGTGGCCACCAATGATTGCTGGCGGCCCGTCCGGGGCCGCGTGGTGGCGCGGATTCCGGACCGGCTCCCGGCGGGGCTGCACGCCGGGGCGGCGGTGGAGGTGTACGGCATCCTGCGCCGCCCCGCCGGGCCGGCGGTGGAAGGGCTTTTCGACTGGGGCGCGTTTTTGCGCCAGCGCCGCATCTGGTTCGAGCTGGTCACCGAGGACCGGCGGGACTGGCGGCTGCCGGAAACGGGCGCCCCGCCGCCCGGCTGGCCGGCGCGTTTCGGAGCGTGGGCCCGCCGCGCGCTGGGCCGGGGGCTGCCGCCGGAGGACGAGAACGTGGAGCTGCTCCGGGCCATGACGCTGGGCTGGCGGACGGCGTTGACCGACGAGGTGGCCGAGCCGTTCATGCGCACCGGCACCATGCACCTGTTCGCCATCAGCGGGCTGCACATCGGGCTGGTGGCGGGGATTTTGGTGGCGTTGCTGCGGGTCTTGCAGGTGCCGCGCGGCGCCTGCGCGGGGGTGGTGCTGCCGCTGCTCTGGTTTTACGTGGCGGTGACCGGCTGGCAGGCCTCCGCCGTGCGGGCGTCCCTCATGATGAGCGTCGTGGTGGGCGGCTGGTCGTTGCATCGCCCGCTGGACCTGCTCAATTCTCTTTGCGCGGCGGCCTGGATCATTTTGCTCCGGGATCCGCTGCAACTGTTTCAGGCCAGTTTTCAGCTCTCCTTTTTCGTGGTGCTGAACCTGGCGTTGTGGATGCCGGTGTTCGAGCAGGCCGGCAACCGGCTGCTCCGCATTGATCCCTTGCTGCCGCCGGAGCTGGTGCCCCGTCGCCGGCGGGCGCTGAACACGGTCCTGCGTTGGACGCTGCTGAGCGTGGCGGTGTCGTTTTCCGCCTGGCTGGGGTCGTTGCCGCTCATCGCGTATTACTTCCACCTGATCACGCCGGTCAATTTGCTCGCCAACGTGCTGATGGTGCCCGCCGCGGCGGGGGCGGTGATGAGCTGCATGGGGAGTTTGCTGACCGGCGCCTGGGCGCCGGCGCTGGCGGTGGGCTACAACCACTCCGCGTGGCTTTTGATGAAAGGCATGGTGGGGTTCGCCGGATGGGCGGCCACGTGGCCGGGCGCGTTTCGCTACGTGCGCGCGCCGGCGCCGTGGCAGATGGCGCTTTATTACGGCGTGTTGATCGCGGTGGTGGGCGGACGCTGCTGGCGGCGGGGACGCCGCCGCGGCCTGGTCGCGGGCGCGGGGTTGTTGGCGCTGGGGTTTCTGCTGCCGCCCTGGTTTCACCGTCACGCCACCACGCTCACCGTCTTGCCGCTGGACGGTGGCGGCGCGTGGTGGGTGGACCGGCCCGGGCGGGCGGAGGATTTGCTGGTGGACTGCGGGGACGAATACCGGATGCGGCGGCTGACGCTGCCGTTCCTGCGCTCGCGCGGGGTCAATGTGCTGCCCACGCTGCTGCTGACCCACGGCGACATCCGGCACACGGGCGGCGCGGCGGCGCTGCTCGCGGAGCTGCCGGTCCGCCGGGTGGTGGTGGGACCGCACCCCTTCCGGTCGCCCTCTTACCGGGCGTTGGTCCGCGCGCTGGAAGATCCCGCCGCGCGGGGCGAATTCCCGGGGGGCGGGCCGGTGTTGCGCCGGGTGCGGCGCGGGGACCTCGTGGCCGGTTGGCGGGTGCTGTATCCGGGCGCGGACGACCGGTTCCCGCGCGCGGACGATCATCCGCTGATCCTGCGGCGGGAGTTCGCGGGCGGGCGGGTTTTGCTGTTGCCGGATTTGGGCGAGGCCGGACAGGCGGCGCTCCTGCGGCACGGCGAAACGCTGGCCGCGGACGTGCTGCTGGCGGGCCTGCCGGTGGGGGAGAAGCCCTTGCGGCCGCCGTTGCTGGCGCGCGTTCATCCCCGGGTGGCGGTCTTCAGCGACGCCGACTGGCCGCCCGCCCAATGCGCGCCGCCCGGCCTGCTGGCGCGGGTGCGCGCCCGGGGCGGGCTTGCCCTGACCACCGGTCGCGACGGCGCGCTCATCCTCACGCTCCGCCCCGGCGCGATTTTCGTGCGCGCCCAAAACCGGCCGGCGTGGCGTTGGGAAGGGCGGGCGGGGACGTCGCCTTGAGGGCCGGGCGGAAGATGCCGGGTGGGGGAGCCCGGCCTGCGGCCCGGGGGCATGGGGCGTCCTTTCTTGCAGACCGCGTGGTCTTCCGCGGCGGCGCGGCCCGCTTTTCCGGCGGGTTCCGGGGGCGCACGCGTTTTTCCGGCGCGTTTCCCCGGAGCGGAAACCGGCGTTTCCGGCAAGAAAAACGCCGGACGTTCATGTCCGGCGGCGAAAACGGAAAAAGCGGGCCGGTCACCGGGGCGTTTCCCCGGGGCCGCGCGGCGGCATTACTGCTTGGCCGGCGGCGGGACGGGCGGCAGTTTTTTCGCGGCGTCCTGGGCGGCCTGGGCGGCGCTGTCCGCGGCCTCCTTGACGGCCTTCGTCGCGTTGGTGACGGCGTGCTCCGGCATTTCGTGTTCTTCCGCGGCTTCCTCGGCGGCCGATTCCGCGTGGTTCGTGGCCTCCTTCATTTCCTCCAGCGCGGCGTCCTTGGCGGCATCCGCCTGGTCGCCCAGCACGTCGCGGATTTCCTGCACCAGCTCCATCAGCACGGCCTGCTGATCCGCGTCCTCCAGGTCATAGGAGAGGTCGTCGAGGAGGACCAACGCCTTGCCGTATTCGCCGTTCTTGGCGGCCGCGATGCCCTGCTCGAGCTTGAGCTTGACGTCGGGAGCGAGATTGGTGGCGTTGGCGAAGGCCTTTTCCGCCGCCGCGGCGTTCACGGTGGGTTTCGAGGAACAGCCGGTGATCGCGAGTCCGAGTCCTCCGATCAGGGTGAAAACAAGCAGAAGTTTTTTCATGGTATCGGTCAATGTATCGTTCTTATGGCGCCTTGGCGCATTTGATCGGACATAAGAGAAATCACTCCCGCTTCGCTGTCAACCGTAAAGCCGTGTTTCCGGGGAAAGCGGGAGGGGCCGCGCCTCCCGCGGGCGGTCCCCGGCGTTTTTTCAGCGCCGGGGAAACCGTCGGGGTGGGGTGGGGCGGCCGGGTTTTCGTCCCGCCGGTTCCTTGTGCGGGGGCGGGACTTCTGCTACGTTCCGCACTCGTTGCGACGGCGCGCGCGGATGAGATGAAGGCGCCGCCGTTCGTGAAACCGACTGGCACGAAACTAAAACAGACCGAAACCCCATGGCACACGAACTTCCTGCCCTGCCTTACGACCCGACCGCGTTGGAGCCCCACATTGACGCCGCCACGATGGAAATCCATCACGGCAAGCACCACGCGGGTTACGTGGCCAACCTGAACAAGGCCCTCGCCGGCCAGGCCGCCCTCGAGGCCCGGCCTCTCGAGGCGCTGGTGCGCGATCTGGCTTCCGTGCCCGAGGCCGTTCGGACCGCCGTGCGCAACAACGGTGGCGGACATTGGAACCACAGCTTCTTCTGGGAAATCCTGAGCCCGGACGGCGGCGGCGCGCCCGGCGGCGAGCTGGCGGCGGCCATCAACGGCACGTTTGGCAGCTTCGAGACCTTTCAGGAGCAGTTCGAGAAGGCCGGCATGACCCGGTTCGGCAGCGGCTGGGCCTGGCTGGTGGTCCACGAAGGCCGGCTCCAGGTCGTCTCCACCGCCAACCAGGACAATCCCATCATGGGCGCGGACATCGCCGGTTGCGCGGGACGGCCCATTCTGGGCGTGGATGTCTGGGAGCATGCCTATTACCTGAAGTACCAGAACCGCCGCGCCGAATACCTCAAGGCCATCTGGAACGTGATCAACTGGTCGAAGGTGGAGACCCACTTCGCCCGGGTGAAGTAAGCGCTCCTCGGCGTTCTGTTTTCCGGAGGTTTCGGAAGCGGGACGCGCTTTGCCCGTCCCCGGTTCGCGCGGGCCGTCGCGCGGACCGGGGACGCGTTCCCCGGAAGCCGCGTTGAATAAGCCGCCGGCGAAATCCATCTATCTCTTTCCAATGAAAACCACTCAGTTGTCTGCTTTGCTGGGCGTTTGCGGTCTCGTGGCCGCGATGGGATCTCTTTCCGCCGCGGAGTGGCCTCAATGGCGGGGACCCCACCGGGACGGGCTTTGCCGGGAAACCGGCCTGCTCCGGGAATGGCCCGCGGGCGGTCCGCCGCTCGTGTGGAAGACCACCGGCCTCGGCGGCGGCTACACCACGCCCTCCTTCGCCCACGGGTTGATTTACGGCATGGGCTACGTGGGCAAGGACGAGCTGGCGTGGGCGCTGGACGAAAAGAGCGGCAAACCGCGCTGGCGGACGCGCATCGCGCCCGCGTTCAAGGACATGGGCTATGCCCAGGGCCCCCGTTGCACGCCCACCGTGGCGGAGGATCTGCTCTTCACCCTCAGCGCGGGCGGGTTGCTGAGCTGCCTGGACGCGCGCGCCGGCAAGCTGCTTTGGCAGCAGGATTTGGCCAAAAAATTCGGCGGCAAAATGATGTCCAACTGGGGCTATTCCGAATCGCCGCTGGTGGACGGCCGCCAGGTGGTCTGCACGCCCGGCGGCCCCCAAGGCAGCGTGGCCGCCTTCGACAAACGCACCGGCAGGCTCCTCTGGCAGAGCCGGGAGATCACCGACAAGGCCTCCTACGCCTCGCTGGTGGTGGCCAACTGGGGCGGCGTGCGCCAGTACGTCCAGATCAGTGACCGCAGCGTGTACGCCGTCGCCGCCCGGGACGGCCGCCTCCTCTGGCGCGCCGCCCGCAAGGGGCGCACCGCCGTGGTGCCCACGCCCATCGTCGCGGGCAACCTGGTTTATGTGAGTTCCGGCTACGGCGTCGGCTGCAACTGCTTTGAAATCTCCCACCTCGGCGGCAAGTTTTCCGCCACCCAGCGCTACGCCAACAAAAACATGGTCAACCACCACGGCGGCGTGGTGCTCGTGGACGGCCGTCTTTACGGCTATTCCGACGGCAAGGGCTGGGTCTGCCAGGACCTCAAAAGCGGCCGGATGATCTGGAACGAAAAAAAGAAGCTCGGCAAGGGCGCCATCCTCTACGCCGACGGCCACCTCTACCTCCGCTACGAAGGCAGCCGGGGCACCGTCGCCTTGATCGAGTGCACTCCGCAGGGCTACGTCGAGAAGGGACGCTTCAACCAGCCCGACCGGACCAAGGAGCGCAGTTGGCCGCACCCGGTCATCCACGACGGCCGCCTCTACCTCCGCGACCAGGGGCTTTTGCTGGCCTACGACGTCAGGGCGCGTTGAGCGCCACCAGCCGGTCTCCCTCCAGCGCCGGCAGCACGGCAAACACGTCCCGCCGGGCGCAGAACGCCACGTCCTCCCGCAGGGCGGGTTGTTCCAGCAGCCGCCGGCCGTTGCGCGCCAGCCGAAAGGCCCGCGGGAGGTCGCGCCCGTGGCGGTGGAACAGCGCGCGCGCGATGACGGCGGCGTCGCTGACGTGGCCCGCCGCGTAGCGCGGCCACAGCGCCTCGAGCAACGCCCCGGCGGCCAGGGCGTCCTCCAGGGCCGCCTCCTCGAAGGTGCCGCCGCACACCACCAGCAAATGCTCCGGCGGCGCGGCCTGGAGGCGCGCCACGAGCGTTCCCAGGTTCAGAAAGGCCGCCCCGTACACCCGCGCGGCGCCGGCGCAGGCGCGCAGGGCGCGGGTGCCGTTGGTGGTGGTCATGACCAGCGAGCGTCCGGCCACCACCTCCGGGCGAAACTCGCGGGGGGAGTTGCCCAGATCAAACTCCACCCCGCCCGTCCGTGCCGCGCCGATGCGCCGGCCGTCCCGTTCGCCCGCCAGCAGCAGTTCCGGGCGGGCGCGGCGCCGGGCCAGCGCTTCGGCGATGTCCGCCACCGGAAAAATCTCCCGCGCCCCGTGGGCGAGCGCGGTGACCATGCTGCTGGTGGCCCGCAGCACGTCGAACACCACGCACGTGGCGCCGCGCAGGTCGCGTTCCGGCAGACGCGCGAAATCCGCCGGCGTGAACAGGGTTTCCAGGCGGCGGGCGGCGGCGGGATCGGATCGGGACAGGTTGGCCATCGCGCCCGGGAGTAAAACATTTTCCGCCCCGGCGCCGCCAGTTTCCTTTGCCGGCGGCGGACGGGCGCCGTCGCGGGCGCGGCGCGGACGGCCGTTCCGGGCGGCTTTGCGCTTGTTCCCGGCGGCCCTTCCGGGTAAGCCAACCGCCCGTGAGAATCTGCGTGCAAGGCATTCCCGGCATCCCGCTCGGCAACCGCAACGTGAAAGATCCCCGGCTCGACGAGGTGGACCGGCTCGTCGAGGCGAAGAAAAGGGTGTACGCCCGGGTGGAAACGGTCTCCCCGAAAGACCTCGCCACCGCCGACGCGGTGCTGACGTCCGCGGATCTCTTTCCGGACCTGCTCCTGCACGATTTGGAGTTCATCGAAAACCGGCTGGGGCGGAATCCCGGGGCGGAGGAGGCCGCCGTGCTGCGCAAACTGCAAGCCGCCCTCGAAGACGGCACCCCTGCGGCAAAGGTGACCTTGACGGACGAGGAACGCGCCGCCGTCGCGGCGCACCGGTTTCTCACCGATCTGCCCATCGTGGTGGCCACGGAGGCGGAGCCGGCGGAGCCGGACCAATTGCTGTTCCGCGCCTTTCAGGAAGCGGGCTTCATTTCCTTCTTCACCGTCGGGGGCAAGGAAAACCGCGCCTGGCCCATTCCCGCCGGCGCCACCGCCGTCGAGGCCGCCGGCAGCATCCACACCGATCTGCAAAAGGGTTTCATCCGCGCCGAGGTCATCAGTTTCGCCGACCTGGTCGAACATGGCGGCGAGAAGGAGGCCAAACGCGCCGGCTGTCAGCGCCTCGAAACCAAGAACTACGTCGTGCGGGACTGCGACATCATCAACTTCCGCTTCAACAAATGAGCGCCGGCGGGGCGTTCCGCTTTTCCGGCGGGCTTTAAGTGGTCCGTTTCTCCTTCTTCCGCCTTTCCCGGGCGGAATTTTCCTTCGGCCTCCGGCGGCGTGACGGAGGAGCCGTTCGCTTCGGCGCGCGGGAGAAAACGCGAAATTCCCGCGGGCCGCGGGCGGGGGACCTGTCGCGCAATTGTTACGCGCGCGCCATCCGCCTGCCATCCGGCGGCGCCAGGATGCGTCCCGGAATATGGGCAAGCACCTGAAAGAAAGTGTGCGGCGGGACATTGACCGGCTCTGCCTCGAATTCCTGCTGCACCGGCGGCAGGAGGAACGCCTGCCGCGGCCGCATGGCCGAGGTTCCCGGCAACGTGCCGGGGGAGCCCCGGCTGCGGTTCAGCGGCGGCGGCATCGAACCCCGCACTCCGCGACGCCGACCAGGGGCACGAGACCGCGCCCTGGCGCAGGCCGTTCTTGCGCAACAACCCGAAACCGCAAAGAAACAGAAACCATGAAATCCACGAGAAAATCCCTCCGAACCTTAAAGACGGGCCTTTTTCTGGGCCTCAGCCTTTGTCTGGCGCTCAGCGGCTGCCGCCCCCGTGAACAGGGCGGGATCCGCACCCTTCGGGTCAAGGGCTCGGACACGATGGTCAACCTCGCCCAGGCATGGGCGGAGGCGTATCACGCCGTCAATCCGCGGGTCCGTGTCGAGGTTTCCGGCGGCGGCTCGGGCACCGGCATTGCCGCCTTGATCGCGGGCACGGTGGACATCGCCGACGCCAGCCGGGAAATGAAGTCCCGGGAGCGCGAGGCGGCCCGGAGGAACACCGGCAAGACGCCCCGGGAACTCACGGTCGGCTACGACGCCCTGGCGGTTTACGTGCACAAGGACAATCCCCTGGACCAAATTACGCGGGAGCAGCTGGCCCGGATTTACGCGGAGGGCGGCGACCTCGTCCGCTGGTCCCAGCTTGGCGTGACGGTGCCCGGCTGCAAGGAGGACCGGATCGTGCGCATCAGCCGCCAGTCCAATTCGGGCACCTACGTTTATTTCCGCGAGCACGTCCTGAACAAAAAAGATTACAAGGCGGGTTCACGCGACATGAACGGGTCCAAAGAGGTGGTCGAGCTGGTGTCCCACACGCCGTGCGCCATCGGCTACAGCGGCATGGGATACGCCACACCGGAGGTGAAGATGCTGAAGGTGGCGCGCCGGGCGGGCGGGCCGGCCTACGCGCCCACGGTGGAAAACGCCGTGAGCAAAAAATATCCCATCGCCCGCGCTCTCTACGTTTACACCCTCGGCGAGCCGACCGGCGCGGTGAAGGAGTACCTTGAATGGATCCTTTCTTCCGCCGGACAAAAGATCGTGGCGGAGACCGGCTATGTGCCGCTGAACGGCGGGAAATAGAAAGGCGCCGGCGAGGAATCCGCTTTCTTCTTTCTTTTGCTCATGGCGTCTGTTTCCGAAAAGCCCGTCGCCGCTCCGGCGCCCGCCGCCCGCGCCCGGCGTCCGCTCTGGGCCGTGGGATTGGAGCGGGCCTTCGAAGCCTTCATCCGGCTTTGCGGGGTCAGCGCGGTCCTGTTTGTTCTGGCCATCTTTTTCTTCGTGTTTCGCGAAGCGGCGCCGGTGTTTCGGGACGAGCAGTTCAGCCTGACCGAATTCCTGTTCAGTCTCCACTGGTATCCCACCTCGGAGACAAACGTGCGCTACGGCGCGCTGGCGTTGATCCTGGGCACGTTCAGCGTGACGGGGCTGGCAATGGCGCTCGCGGTGCCGTTCGGCCTGGGCGCCGCCGTTTTCATTTCCGAGTTTTGCGGGCCGCGCCCGCGGGAGATTCTCAAGGTCATCATCGAGCTGCTGGCCGCCATTCCGAGCGTGGTGTGGGGCTTCATCGGGCTGACCGTCATGAGCAAGCTCCTCGTCACGCTGACCGGCGCGCCGGTGGGGGTGAACGCGCTCAACGGCGGCATCATTCTGGCCCTGATGAGCGTGCCGATCATCGTCTCCATCGGCGAGGACGCGCTCAAGGCCGTGCCGGACTCTTATCGCGAGGCGGCCCTGGCGCTGGGGGCGACCCGCTGGCAGCTCATCTACCGGGTGCTTTTGCCGGCGGCCAAAAACGGGCTGCTGGCCGCCGTGTTGCTGGGCGTGGCCCGCGGGGTGGGGGAGACCATGGCCGTGCTCATGTGCACCGGCCATTCGGTCAACATCCCGCGCGGGCCGCTGGATTCGGTGCGCACGCTCACCGCCAACATCGCCGCCGAGCTGGGCGAGGCGCCGGTCGGTTCGGGGCATTACCGGGTGTTGTTCCTCACCGGCGTGCTCCTGTTTCTCATCACCTTCGTGGTCAACCTCGCGGCGGATCTGGCCGTGCGGGGCATTCGCGAAAAGTAGCCGCATGAAAACGACGTCCTCCTTTCCGCCTCCCGCCGGTTCGCCGGTCGCGGCGCGGTTTGGCGAAACGGCCTTCACGCGTCGCAAGGCGCGGACCGAGGCGGCGGCCCGGGGATGCTTTCTGTTCATGACATTGGCGCTGGTGGTTCCCCTGGTCGCCGTCCTGGTTTACCTGGTGGTCAAGGCCTGGCCGGCGCTGGGGTGGGATTTTTTGCTCGACGTGCCGCGCCGGAACATGACTGAAGGCGGCATCTGGCCGGCGTTCGTCGGCACGCTGGATCTGGTGTTTCTTTCGCTGGCGGTGGCCGCGCCCGTCGGGGTGCTGGCGGCCATCTATTTGAACGAATACGCCGCGGACAACGGATTCAACCGCCTCGTCAATCTGGCGGTCATCAACCTGGCGGGCGTGCCGAGCATCGTGCACGCCTTGTTCGGTCTGGGCGCTTTTGTCTATGCCGCGCGGTTCGGCGCGTCGGTGCTTTCCGCCGCGCTCACGCTGGCCATCATGACGTTGCCGGTCATCATCGCCAGCACCCGCGAGGCGCTGGCCTCGGTGCCCCGGGCGTTTCGCGAGGCCTGCTGGAACGTGGGCGCCAGCAAGTGGCAGACCATCAGGGCCGTCGTTCTGCCAAACGCGGTCAGCGGCATCCTGACCGGCATCATTTTGCAGGTCAGCCGGGCCGCGGGAGAGACCGCGCCGATCATGTTCACCGGGGCGGTGTTCTACAAGGTGGTCGAGCGCGGGGATCTTTTTCCCTACTATCTCGACGATCAGTGCATGGCGTTGTCCATGCACCTGTTCACCATCTCCACCCAGGTGCCCAACGTGCGGGAGGCCCTGCCGTTCGCGACGGCGGTGGCGCTGTTGGGCTCGGTGCTGCTGGTGAACGCCGCCTCGATCGGCCTGCGGGTCTGGTTGCGCCACCGCAAGAAATGGTGAAATCATGAACGTCACGCCCCCCAAAATCGAAGTGCGGGACCTTCGGCTTTCCTACGGCGCCCGCGAGGTGATCCACGGTCTCAGTTTCGCCATTCGGCCCAACGAGATTTTCGGCATCATCGGCCCCGCCCAGTCCGGCAAGACCTCGCTCCTGCGCTGTCTCAACCGCACGATTGACTTCACGCCCGCGGCCCGGGTGTCCGGCGCGATCCGGGTGGACGGACGGGACGTGCGCCGGATCAAGGACGTGTTCGGGCTGCGGCGCAAACTGGGCATGGTGGCGCCGTTGCCGGTCGGCCTGCCCCTCAGCGTTTACGACAACGTGGCCTTCGCTCCGCGGTGCGCCGGGATTCGCAACCGCGCCGTGCTGGACGAGCGGGTCGAGCAATGCCTGCGCCAGGCCGCCTTGTGGGAGGAGGTGAAGGACCGCCTCCACACCCTCGGCACCCGGCTTTCGGGCGGGCAGCAGCAGCGGTTGACCATTGCCCGCGCCCTCTCGCATCAACCGGAGGTGCTCTGTCTGGATGAATTCTCCATCGCCATTGACCCGGTGACCACCATGCGGATCGAGGACGCGCTCAAGGAACTGCGGCGGGAGATCACGATCATTCTGGTCACCAACCTGACTTCCCAGGCCCGGCGGCTGGCCGATCGCACCCTCTTTCTCTGGAACGGCGACCTCGTCGAGCTGGACGAGACCGGGGTGATTTTTTCCGAACGGGCCCGGCGCCGCCAAACCCGCGAATACGTGCAAGGGATTTTCGGATGAATGCCTCCCCCCTCCGCCACAGCATCACCACCCGCGGGCTGAATCTCCGGTACGCCGACTTTCCGGCGCTCCGCGAGATCACGGTCCGCATTCCGCGGGGAATCATCACCGCGTTGATCGGGCCGTCAGGATGCGGCAAGACCACCCTGCTGCGTTGCTTCAACCGGATCAACGAACGGTACGAATCCGTGACGACCACCGGCGAAGTTCGCGTGCTGGGCAAAAACATCTATGACCCGGACGTGTCGCTGGTCGAACTCCGCAAGACGGTGGGCATGGTGTTTCAACGGCCCAACCCGCTTCCCCTCTCGGTTTACGAAAACCTCGTGCTGGGGATGCGGCTGCACCTGCCCCGACGGGAGCTGCGTCGCGACCGGCTGGACGCGGCCGTGGAAAAGGCGCTGGCCGAGGTGGGCTTGTGGAAGGATTTGAAGGATCACCTGAAGCGCCGCGCCACCGAGCTGCAGCTCGAGCAGCAGCAGAAGCTCTGCATCGCCCGGCTGCTCCCCCTCAAGCCGGAGATCATCCTGATGGATGAACCGTGTTCGGCGCTGGACGTGGCGGGCACCCGCGCCGTGGAGGAACTCATGTTCGAACTGCGCGGCCGTTACACGCTGGTCATCGTGACCCACAACATGGCCCAGGCCCGGCGCGTCAGCGACGAGTGCTTGTTCATGCTGCTGGGGGAGCTGATCGAGCACCGGCCCACCCGGGAGCTGTTTCTCCATCCCCGCGATCCCCGCGCGGCGGAGTATCTCGAGGGGCGTTACGGTTGATCGGCGGGCGTTTCTTCCGGGGGGGGCGCATCGGCTTCGGGCAGGGTGAAGGAAAACGTGGAGCCGCGCTGCATGGCGCTCTCCACCCACACACGGCCTCCGTGGAGCTGGACGATGTGTTTGACGATGGACAGCCCCAGTCCCGTGCCGCCGGTTTCCCGGGAGCGGGCGCGGTCCGCCCGGTAAAAGCGCTCAAACAGGCGGGGGCGCGCTTCCCGCGGGATGCCGGGGCCGTCGTCCCGCACCCAGATTTCCACCAGCCCGTCCGTGGCGCGCCGGGCGCCCGCGGTCACCCGCCCGCCGACCCGTCCGTATTTGATGGCGTTTTCGATCAGGTTCCACAGCACCTGCTGGAGGCGGTCCGGATCGGCGAACACGCGCCACGAGCCGGCCACCTGGTTGAAGAGCCGCGTTTCCCGTTGCCGGGCGCGGGATTCCAGGTCGTCAAACACGCACTGGGTGAGCCGGCGCGGGGAGACGGACCGCCGGTCGAGCCGCACCTGGCGCGACTCCAGCCGGGACACCGCCAGCAGGTCCTCGATGAGCAGGACCAGCCGGTCCGTGTGCTTGGCCACGTTGCGCAGGAAGCGCGGGGCGACTTCCGGGTTTTCGATCGCGCCGTCCAGCAGCGTTTCCACGAACCCCTTGATGAGCGACAACGGCGTGCGCAGTTCATGGCTCACGTTGGCCACGAAATCCTGGCGGGCCTGTTCCAGCCGCCGCATCCGTGTCAGATCATGAAAGGCCAGCACCGCCCCTCGCGGGCGGCCGCCTTCGGGTTGGAGGGGGGCAAGGTGGATTTCGAAAACGCGCTGCTCCAGCCGGGGCAGGGTGATTTCCACCGTTCCCGGGGGCGCGCCTTTCCGGAGTTGACGCCACAAGGGCGCGAGTTCATCGGCGGGCAGGATTTCCGCCACCGGCCGCCCGATCACCGTCTCCGGCAGGCGGAACACGCGGCGCAGGGCCTGGTTGGCCAGTTGCGTGCGCCCCTCCGCGTCCACCACCAGCACCCCTTCGGGCAGGTGGTCGAACCAGCCGAGCAACCGGTTGCGTGTTTCCTGGCGGGCCCGTTCCGCCGTCGCGCGTTCCTGCTCCACGCGCCGGGCGCAATCCGCCCGCGTCTGATGGTGCCGCCGCCGCTCGTGCCGCAGCCGCCACAGCAAACCGGCGCTCAGCGCGGTCAGCAGCGCCGCGATCATCTCGGTTCCGTCAATCATGGCCGTCGGATCGCCGGAGAGAGCCCCCTCGCGTCCGTCATTGCCGGCCGGGACTCCCGCCCCGGCGTTTGGGGACGCCGGGGCTCGCCCCGAGCAGTTTTTGCGGGGATCTCAAAGCGGTCGAAGAGGGGGCGGGAGTCATTCATCCAGGAAACGATAGCCCACGCCGCGGAGGGTTTCGAGATGCTGTTTGGCCGCCGGGCCCAGCTTTTCCCGAATGCGGCGGATGTGGGTGTCCACCGTCCGGGTGTCCACCATCTGGTTGTAGCCCCACACGTCTTGCAGCAGGCGTTCCCGGGTTTGGACGCGCCCCCGCCGCCGGGCCAGGACGGTCAGCAGCCGGAACTCGGTGGCGGTCAGGTTGATCTTGCGGTTTTGCACCCGGACTTCGTGTCGGGGGATGTCCACGATCAGGTCGCCGAAGGCCAGCACGGAAGCCTCCGCGCCGTCCGTCGCTCCCCGCCGGAGGAGGTTTTTGATGCGGAGCACCAGTTCCCGGGGGCTGAACGGCTTGGTCACGTAATCGTCCGCCCCCAGCTCCAATCCCAGCACGCGGTCAATTTCCTCCGCCTTGGCGGTCAGCATCAGGATGGGAATGTTCCTCGTTCGCTGGTCCCGGCGCAGGATTTTGCACACCTCGAAGCCGTCCACCTCCGGGAGCATCAGGTCCAGCACGATCAGGTCGGGCAACTCCTCGCGGGCGCGCCGGAGCGCCTCCCCACCGTCCCCCGCGCGCAGGACCTGGTAGCCGGCCGTTTTGAGATTGAACTCCACCAGCTCCACCACATCCGGTTCATCGTCCACGACGAGTATTTTTTTCATCCTTTGACTCACCCCATCATGCCCTCCGGGGGGCGTGCCGCAAAGTTACTTTTTGGTGACAAAACGGTGACGTCCCGCGGTCGGTGGGCCTCCCGCTTCGCGCCGGCTTTTCGGAGGGGGAAAACGGAGCGCGTCCGTCCGCGCGCGGCGTGGGGGAAAAATCCGCTTTCCCCGGGGGCGGGTTTGGCGCGAGCATGACCGCCGGCATGAAAACGCAACAGAACAGCTCCCCGCTTTCCCCCCTCACCCGCCGGCGCTTCCTGGCCCGGACCGGCCTGGGCCTCGCCGCGACGCAGTTTCTGCCCGCCCCGCTGTGGGGCGCGAACGCGCCGGGCAACCGCCTGAACATCGCCGGCATCGGCATCGGCAGCCGGGGCGGCAGCGACGTGGACGCCATGGCGCGGGAGGGGCAGAACATCGTCGCCCTCTGCGACGTGGACAGCCAATACGCCGCGAAAAAGTTTCAACAGTACCCGAAGGCCAAACGGTTCGCCGATTACCGGGTGATGTTCGACCGGCTGGGCAAGGAGATTGACGCGGTGGTCATCGGCACGCCGGACCACTCGCACGCGGTGATCGCGATGGAAGCAATGCGCCGGGGCAAACATGTGTATTGCGAGAAGCCCATGACCCATTCGGTGCACGAGGTGCGCCACCTGCGCGCGGCGGCCCACAAATACGGCGTGGTCACCCAGCTCGGCAACCAGGGCCACTCCTACGGCGACATCCGGCGGTTGTGCGAGTGGGTGTGGAGCGACGCCATCGGGCCGGTGCGCGAGGTGCACGCCGGGTGCGGCGCGTTTCGGCAGGTCTATTGCCAGATTCGCAATCTGCCCAAGATCAAGCAGCACTACGACGTGCCGGCGAGCCTCGACTACGACCTCTGGATCGGCCCGGTGCCCTTCCGGCCCTACACCCCCTTCTGGGTGCATTGGAACTGGCGCGGCTGGATGCCGTTCGGCACCGGCTGCATCGGCGACTGGTTCTGTCACGTGGCCGATCCGGCGTTCTGGGCGCTGGACCTCGACGCCCCCGTGAGCGTGCAGGCCGAGGTGCGGGATTACGACCCGCTCAAGCAGGGAATCGTTTATCCGCCGGGCACCCGCATCACCTTCGAGTTCGCCGCCAAGGGGGTGCGCGGGCCGGTCAAGCTCGTCTGGCACGACGGCACCATTCCCATCCCGCGACCGGAGCCGTTCCCGAAAGACCAGAAGGTGCCGAAGACGGGCGCGATCCTGTTCGGCAGCAAGGGCATGATCGTGCACGGCTCGCACGGGGCCGGCGGTTGCCAGATCCTGCCCGAAAAGCGGTTGAACGAATACCTCGCCGGAGGGCCGCGCCCGCCGGTGTTGCCCCGGGTGAAAAACCACGCCTGGGACTGGCTCGAAGCCATCCGCACCGGACGCCCGGCGGGCTCGAACTTCGACTACGGCGCCCGGCTCACCCAGACCGCGCTGCTGGGGGCCGTCGCCATCCGGTTCGCCGGCGAGAAGCTGTTGTGGGACGACCAGGCCGGCACGTTCACCAATCACGGTCTGGCCAACGCCTACCTCCACCCGCCTTACCGCGCGGGCTGGAGTTTGTGAGCGCGCCGGCGGGGCGTTTTTTCCGGCGCTTCCCTTGTTTTCGTTCGCCGGTTGACCCGCGCGGCGAAAGAGGGTTGAGTAACGGCTTTATGAAAGGTCATCGCCTCTTCCACGGGCTGAAATGGACCGCGGCCGGACTGCTGCTGGCGCTGGCGGGAACCGGTTGCCGCACGCAACCCGGCGGACATTTGCGCAGTTTGAAGACTCCTTTGGATCGTTACGTCGCCCAACCCGACCCGAGCTATGCCTGGCGGCTGGTCCGCCAGGACGCCCGGGACGGGGTGACGGTCAGCGTCATTCGCCTGACCTCGCAATCCTGGCTGACGACCAACGAGGTGAACCATCCCCGCTGGTGGCATTGGCTGGTGATCTACACCCCGGACCGGGTGGCGCACGACACGGCGCTGCTGATGATCGGCGGAGGCAGCAACAAGGACACCGACCCGCCCGAGCCCGGCAAGACCTTGGCGCGCATCGCCAAGGCCAATCAATCCGTGACCGCCGAGCTGCGCATGGTGCCCAATCAGCCGCTCGTTTTCGATCACGACGGCCACGAACGCTCCGAGGACGATCTGGTGGCCTACACGTGGGGCAAGTTTCTCCGCACCGGCGAGGCGCGCTGGCTGGCCCGCCTGCCCATGACCAAGGCCGCCGTGCGCGCGATGGACACGGTGACGGATTTCTGCGCCCGGCCGGAGGGCGGCGCCCGCCGGGTGGACCATTTCGTGGTGGCCGGCGGCTCGAAGCGCGGCTGGACCACCTGGACCACGGCGGCGGTGGACCGCCGGGTGGTGGCCATCTGTCCCATCGTCATTGACATGCTCAACCTGGTGCCTTCCTTCATTCACCACTACCGGGCCTACGGATTTTACGCGCCGGCGGTGAAGGACTACGTGGAGCAGGGCATCATGGACTGGCTGGGCACGCCGGAGTTTCGGGCGCTGCTGAAGGTGGTCGAGCCGTACGAATACCGCCACCGCCTCACGATGCCCAAGCTGCTGCTCAACGCCTGCGGCGACCAGTTCTTCCTGCCGGATTCGTCCCAGTTCTACTTCGCCGATCTGCCCGGCGTGAAATACCTCCGCTACGTCCCCAACGCGGATCATTCCCTCCGCGACACCGATGCGCCGGAAACGCTGGCCGCCTGGGAACACGCCATTCTCAACCGGACCCCCCTGCCGCGGTTTGCCTGGGAACACGCCGCCGACGGAACCATCCGGGTGACCACGCCGGACCATCCCCAGGCGGTGCGGCTGTGGCGGGCCACCAACCCCGAGGCCCGCGATTTTCGGCTCGAAACCCTCGGCCCCGTCTGGAAAAGCGCGCCGCTGACCGACCGGGGCGACGGCGTTTACGAGGCCCGCGTGCCGGCGCCGGCCCGGGGATGGACGGCCTGCATGGTGGAGCTGACGTGGAATCTCGGCGGCCCCGCGCCGCTCAAGACCACCACGCCCGTCTGGGTGTTGCCTGACACGCTCCCGTTCCCGCCCCCCGCCCGCGAAACGCCGGAAACCTTGCGGGCGCGCTGAAACGGCGGAGGACAACCGGCGCGCGGGCGACGGGATTCAAGGCGAGAAAAACGGAAACCTGTTCACCGACGGGGCGATACGATTATGAAATCTGTGATGCGAGGATTGTGCAGTCCCCGGCTTGCCGGGGCGATTCTTTTGGGAGCGGGGCTGGGCTGGACGCCCCTCCCGACCGCGGGCGCGGATTTCGGCGGATTCTCCTCCGCTCCCTCTCCGGACCTTGCCGCGCCGGGCCTGCCGGGCGGAGAAGGGGCGGCCACCACCGTGGCCTTGTGGCTGGACCGGACCACGACCCCGCCCGGCTCGACCGTGCTGGCCGGCATCCACCTGCGGATGAAGGAGGGCTGGCACATCTACTGGCGCAACCCCGGCGATTCCGGCATGGCCACCGCCGTCGAGTGGCGGTTGCCGCCGGGGGTCACCGCCGGCGAAATCCAGTGGCCGCCGCCGGAAATCCACTCGGCGGGCGGCATCGTCTCCTACACCTACAGCCACGAAGTCACGCTGCTGGTGCCGTTGACCGTGGCCTCGAACGTCCCGCCCGGCGCGCTGGAGCTGAAGGCGAGCGTGAACTGGCTGGAGTGCCTGGAAGCGTGCGTGCCCGGCGGTGGCGAGGTGAGCGCCCCCTTGACCGTGGGGCCGCGGGCCCGCTCCTCCGAACACGCTCCGACGCTCGCCGAGTGGCGGGCCCGCGTGCCCCGGCCCCGGCCCGCCCTGGCCGCGACCGCCCGTTGGGAGGGCGACTTGACCGGCGAGGAGGCGACGTTGGTGATCACCGGAAAAACCCTGCCGGATTTCACGCCCACGGATTTCTGGGCCTACGGCGACGATGATTACGCCATCAACCCCCGCCCGGCGGAGCGCGCGGTCGGGGACGGACGCTTCACCCTGCGGAAAAAGGCCTCGCGTTTCACGGAGGAATGGCCCCGGCAACTGGCCGGCCTGCTGGTTCAGACCGACTCGGATGGCCGGGCGGAAAAGGCCTTCGAGGTGACGCTCATCCCGGGCGGCGAGCCCGCCGCCTCCGCCGCGGAACCGCCGGCCTCCGGGACGCGGACCGCCGCCCCGCCGCCGTCCGGCGCGTCCCGTTCCGCCCCGCCGCCCCCCGCGCCCGCCCCCGAAAAACACTCGTTGGGGTTCATCCTGGCGCTGGCGTTTCTGGGCGGCCTGATTCTGAACGTGATGCCCTGCGTGCTGCCGGTGATCGCGCTGAAAATCCTCGGTTTCGTCCAGCAAAGCCAGGAATCCCCCGGCCGGGTGCGCAAGCTGGGGCTGGCGTACGGGGCGGGCGTGCTGGCCTCCTTTTTGACCATGGCGCTGGTGGTGATCGGCGTGCAACAGGCCGGCGGCGGCGCGAGCTGGGGCATGCAGATGCAGAACCCCTATTTCCGGCTGGCCCTGCTCCTGGTGGTGGTGCTGGTGGCCCTGAACCTGTTCGGCGTGTTCGAGATCAACCTGAGCGGACAAGCCCTCGGCGCCGCCTCGAAACTCGCCTCGCGCGAGGGCTGTCCCGGCGCCTTCCTCAACGGCGTGCTGGCCACCGCCCTGGGCACCTCCTGCACGGCGCCGTTTCTGGCCGTGGCGGTGGGCTTCGCGTTCACCCAGTCGGCGGCGGTGGTGCTGCTGCTGTTTTTGACCATCGGCGCCGGGCTGGCGTTTCCCTACGTGCTGCTGAGCTGGCACCCCGCGTGGCTCAAATTCCTCCCCAAACCGGGTCCGTGGATGGGGCGTTTCAAGGTGGCGATGGGCTTTCCGATGCTGGGCACCGCCGTGTGGATGTTCGAGTTCACCGCGCCCGCCTACGGCGAAACCGGCGTGCTGTGGCTGGGCATGTTCCTCGTGACCGTGGCGGTCATTGCCTGGATCTGGGGCGAGTTCGTCCAACGCGGCGCCCGGCGCAAAGGCCTGGCGCGCGGCATCGCCCTGGCGCTGGCGGCGGGCGCTTATGCCTTCATCCTGGAAGGCCAGTTGCACTGGCGCCGGCCCGTGGGGCCGGCGGCGGGCGGCGACGCGGTGGTGCGGGATGTCCCCGGCGGCTTGGAATGGCACGCGTGGAGTCCCGAGGCGGTGGCGCGGGCCCGGAAAGCCGGACACGTGGTGCTGGTGGATTTCACCGCGAAATGGTGTCCCAACTGCCGCTACAACAAGAAAGTCGCCATAGACATCCCGGAAGTGCGCCAAAAACTGGCCGCGCTGAACGGAATCGTCTTCCGGGCCGACTTTACCAACCGCGATCCCCGCATCGCCCGGGCGCTCAAGGAGCACGACCGGGCCGGCGTGCCCCTGGTGCTGGTATATCCCGCCGATCCGGCGCGACCGCCCCTCGTCCTGCCGCCCATACTCACGCCGGGGATCGTTCTGGAAGCCCTGGAGCAGGCCGGCGAGCCGAAACACGGCTGAAGCGCCCCCGCCGCCCGGGGCCGAAACCAGCCCGCCCCTCGCGGCGGGGGCGGCTTGTTCGGAGGGGAAGCCGGTGCTTGGCGGCGGCGCGGCGTGCGCCGAATTGGTTTCGGGGGGGGCGGAGTTACTGGTAGGTCTTCCGCAGCCGCTCGTATTTTTTCCGCAGGGGCGAATCAGGGCCGATGCGCGATTCGAGATTTTGCAGCACGCGCCGGGCCTCCTTGCGGTCGGTGGGCCCCACCAGCACGACGTAATCCAGCTCGATCTCGGCCCGGCGGGGGTCGCGGACGGTCATCCGGTTCCGCATCAGCCAGGCCGCCAACGCCTCGGGGCCGGCGCGTTTGGCCTGTTCCAGCGAGGCCTCCATCGAGGCGGGCATGCCGGGCAGTTTGCCGGGGGCGGGCTGGTCGAACGTGTCCACCTCTTGGGATTGTTGATCGGCCTCCCGGACGGAGGTCTTCGCGTAGTTGTAAAATTTCAGTCCGAGCCAGATGGCTCCGACGACCAGCACGATGGTTAAAAACTGTCGCATTATTCTTTCACGCGGCGGATGTGAGCCCCCAACGCGCGGAGCTTTTCATCCAGCTTCTCGTAGCCCCGGTCAAGATGATAAATGCGCTTCACCTGGGTCTCGCCCTGCGCCATCAGGCCCGCGATGACCAGGGCCGCCGAGGCGCGGAGGTCGCTGGCCATCACCGGCGCGCCGTTCAACCGGCCGCCGCCCTTGATGACCGCGCTGGGGCCTTCGATGGTGATGTCCGCTCCCAGCCGCAGCAGTTCGCTCACGTGCATGAAGCGCGATTCGAAGATGCGCTCGGTCACGATGCTGATCCCCTTCGCGCGGGTCAGCAGGGCCATCATCTGCGCCTGCGCGTCGGTGGGAAAGCCGGCGTAGGGCTGGGTGGTCACGTCCACCGGGATCAGCTTCGGCCCGCGCCAGACGGTCAGGGCGTCGCCCCCCCGCTCCATGCGCGCGCCCGCCTCCTGCAACTTGTCCAGCACGGCGTGCAAATGATCCGCCCGCGCGCCGCGCAGGGTCACCCGCCCGCGCGTGGCCACCGCCGCGATGGCGAAGGTGGCCGCCTCGATGCGGTCCGGAATGACCCGGTGCTCCGCGCCGTGCAGCTCCTTCACGCCGGTCACCGTGATGGTGGGACTGCCCGCGCCCTGGATGCGCGCGCCCATCGCGTTGAGGAAATCCGCCAAGTCCACCACCTCCGGCTCACAGGCCGCGCTTTCGATCACCGTCACCCCCTCCGCGAGCGTGGCGGCCATCAGGGCGTTGGCGGTGCCCAGCACCGTCGGGCCCGCCCGGCCGCCGAGAAAGATTTCCGTGCCCACCAGCCGCCGCGCGCGGGCGTGGACGTAGCCGCCCTCGATTCTCACCTGGGCGCCCAGCGCGCGCATGGCCTTCAGGTGCAGGTCAATGGGCCGGGTGCCGATGACGCAGCCGCCCGGCAGCGAAACGGTGGCTTCCCGCAGGCGCGCCAGCAACGGCCCGAGGATGCAGATCGAGCCGCGCATCTTGCGCACCAGGTTGTAATCGCCCACCCCCTTGATGCGCCGGGCCTCGACGGTGATCGTGTCGCCGCGGAAGCGCGCGTTCGCGCCGAGCGAGGACAGGATGCTCGTCATGAAGGTCACGTCGCTCAGCCGGGGTGCCCCGCGGATGACGCATTTTTCCGGGGTCAGCAACGTGGCCGCCAGAATGGGCAGCACGGCGTTCTTCGCGCCGCTGACGCGCACCTCGCCCCGCAGGGGGGGGCCGCCTTGGATGATCAAACTGTGCATGGTGGAACGGAAAAAACAGGTGTTCGCCACGCGACCCGGCACGCCGTTTCAGGCGCGACGGCCGCCACGCGGTTTCGCGCGGGAACGGGCCGGGTCGGCGGACCCAGCCTTTCACGAACCGCCGGGCCGCGCAACGAGGATTCGCGGCGTGCCGCGCAAATCCCGCTCGATTGCCTCGATCGCCCAGCCCGCCTCGCGAAACAGCGCCGCCACGGCGTCCTCCTGGCCGTCGCCGAATTCGAGAAACAGCCGCCCGTCCGGCTGGAGACGGTCGCCCCCGCCCGCCAGCTCCCGCATGAACCGCAGCCCGTCCGGGCCGCCCGCCAGCGCCTCGCGGGGCTCGAAATCGCGCACCTCCGGCGGCAGGCCCGCGAGGTCGCCGTCCGGGATGTAGGGCGGATTGGCCACGAAGGCGGCGAAACGCGGCTCCGGCGGCAGCGCGCCCAATCCTTCGCCCTGAACGAACCGGATTCGCTCCGTCACGCCGTGCCGGGCGGCGTTTTCCCGGGCCACCGCCAGCGCCGCCTCGGAAACGTCCAGCGCCCAGACCGGGCACCCGGGGAGCCGGAGGGCCAGCGTCACCGCGAGACAGCCGCTGCCGGTCCCGAAATCCAGCACGCCGGCGCGCGTGCCCCGGGCTTCGAGCCATTGGCCCGCCCGCTCGGCCAGCTCCTCCGTCTCCGGACGGGGAATCAACACTGCCGGCGTCACCCGGAAATCCCGCCCGCAAAAGGCCGCCTCGCCGGTGAGGTATTGCAGCGGCTCCCGCCGGCCCCGGCGCTTGACGAGGTCGCGCAGGGTGTCGAGTTCCGGCTCCGTGAGCACGCGCTCGAAATTCAGGTACAGCTCCAGCCGGGGCAGCTTGAGCACGTGCGCCAGCAGCAGTTCCACCTGCAACCGCGGCGATTCCACCCCCTTGCGGGCGAGGAATTCCGCGCTGCGTTGAATGACTTCGAGCACCGTCACGCCCCCGCAGCCTACCGGTGAACCGCCGTCCGCCGGAACCGGAAAAATCCGCCGGGTCCGCAATCCCGGCCGGCGGCGGGCTTGACAGTGGCCGGTGGGGGCCGCCAGCCTGACGGCGCGATGTCGCGACTGCCATTCGAGTTGATGCTGGCCCTCCGTTACCTGCGCCCCAAGCGCACGTTCGTGTCGGTCATCACGCTCATTTCCATCATCGGCGTCATGCTGGGGGTGGCGGTGCTGATCATCGTCATCGCGGTGATGACCGGGTTCGACCGCCAACTGCGCGACAAGCTGGTGGGGTTCAGCGCGCACCTGCGAATCGAGCGGAACGACGTGCCCCTCCACGATTACGAGGCGTTGATGGCCCGGATCGCGACGAACGATTTCGTCAAGGGAGTGGCCCCCTACGTGATGGGGCAGGTGATGGTGAAGACCCAGCCCCGCTACGGCAGCCCGCGTTACCTGGTGCCGCTGGTGCGCGGGGTGGACCCGCGGTTCGAGCCCTCCGTGAGCACGTTGCTGGACCGCGTGATCATGGGCACCAACAGCCTGCGGGGCTACACCGTGCTGCTGGGCAGCGAGCTGGCGGCGCGTTTGGAGGTGTCGGTCGGCGACACGTTGGCCATCTATTCCGTGCGGCAGTTCGAGGAATGGGACACCAGCCGGCGGGAGGGATCGGAGGAGGCTCCGCTGGCCGACGACTTCACCGTCAATGGCATCTTTGACGTCGGCTTCCACGAGTTCGATTCCGCGTTTCTGATCTGCTCTCTGGCCAACGCCCAGGACCTTTACGGCCTCAACAACTCGGTGCACGGCCTGACCGTTTCCCTGAAAAATCCCGACGCGGCGGCCGCCGCCAAACGCGAATTGTGGCTGCAACTCGGCCCCGAATACCGGCTGACCACGTGGATGGACGAAAACAAGCCGTTCCTCGACGCGCTGGTGGTGGAGAAGAACATGATGTTCTACCTGCTCTTTTTCATCACCATCGTGGCGGCCTTCGGGATTTGCAGCGCGTTGATCACCTTCGTGGTGCAGAAGACGCGCGAGATCGGCACCCTCAAGGCGCTGGGCGCCACGCGGGGCCAGGTGATGTGGCTCTTTCTCAGTCAAAGCCTGGTGGTGGGCGTGCTGGGGGTGGCCGCCGGACTGGGACTGGGATTGCTGGCGGTGGCCTACCGGAACGACTTTCTCGCCTTCATGCGGCGGGCCACCGGCTTCGAGCTGTTTCCGGAGCAAATCTACATGTTCCGGGAGCTGCCCGCCCAGGTGGTGACCAGCGACCTGCTGATCATTCTGGGCGGTTCCCTGCTGATCTGCCTGCTGGCCGGGGTGATTCCCGCGTGGAACGCCGGCCGCCTCAAACCGGTGGAAGCCCTGCGCCATGAGTGATCCCGCCCCGCTCTCCACCGCTCCGAAGGCCGCCGCCGCCCCCCTGCTGGCCCTGCGCGACGTCCACAAGGCCTATCCGCTGGGGCGGCGGCGGATCGAAGTGCTGCGCGGCATTGATTGGGAGGTGGCGGCGGGGAGTTTTGTCGCGCTGCGCGGCGCGTCCGGGGCGGGCAAGAGCACCCTGCTTCATCTCATCGGCGGATTGGACACCCCCACCACCGGACGGGTCGAGTTCCAGGGGCGCGATCTCACCCGGCTTTCCGGGCGCCAGCTCGCCCACTTGCGGAATCAGGAAATCGGCTTCGTGTTCCAAGCCTACCACCTGCTGCCCGAACTCGACGCGTGGGAAAACGTCTCCCTGCCCGCGCGCCTGGCCCGGGTGCCGGCGGGCCGGGCCGCCCGGCGCGCCCGGGAACTCCTCGAACGGGTGGGGCTGGGCCACCGGCTGGAGCATCGTCCGGGGGAATTGTCCGGCGGCGAACAGCAGCGGGTGGCCATCGCCCGGGCGCTGATCAACGATCCCGTCCTGCTCCTCGCCGACGAGCCCACCGGCAATCTCGATTCCCACACCGGCGCGGAAATCATCGAGCTGCTGCGCGCCATTCACGCCGAACGGGGCACCACCCTCCTCCTGGCCACCCACGACGACCACGTGGCCGCCCTCGCCCCCGCCTCGATCCACCTCGTGGACGGGCGTATTGCTTCGGATGGCGGGTGAAGCCGGGGGCGTTTCGCGTCGCCTCTTCACCCCGACGGCTGCGGGAGAAACGCATTTTTTTCGGATTTCCTCCCGGGTGGCATCCGCCTCCGGCGGGTCGGCTTCGGCGTCCCGCCGAAGCCTGCCCCGCGTTCTTAGCTCGCGGCTGCTTCAACGACACCACGTGCGTGGGAATGCCCGGATAACACCCGGGACACGTGGTTGAAACAAAGCACCCTTTTCCCGCGCGTCGAAGAGCCGGGCGGGACGCCCGGCCCGCCTCGCCGGAGGCGGGGGTTACCCGGCGAGAGGGTGGGGGAAATTCGAGGGGCCGAGGGAGCGAAGGAAATTCGAAGACCGAATTCCGGAAGAAAGCGCGCGCCTCGCGTGCGCCGAAGGGCCGCTCCGCCCCTTGCTTCCCCGGGGCCGGGTTCCGCGGCCGCGCCGGCTCCGATCCCTCCCGGCTTCCCCGGAAAACGCCGGGTTCGGTTTGTCCGGCGGGCGGGTTTCGTGGTATGGAAGGCCGTCGTACACGGGGCCGTCGGCCGGTGGTCCGGAGATCGCCGGGCGGGGGTTTCGCAAGCAGTAACCGAGTATCGCAACTTCAACATGGTCATGCAAAATCGCCGTCAATTCCTGCTTTCCTCCACCGTGCTGGGGGCGTTGGCCGGCTCCGCGTTGCGCGGACGCGCCGCGAACGCCGTGCACCCGGCGCCGCTCACCTTGGGCGTGGCTTCCTACACCTTCCGCAAGTTCACCCGCGCCCAGGCGCTCGCCTTCACCCGGCGACTGGGAATCCATCAGATTTGTTTCAAATCCTTCCACCTCCCGCTGGACAGTTCGCCAAAGGAATGCGCCGCGGCGGCCGCCGAGGCAAAAGCGGCGGGCATCACCTTGTGGGGGGGCGGCGTCATCACGCTGAAGACTCCCGGGCAGGTTCGCCAGGCCTTTCAGTACGCCCGCGCGGCCGGCATGCGCTGCATCGTGGGCGTGCCGTATCCGGAGGTCATGGACCTGGTCGAGCAACACATCAAGACCTTCGACATCGCGGTGGCCATTCACAACCACGGCCCCGGCGACCACCTCTATCCTTTGCCCACCGACGCCTACCGGCGCATTCAGGGACGGGATCCCCGGCTGGGATTGTGCGTGGACATCGGACACACGGTGCGCGCCGGCGGCGATTTGCGCGAGCAACTCCGCCACTGTCGCGACCGCCTGCTGGACCTCCACGTGAAGGACGTCAACGAAGCCGGCCCGCGCGGACACGCCGTCGAGGTGGGCCGGGGGGTGATTGACATTCCGGCCTTCCTGCGCACCCTGCGGGAGATAGGCTACCAGCATTTGTTGTCGTTCGAATACGAACCCCACCCGGACGATCCTCTTCCCGGTTTGGCGGAATCCGTGGGGTACGTGCGCGGCGTGCTGGCCACCCTGGCCTGAGGCCGCGAAAAGCAAGCCGTCCCGGGCGTCCCGCCCCCGGCCGCCGCGCGCCGGCGGAAGGGGAGCTGCGGCGGCGCGGCCGTCCGCCCGGCGGGAGGCGCGCCGGCCGGGGGCGGAGCTTTCGCGGACTTGGGCTTGCCCGCGGCGTCCGGAACGCGCAATATGCCGCGGACCTATGAGCGATTATCAGGCACTCGGAGAGGCCGTGATCCAGGGCGACGACAAAGCCGCGTTGGCCATCACGGAGAAAGCCATTGCGGAGGGCGCGGACCCGTTGATGCTGGTCAACGAGTACATGATCCCGGCCATGGACGAAGTGGGGCGGCGGTTCGAGAACAACGAATACTTCGTGCCCGAGCTGCTGATTTCCGCGCGGGCCATGAAGGCCGCCCTGGAGATCCTGCGCCCGTTGCTGCTGCAGGGCGGACAGGAGCCGCTGGCCAAGGTCGCCATCGGCACGGTCAAGGGCGACCTGCACGACATCGGCAAAAATCTGGTGGCCTCCATGCTTGAAGGCGGCGGGTTCGAGGTGATTGACCTCGGCGTCAATGTTTCGCCCGAGCAGTTTGTTCAGGCGGTGCGCGAGAAAGGGGCGAAGCTGGTCGCCATGTCGGCCCTGCTCACCACCACCATGCCTTCGATGAAACAGACCATTGACGCGCTGAAGGAAGCCGGCGTGCGGGATCAGGTGAAGGTGCTGGTGGGCGGCGCGCCGCTGACCCAGAAGTTCGCCGACGAGATCGGCGCGGACGGTTACAGCGAGACGGCCCCGGCGGCGGTCGCGCTGGCCCGGGCGCAAATCGAAGGCGAAGGCTGAGGCTGGTTCATGCACGCCACCATTGAACGCCTGCTCGCGGAGGGCACGGTGTTGCTCGACGGCGCGTGGGGCACGCAGATGCAGGCCCGCGGCCTGGCCCCGGGCGAATGCCCCGACCTCTGGAACCTGACCGCCCCCGACAAGGTCCGCGAGGTGGCCCGCGCCTACGTGGACGCCGGCAGCCGGGTGATCCTGACCAACACCTTCGGCGCGAGCCGCTTGGCGCTGGCCGGCCACAACGCCGCCGACCAGGCTCCCGCCATCAACGAAGCCGGCGCCCGCCTGTCCAAGGAGGCCGCCGGCGACCAAGCGCTGGTGTTCGGCTCGATCGGGCCCTCCGGCAAGATGGTGATGATGGGCGAGACCTCCGTCGAGGAGCTGGAAGACGTGTTCGCCGAGCAGGCCCAAGCCCTCGCCGCCGGGGGCGCGGCCGGGCTGGTGATCGAGACCATGGCGGACCTGGACGAGGCCAGGGCCGCCTTGAGCGCGGCGAAAAAGACCGGTCTGCCGGTGGTCGCCTGCATGGTGTTCGATTCCGGCAAGGACAAGGACCGCACCATGATGGGGGTGACCCCCGAGCAGGCCGCGCAGGCCCTCACCGAGGCGGGCGCGGACGTGATCGGGTCCAACTGCGGCCAGGGCATTCAGGGCTTCGTGAACATCTGCCGGCGGCTGCGCGCGGCCACCGACCGTCCAATCTGGATCAAGGCCAACGCCGGCCTGCCGGAGATGGAGGGCGGGCAGGTGGTGTACCGCACCACGCCGGAGGAATTCGCCGCCGTGGTCCCGGACGTGATCGCCGCCGGGGCGCGTTTCGTGGGCGGATGCTGCGGCACCCGCCCCGATTTCATCGCCGCCGTCAAGGCGCGGCTGGCCGCGGCGTAACGCCCCCGCCGCGAACGATTCGGCGCGGAACGCAAAGCCTCCCAACCCCGGAGGCGACGAGGCCGTCGCTTTCCCTTTCCCCGCGTGATTTCGCCCCGAAGGCGTGGTTTTTTCGGATTTCGGGATTCGGATTTTCACGCCCGCGGGCCGGTCCTGAACCGGCCTGCCCTCAAGGGCTTTTTGCGCCACATCCTGTGGGCGGCGTGCCCGGGCGTCTCGCTTTTCAGACGGGCTCTCGGCGTTTCGGAGGTACGGCGTCCGACGAGGAAGCGGCGGGGGTCATCCCAAATTCACGCGTCGGGCTTCGTGGGTGGCGGGGTCATAGAGGGCGCAGGTGGCCTGGCCGGTGAGGCCGCCAAAGACCTCGCCGGGGTTGATTATGAGGGTGCTTCCCTCGCGGGTGATCTCAAAGCGGTGGTTGTGGCCGAAGCAGACCACGTCGAACGTGCCGCCCCGTGCCAGCGCCCGTCCGGGGGAGTCGAAATGCTGCACGGCAAAACTCCGGCCGCCGAATTCCAGCTCCGCGTATTCTCCGTGGAAGTGCAGATGCGGATGCCGTTGGGCGTTCATGCCCAGGCGCCAGCGGTCGCCGTCGTTGTTGCCGAAGACGATGTGAACCGGGCCGGCGAAGCCTTCCGCCAGCTCTTTTGCGACGAACGGGGAGCAGAGGTCGCCGCAGCAGATGAGCGCTTCGGATTCCTCCACCGCCGCCAGGGCGCGACGCAGGTTCGAGAGGTGATCGTGGATGTCGGAAAGGATGGCGATGCTCATGGGATGCGGGAAACGAAAATTTCAACGCGCTTTCACGCGCCGCACCCTCTCCCCGGTTGGCGGGAAATGCAACCGTCTTCGTTCGGGAAAAGCGGATTTCGGAGGGGGCTTCCCCGGCGGCGGCCGCGGCCGGGCGGGACCCGCGCCGCCGCGGCCGCGGCCGGGGTCTCGGATTTCCGTCAGCCCTGCTTTTCCGACGCCTCTTCCTTGATGTCCGGCGGTTCGATGTTGTCCACGCCGTGGAGGGGTTCGACTGGTTTGTGGCCCAGAATGACCTTGCTGATGCAGGTCACGAACAGGCCGACGACGAACCCGACTGAGAGGATCATGGTGATCCAGCCGCCGGGGGTGAGTCCTTGTGCTTCTTGCATGGCAGGCAATGAGGTTCGCGAGGTTTGCCGGCTATGAGGTGGAGGGTTTGGACGCGGGGGCCGGCGCGTGATCGCGGGTCCGCCAGCGGCGGGCGGCGCTGGCCGTGATGAGGACGAAAAACGCCACCACCACCACCACCCAGAGGATGCTCCAGCGGGCCACGGGATTCGGGTCGGCGCCGACCAGGTCCAGCACCCGGGCGTCGGGATGCAGGCCGCCTTTTTGGGGATCCCAGCCCAGCACGTTGAAGAGCAGCCAGCAGACGAAAATGCCCAGCAAATACAGGGGCGAGAGGTATTTGATGATGAATTTGAACACGTTCGGGATGCGCATCTCCGCCCCCTTGTGCGCCTCCTCCCATCCCCGCCGGATGCCCAGCACCCAGCCGAAGCTGATGATGATGATGGTGGCCATCACGTAGATCAGGAAGGTGCCCACCCAGAAGTCAATCGTGTCAAGCGCCTTCAGACCCCGGCTGAAATAGACCACGAACAGGCAGCCCAGGGCGGTCAACAGGCCGAGAATGGCCACCGATTGCTTGCGTCCGATGTGCATGGCCTCCTCGAGAAAGGCGATGCCGGGTTGGAGCATGGAGAGCGAGCTGGTCACCGCCGCCAGGAACAGCAGGAAGAAGAAGATGCCGCCGAACAGCCACGGCAGGGGCAGTTTCGAAAAGACCAGCGGCAGCACCTTGAACCCGAGGTCGAAGGTGCCCTGTCCCGCCACGCCGGCCGCGCCCAGAAAGACGAACGCCGCCGGCACGGTGATCATGCCGCCCAACGCCACTTCGCAGAATTCGTTGGCGCTCGACGCGGTCAGGCCGCTCAGGACGATGTCGTCCTTCTCCCGCAGATAGCTGGCGTAAGTCACGATCACGCCGAAGCCGACCGACAGGGAGAAGAAGATCTGTCCCGCCGCCGCCAGCCAGAGCTGGGGATTGCGGAGTTGCGTGCCCACGTCGCCGGGGTTCCACATGTAGCCCAGCCCGTTGATCAGGCTCTGGTCCGGCTTGGTGGGATCGGGCGTCCCCAGGGTCAGCACCCGCACCAGGATGACCAGCGCCAGCAGGATGAGCGCCGGCATGGCGTATTTGCAGAAGAATTCGATGCCCTTCACCAGCCCCCGGTAGATGATGATGAAGTTCAGGATGAAGACGATGATCAGGAAGATCACCACGTGGTTGTGGCCGCCGCCAAAGGCGAGGCCGTTCTCCGTGGCCCCCACGTAGCGCGACCAGAAATCCCCGTAGGCCTGCACGCTGTCGCCGAGATTCATCTGCCCGCTGACGTAATACCACGCGTACCCCAGACACCACGCCTCGATGTACACATAATACATGTAGATCACCACCGGGATCACCGCCCCCAGCACGCCGATGTATTTCCCGAGGGGATGCCGGATGATGGCGTGGAAGATGCCGGGGCTGGAGTGAAACCCCTGCTGGCCGGCGTAGCGGCCCAGGGTCCATTCCGCCCAGCAGATGGGAATGCCGATGATGATGAGCGAGATGAAGTAGGCGATCATGAAGGCGCCGCTGCCGTATTGCGCCGCCAAACCGGGGAAGCGCAGGAAATTGCCCAACCCCACCGCGCTGCCCGATACCGCCAGGATCACGCCCAAGCGGGAACTCCAGTTTTCACTTTTCCTTTCCCGGTGCACGCGGCCATTACTACCGGACCGTCCCCGGGCGTGCCAGAAAGAAAACGGTTCGGCCCGCGGGCGGGCGCCTTTTCCGTTTGTGGGTTGCCGGGCGCGGGCGCCTGCCGGTATGCTGCGGATGAAACAGGATTGCTTATGACACGTCAGCAAGTGCTCGATTTGTATTTCCCGGCGGCGCGATGCCAGCTCATCGAGCTGGCGGCGTTTCTGGACCGGGTGGACCGCGCGGAAGGGGAGGCGGACTTCCGGCTTGCCGCCTTCAAAAAGGCCCTGCGGGGACTGCTGGAAGAGCGTCCCGACCGCGCCGAGCAGGCATTGCTGGCGTTCAGCGACCCCACCGAGGAACCGCTGGAGCGCGCGCCGGGCAAGGGCGCTTTCGGCGCCTGGCCCGGGGGTTCCGCCACCCCGTGAACGCCGCGCCCCTCCCGCTTGTTTTTCACTTTTTTCCCCCTTCCGTTCATGCGTTACATCGAACCCCACGTTCACATGGTCAGCCGGACCACCGATGATTACCAGGCAATGGTCACCGCCGGCTGCCGGGCGGTTTCCGAACCGGCTTTCTGGGCCGGTTTCGATCGTGGCTCGCCTGAGGGCTTCCGCGATTACTTCCGCCAGTTGACCGAACACGAGCCGCGCCGGGCGGCCAAGTTCGGCCTGCCGCATTTCTGCTGGTTGTGCATCAACCCGAAGGAGGCGGAAGACCTCGCCCTGGCCGGGGAGGTGGTGGCGATGATCCCCGACTTTCTCGATTGCCCCACCGTGCTGGGCATCGGCGAGATCGGGTTGAACAAGAACAGCCGCAACGAGCTGAAGATGCTCGAACGACACGTGGACCTCGCGGCCCGGCACGACCTGCTGATCCTCGCGCACACGCCGCATCTGGAGGACAAATACAAGGGCACGCGGCTCACGCTGGACGTGCTGAAGGCGGATTCCCGCATCCGGCCCGAGCGGGTGATCATTGACCACGTCGAGGAACACACCGTCCGCATGGTGCTGGATGCCGGGTTCTGGGCGGGCCTGACGCTCTACCCGGAGAGCAAGGTCACCCCCGCCCGCGCCATTGACATCCTGGAGCAGTACGGCGGCGAGCGGTTGTGGCTCAACAGCGCCGCCGACTGGGGCGTGAGCATCCCGCTGATTGTCCCCCGGACCGGCCTCGAAATGCGGCGGCGCGGCTGGTCGGCGGCGGCGGTGGACCGGGTGCTGTTTGACAATCCGCGTCGTTTCCTCTCCCAAAGCCCGCGCTTCCGCCTGCCGGAGGAGTGAGCGCGCGCCCGGTTTCGCCGGCGGCGGCCGCGCGATTGTCGTTCGCTTTTCGGGCCGTGAGCGTTTACGCTGCGCCCCGCCTCCGGAATGCTCGCCGGGGGAAACCGCGCCCTCCGGGCGCGCCATTGAACGATCCATTTTGCTGATGAAACGCCATTTATTGCTTGGTTTGGCTGCCGCCGCGCTGCTCTCGGCCGGCGCGCAGGGAGAGGGACGTTGCCGCACGCCGATCCGCATTCCGGACCTCCCGGGATACCTGACGTTGAAGTGCGACTTCCACATGCACACCGTCTTTTCGGACGGCCTGGTGTGGCCGGACGTGCGCGCCGAGGAGGCCTGGCGCCAGGGATTGGACGCCATCGCCATCACCGACCACATCGAGTACCAGCCCCACAAGGCCGATCTGCCCACCAAACACAACCGCTCCTACGAAATCGCCAAAAGCAAGGGCGACACCCTCAACGTGATCGTGATCCACGGCTCGGAAATCACCCGCCAGATGCCTCCCGGCCATTTGAACGCGATCTTTCTCACGGACTCCGAACCGCTCGACACGCCGAAATGGCAGGACGCCGTCCGGGCCGCCGCCCGCCAGAACGCCTTCATCTTCTGGAATCACCCGGGCTGGAAGGCGCAACAACCGGACGGCGTGGCGCGGTGGTATCCGGAGCACGAGGACCTGCTGAAGAAGGGCTGGTTGAACGGCATCGAGGTGGTCAACAGCCGCTCCTACTACCCGGAAGCCCATCGCTGGTGCCTCGAAAAAAAGCTCACCATGCTGAGCAATTCCGACATCCACCCGCCCCTGGCCATGGATTACGACCTGGCCGCCGGCGAACATCGCCCCCTCACGCTGGTGTTCGCCACCGAGCGTTCCGCGGCCGCCATCAAGGAAGCCCTGTTCGCCCGGCGCACCGCCGTTTATTCCGGAAACCGCCTCATCGGCGAGGCCCGCTTTTTGCGGCCGATCTTCGAGCGCTCGATCACCATCGTGACCCCGCGGCTCACGATCCGGGGCAAAGGCCGGAAATACGCGCAGATTCGCAACGACAGCGACCTGAACTACGAACTGCAACGCGCGGGCGCCGTGGAAGGGCTCACCATTCCCGCGAGCCTCACGCTGCGCGCCGGCAAGACGGTGCTGCTGGAAGTGCGCGGCCAGGGGACGATCAAATCGGGAACCCGGCGATGCGCCCTTCCGTACCGCGTGACCAATCTGCTGGTCACGCCGGAGGAAGGCCTCCCGGTGACGCTGCCCCTCGAAGTCACCTTCGCGCCCTGAGCGCCGGCCGGAAAAGGCCGGGTCAGCGGACCCGTCCGGCAAGGGGCGCCTGCCGCCTCCCTTCCTGCCGGCCGGCTGCCCCCGGCCGGCGTTTAGGGGAGGGAAATAAAGGGCAGGCCGCCGGCCCGCGCTACGCGAGAAGCGCCTCCGCGAGGGGAAATCCGAGGGACCGGGAGAGCCGAGGGCCGAGGGAAATCCGAATCCCGAAATCCGAAAGAAAGGAGCCCTCCCCGCGTAGCGCAGGCTGGCAGCCTGCCGTATCGCGGCGTGGCACGCTGCGGGGCGTTCGTTTTCCTCCCGCCGCCCCCGAATCAACGCGGCGGTTCTTCCGTAGCGCAGACTTCCAGTCTGCTGTTTCGCCGGTTTCCAGCCGGCCCGGCGGGCGAGGAAAGCGGCCGCCGCGTAACGGGGAAGCCCGGCAGATTGGAAATCTGCGATACAGCAGGCTGGAAGCCTGCGCTATGGGGGGGGAGCGCACGCGCCTCGCGTGCGCCGAGGGGCGCCCCCGCCCCTCGCTCCCCCCGCGACCGATTTCCGCGGTCGCGTCGATTCCTCCCTTCAGGGCCGGTCGGAAAACGCCGGGTCGGGGGACCCGGCCTACAGGGGGCGGCCCCCTTCCTGCAGGCGGCTGCCCCCGGCCAGCGGGGGAGGGGGGAGGAATTTGGACTCGGGGCGGGAGTAAGCCGTTTGGCAAATTTCCGAACAAATAATCTCGACAGTAAGGGATTAACACTTTAGTAATCTTTAAAACCGGCGCGCCCGCGCCTCGGTGGTGGAGCGAAGGAG
>CAZRPT010000060.1:0-2954 GCA_964601985.1 uncultured Verrucomicrobiota bacterium
CGGGCGGCGACGCTCCTTCTTTCGTGTCCGGCTTGCGCAATCAACGGCGCGAGCGATATTGGCGGCGCATGGAAACATCGCTCGATCCGAAAAACGGGACCTCGTCTTCCGCCGCCGGCGCTTTGGGCCGACTGCATTGGAAATGGATGCTGGGCCTCGGCATCCTGTTCATCCTCCTCGGCATGGTGGGGCTGGGGATGACCTTTGCCCTCACGCTGGCCAGCGCCCTGGCGTTTGGCGTCCTGCTGATTCTCAGCGGCGCGTTTCAGATTTTCGACGCCTTCGGGCGCGCGGGCTGGAAAGGCATCGTCTGGCACGCGTTGATCGGCCTGATTTATCTCGCGGCCGGCCTTTCGACCGTGAGCAACCCCGTTGCCGCCTCGGCGCTTTTCACGGCCCTGCTGGCGGGGATGTTCATCGCGGTGGGCAGCTTCCGCATCGTGCTGGCGTGGACGAATCGCGAGCACGCCGGCTGGACGTGGATGCTTTTTGCCGGGATCGGGGCGCTGCTGCTGGGCGGGTTGTTGCTCGCGCACTGGCCGGTTTCCGGGCTGTTTGCCATCGGGCTCTTCATCGCCCTCGAGCTGCTCCTGCAGGGGTGGACGCTGGTGATTCTTTCCCTGGCCGCCCGCAGGTGCGCCGGGGTGTAGGCGGCGGCTTTTCCGCCGCGCCGCTGTTTCATCTCTCCGCGGACCGGCTCACAAGGCGGCGCGACTCCCCTTTTCGAGGCCGCGCCGGCGCCAGGCGATCACCCCGCCCGCCAGCCCGGCCATGAGCGCGCCGGCGAGAAACACCGGGCGAAGGTCGTCGTGGAAATGGCCGGTCAAGGCGCTGGCCAGGGCGTTGGCGAACATCGGCCCCAGCCCCATGCCGCAAAACGCCAGCAGGCTTTGCGCCGTGGCCCGCACCTCGGCGGCGGCCAGCGCGTTGGCCAAAATGCTGACGCCGATGTGGTGGAAGACCACCACCACCGCCACCAGCGCGTAGGAGCCGGAGAGCAGCCAGAGGTTGGCGCTCACCGCGTAGAGCAGATGCCGCGCCACCAGCGCCCCGATGCCCACCAGGATGAGCGACGTAATCCGGAACCGCCGCAGCAGAAAAGGCTGCCAGCGGAACAGCGCGATTTCCACAACCACCCCGCCGGCCTGAATGGGGCCGATCCACGGCCGCCCGACGCCGAGCTTTTCGAGAAACGGCGGCGAGTAGAACAGCACCATGGTGAAGGCGCCGGACATGAGAAACATGGAAATCAGCAGCGCCAGGTAATTTCCGTCCCGCAGCAGCCGCTTCAAGGCGGGCCCGTACAACCGGGGAGCCACGGCGCCGGCCCGGCCCCGGCGGGCGCCCGGTTCGGTGTGGGGCAGACAAAACGCGAAAGCCGCCATCGCGACGCACAACCCCGCCCCCAGCCACAGGGTGAATCCCAGCCCCGCCGCCGGTCTCCACGCCGTCCAGAGAGAGATGGGCAGAAACGGCAGAATCCAGCCCAGCGATCCCCACGCCCGCAGCCGGGGAAACTGCTCCCGCGGCCGGGGCAGATGGTGAAACGCCAGCGCGTTGGTCAGGGTGAAAATCGGATACAAGCAGGCGGTGAACGCCGTGTAAGCCACCAGCAGCCCCCCGAAACCGGTCGTCTTCGCCACGGCCCACAACGCCAGCGCCCCCAGCAGATTCAACCCGGTGAAAACCCGGTTCAGCGGGATCAACCGGTCCGCCAGCATGCCCCAGAAAAACGGCGCGACCAGCATCACCGTGGAACTGGCCAGCAGGATCAGCCCGATCCGCTCATACGGCAGCCCCCGGTCCCGCAGGAACATGGTGATGAACGGCAGCACGCTCCCGCAGGCCGCATATTGCAGCAGCATCGTGCCCACCAGGCTCCAGGGACGCCGGAGCCCGGGGCGGTTGGAAGATTCATCGCCCACGCGGGCGCCATCCTAGCACGTCGCTTCCCGCCCGGGGGAAACCTGAAATCCGCCCCGGGCCCGCCCGCCGGCCGCGAACTGAACACTTGACGCTGGAACCGCCGCTCCCTCCCCCACGCGCGGGTGGTTGACGCGACGGGAAGGGGAAGGGCATGGTGAAGACGTGCAGACCACCGAACGTGAGCACGCCAAACAGCGCTTTCTGGATTTTCTCGCCGGAAAGGGTTTTCGCGTGACCACGCAACGCCGGGCGATCGTCGAAGCGGTCTTTGCCACCAACGAGCACTTCACGGCGGACCAGCTGCACGAATGGGCGCGGCAGCGCGATCCCTCCGTCTCCCGGGCCACGGTGTACCGGGCGCTGCCCCTGCTGGTGGAAAGCGGACTGGTGCGCGAGATGGATTTCGGGGGCGATCGCAAAATTTACGATCCCAACTACGCCGTGCACCCGGAACACAGCCACCTGGTGTGCGCCGATTGCGGGCGCATCATCGAATTCAGCAGCGAGCAAATCGCCCGGCTTCAGCGGCAGATCAGCCGCGAATTCGGCTTCACGGTGATCTCGCAACGGGTCCAGATCATCGGTCGCTGCGAACAACTGCGGCGCACCGGCCACTGTCCGCACCGCGCGGGCGGCGCGGAAAAAGAGTGATTCCCGCTCCGTCCCGGGAGACGGATCGGCGCGCCGCTTGCCCAACACCGAAATCCGCGGGCCCGGAGGGCCGGAAAAAATCCGAATCCCGAAGAAAGCGCGCCTTCCCCCGCAACTGCCGGGGCAGGCATCCCGCCGCGCAGGCGGCACGGAGCTTGCAGGCAGGAGGCAAGGCTCCTTGAGGCAGGCGGATTCCCCCAACCCGCTGTTTTTTGCCAGGCGCTCAGGGGGCTTTACGGGCGGGAGGGCGGGGGCGGGTGAGGGAGAGGTCCGTGCGGACGTTGACTTCGGTGGGGATCACCCAGACGAGGGCCACGCCGGGCGGGGTGTGGACTTCGATGCGTTTCCGGAATTCCCGGGCCTCGGTGATGCCGGTG
>CAZRPT010000061.1:0-1749 GCA_964601985.1 uncultured Verrucomicrobiota bacterium
GGCGAGGTGCGCTGGGTGGATTCCTACTACCTGCAGGGCTGGCTGGCCACGAAGTTCGAGGACACCGGCTGCCAGCAGGCCACCTGGCGGGTGGATCCCAAGAAGGCCGGCGGCTCGGGCTGCGGCGGCGACATCGGCACCCACGCCCTGATGCAACTGCGCTACGTGACCGGCCTCGAAGTGGAGGAACTCTCGGCAAACCTCGAAATCTTCGTGAAGGGCCGCCCGATTGACGACCACTTCACGGCCTACTGCCGGCTGAACAACGGCGCCCGGGCGCTGGTGCGGGCCTCGCAGATTTCCATCGGCCACCTGAACGATCTGGGACTGGAGGTCTGCGGCACCAAAGGCACCCTGCGCTGGCGGCAGGAAGATCCCGAAGTGGTCACCATCTCGCTGCTCGGCCAGCCGGACCGGGTGTACTACCGCGGCGCGGTCACCCCGGAGGACGGTTTCCTGCCGGGCAAGGAGGAAATTGACCGCGTGATGCCCGGCCTGCTGGAGGAACCCACCATCCCGCCCGGCCACCCCGAGGCCTTCCACGACGCCTTCGCGCGGCTGCACCGCTGCTTCGAGGAGGACGTCCGCAAGTACCAGGCCGGCGAGCCCTTCCAGTGCGACGGCCGCCGCTACGCCAACGTCGAGGACGGCTGGATGGGCATGGCGTTCATCAAGACCGCCGTCGAATCAAGCGCCCGGCAGGGCGCCTGGACCCCCATGCCCAAGCTGGGCTGAGCTCCCCAACGCTGAGGGGGCGCTGAGGGGGCGGCTCCGCCGGAGTCGTCCCCGCGAAAAAAAACGGTCGGCGGAAATCCGCGCGCGCATCCGGCAGACAAACCACCCCCACTCGGAGGAAAAAGCTCCGGGTGGGGGTTGTTTTTGGGGTGGCGCCCGCGTCCTTCGTGGCCCCGGGCGTTCCGGCGCGCGTGACACCGGGGAAGCGGCCGCGAGCAAAGGACGCAGGAAGGGCTTCGGCGGGACGCCGAAGCCAACCCGCCGGAGGCGGGTGCCACCCGGGGCAGGCAAGGCATCCGGCGTTCCGTGGGTTTTTCAAGCGTAGAGAACGTTGCTCAATGCCCGGTTGTTGTCGAACCACGGGCACCCCTGTTGGGTTTTTCCGCGGCCGGGACGGAGACGGGCAGGCCTTGGCAATGGCCGCGAAGGAGGAGGCCGGTGGCGGTGACCTCGATCCCGGTCAGGTCGAGGGCCCGGGTGAGCGCGGGCGGCAAAGGCAAGCGGAGGAGGTTGCCCTCCACCTCGATGCGCGCGGCTTCGAGGCGGGCGCGGAAGAGGTTCAGCAGACGCGGCGCGACCGCGCCGCCCACCCGGAGCTGGATCGCGTCGGGCAGCAGTCGGAATTCCCGAAACTCCAGGCTGGCCGGGAAAAAGCCCACGACCACCCGCACGGTGACGGTGTCCGCGTCGCAGCTCACGTCGCGCACCTCCGCCCGCCCTTCGAGGGCGGAGGCGGCCAGCCGCGCGAGGTCTTCAGGAGTCAGCAGCAGTTCCATGTCAGGCCCTTTCTCCCGATTCTTGCCCGCAACCCCGGAATTTACCAGCCCACGAAAAGTGCCGGGGGAATCCCTGCAGACCGGCTGCCCTCCTCCACCGCCGGCGGGGGCGGTTTCATTCCCGGTTCCGGAAGGCCTTGAGTTGGGTTTTCGTGCGCACGTAGATCGTGCGGCCGGCCAGGGCCGGCGTGACGAAGACCGGTTCGCCCAGGTCGCCCTGCCAGACCAATTGGAAGGC
>CAZRPT010000062.1:0-27084 GCA_964601985.1 uncultured Verrucomicrobiota bacterium
CCCAGCACCAGATTCTCCGCCTTGCCCTGCCGGACCAGTTCGGCGGCGGCGATGGCGCGATCCACGGTGAAAGAAAACTGCATCCCAAACACGTCATTCGTCGAGGGACTCAACATCCCGCCCAGCATGACGATGGCGTCCACCGCGGGAAGATCCGCGATCTTCACTCCGGCGTAGGGTTTTTCGAGCCCGGCCTGCAGCCAGGCGGGCAAAGGCGTGGCGCCGAAGAGATACAAGAACCCCGCCGCGACGGCCGGGATCAGCGCCGAACGCCACCTGCGGCGCCACAGCAGGCCCGCGACGCAACAGATCAACACTCCAAACGCCAGCCCCACCGGGGCCACGAGTTGCATCAGAAATTGCGACATCGCGTGAAAAATACCCACCGCCACCGGCTCAGGCCAGCATCATCAAAAACAGCCCCACCGCCAGCACGATCCGGTACCACCCGAACAACTCGAACGTGTGGGTTTGCACGTAGCGCAGCAGCCATTTGACCACGACGAACGACACCACCGCCGACACCGCCAGCCCCAGCAGCAGTAGCCCCCAGTTTTCCGGGGGCGCGTCCACCGGCGGGTGCCGCAACGCCTTGAAAATCTTTAATCCGCCCGCCGCCAGCATGGTGGGGATGCCCACCAGAAAGGAAAACTCCGTCGCCGCCGGCCGGCTCAGTCCCAGCAGCAGCAGGGCGAGAATCGTCGTGCCCGACCGGGAGGCCCCGGGAAACACCGCCGCCACGAGCTGTCCCAGGCCCACCGCCCACACCACCGTCCAGGTGATCTCCTCGCGGAAGGTCCGTCCCCGCAACCAGCGCTCCACGCCGAGAAACAGCACCCCGCCCACAAAGAGCGCCAGCGCCACGGGCAGGAGGGTTTCCGGCAGCTCGAACCCCGCCGCGTCCAGCGCCAGCCCCCCCACCCCGGTGATGAAGAACGCCGCCAGCACCTTCAACGTGAAATCCCGCGCCGCCGGGTCGTGGCCCGCGCGCAACACCTGCTTCACCCGCCCGGGAAACAACGGAATGACGGCGATCACCGCCCCGCTTTGGATGACGATGTTGAACAGGTCGCTCTGCCGGGCCAGCCATTGCTCGGCAATGAGCAGATGGCCGGTCGAGGAAATCGGCAGAAACTCCGTGATCCCTTCGATCACGCCCAGGATGACAACGGTGAGCCAGTCCGGCATGCCCCATTTGGACGGCAAAAAGCACCCGGCCGGCAAGCCGCAATTCCTCCCCGGACCGCCGGGAAAAAGCGCCCGGCGAAAAAACGCCCGCCCCGAACCGGAAATGTTCCCCGCCTCCCCGCGCTTGCGCGACGACGCTTTTTGGCGTGGGCTGGGGGGCATGAAGCAGTGGTCCGGAAGCCGGCGCGCCCGGAGATGGAGCGGCGGATTGCTGGCGGCGGTCGCCTGGGGAACCGCCGCCGCCACGCCGTGGTGGGACGATTTTCCCGCCCTCATTCAAACCCCTTCCGTGGAAGTGGCCGTGGCGGCCCGGGCCAACGCCGTCCTGTGCGGCGCGGCGGACGATCCCACGTGGGGCCTCTACGCGCAACGGCTGCGCATGGCCGCGTCACGGGGGCGGATTGCCGCCCTGCACCGGGCCGGGCTGAAGGCGCTGACCTGGTTCGAGGGCTTCGGCACCTGTCAGGCTTACGTGGCGCAACTCAAGCGGAACGCCGACGGAAGCTGGGTCAAACAACCGGCGGAACCGCTGCTGACGCGGGTCTTCGCCCAGCATTGGAACTGGCAGCATTTCGACGGCGCCGGGGAAATCCGCTGGGTGGGCATCCCCGATTATTTCGCGGACGCCGATTTCGCGCGGCCGTGGACCCGCGTCCATCCCCGCTATGGCAGCCCGCCGTTGCGCTATCCGGACGGCCGCGTCGCCACGGGGTTCGTCGGCGAGGCCGCCGATCCGCGCCGGCACGCCGTGTTTGACGCCGGCTGCTCGAAGGACGTGCTGGGCCGGGTCACTTTCGCCTACGGCTACAACCCCGCGGTCAACCGGCTCCGCCCGGACACCCGCCAACCCGCCGGCCCGCTGGCCGGCCTGATCCGCGTGCGGAACGCCCCCCCGGGACCGCCGGATCCGGGCTTCACGCCGGAAGCGTGGGCGCGGTTGCGCCGGGAAGGCTACGCCGGGACGATCCAGGCCGGAAAAGACACCGCCTGCCCGGCGTGGATTGACTACCTCCGGGCCTCGGTCCGGCAGGCGCTGGACGCCGGCGTGGACGGGCTGTGGGTGGACAACTTCTCCCCGTGGGACAACTTCAGCGCCTGGCCCGTCCAAAAGGCGTTCGGCGAATGGTCCGTGGCCGGGTTCCGCGACACGCTGCGGGCCCGCTTCACCTCCGCCGAGCTGGCCGCGATGGGACTGAACCCGGAGACGCTCGACACGTTTGACGTGCGCCGCTACCTGCGGGACCGCTGCCGGAAATGGGGCGGCCGGCCGGAGCATTTTCAGGACCGGGCATGGTTCGATCCCCGCTGGCGGGACGATCCGATCTGGCGCGCGTTTCTGGGTTACAAACGCCGGACCGGCGCCGCCGCCCTGTCACGCTTTTACCACCTCGTCAAGGCGGAGGCCGCCGCCGCCGGCAAGCCGGACTTCCTGGTCATGGGCAACGACATTCCCCTCTACAGCCTCGGCTGGGTGCGCGGCGACCTGGACCTGGTCAGCACGGAATTGTCCTGGGGATGGGGACTGACCACCGGCCCCCGCGGACTGATGCCGCCGCCCCGCGGCAGCTATGCCCCCGTCTATCTGCTGGCCCGCGAGCACGCCCGGAGCCGGTTCGTCAACGTCTGGATGTACGTGCCCGCCGAACTCCGCGGAAACACCAACCTGGCCCGGGTGCTGTATTATCAGGCGCTGGCCCACCACGCCCTTCCCATGCCGCACCCCGGCGGGCGCACCGTCGGCACCCCCGCCGTCAACGCGGAATTTTTCGCCTTCGTGCGCCGGAACGCAAAAGCATGGAGCCGGCGTGAACCGGTGGCCGAAGTGGGACTGTTCCACTCCGCCTCGTCGCAACTGATGGAAATGCTGCCGGGCGGTTTTCGCGATCACCGCCGCCAGCCGCACAGCTTTGCCTTCTGGGGCTGGGGCACCGCCCTGACCCGGTTGCACCGGGGCTGGCGCGCCGTGCCGGAATGGAAGTTGTCCGCGGACACGCTGCGGCCGCTCCGACTGATGATCATCCCGGAGGCGGAAGTCTTCGCGCGAAGCGGAGTGCCGGTCCTGGAGGCGTGGGTGCGCGCGGGCGGCGCCCTGTTGATCACCGGCGCCAGCGGCCGCCGCCTGGGAGAGACGGAAAACTTCGCGCGCTGTCCCGGCGGCTCCACCCTCTCCGCCCTGCTCGGCGATTTGCGGGACGGCGACGGAACCCGCCCCCTGGGCCGCGGCCGGGTGATTTATCGGCGGGACGATCCCGGGCTGGCGTTTTATCTCGCGGACGCCCGCCGCCCGCGGTGGCGCGAACTCATCGCCGACATCCTCGCCGCCTGCCCCGAAACCGTCCCGCCCTCCCTGTCCGCGCCGGAAGTTCCCCCCACCGTCGAGCTGACGCTCTACCGCCGTCCCGGCCGGATTTACATCGAGGTAAACAACACCGACTGGCGCCCGTCCTCCGACCGGCTCGTTCCCACGCCGCCCCTCCGGTTCACCGTGACGCTCCCGCCGGAATGGCATGGCAAAACCCCGCGCCTCCGGGTGTTGTCCCCCGATTCGCCCCCCGCCGGGAAATGGATCCCCCGGGGAAATCGCCGGGGCCGGATCAAACTGGCGCCCATCCCGGTGTATGCCTCGGTAATCCTCGAACCGGAAGGAGAATCGCAAAACACCCCACCCCTGCCCCCCTGATTTCCCCCTCGGCATTCCCCCCGCGGGTTTGTTTCGAACATTCAACGAAAGCGCAGAAGCGCACCCCGAGGCGAAGATCCAGGAAACCGAAAGCCGAAAAACACATACGCCCCTTCGCAGTCGCTCTCAGAGCCTGTCTGGAAATTGCGGGTTGGGAATCCGGCCTACAGCCCAGGGGTTTTTGCGCCTTTTCTGTAAGCCGAGTGCCCCCACGCGACGGAAGGGACCACTTTCCCGACAGGCTCTCAGGCTGCGTCTTCGTCCTCGGTCGCGTCCGGGGGGGTGAAGGCGTCCTTGAATTTGCTCACGAAGCTTTGCACCGGCCAGGCGCAGGCTTCGCCAAAGGCGCAGACGGCGCGGCCGTCGGGGATCTGGCCCGCGATGTGGAGGAGCAGGTCGGCGTCCTCCGCGCGGCCCCGGCCCCGGGCGAGCCGGCGCAGCACCCTGGCCATCCAGAGCGAACCTTCCCGGCAGGGGGTGCACTGGCCGCAGCTTTCATGGGCGAAAAATTCGCTGATGTTGGCCAGCGCCTCGACCGGGTCCACCGTGTCGTCGAGCACGATGATCCCGCCGGAGCCGGACATGCTGCCGGCGGCGGCCAGGGTGGTGAAATCGTAGGGCAGGTCCAGCACCGACACCCTGGCGCCCTTCAGTTCGCCCAGGGCGTCGTCCTCCGGCAGGGTGACCTTTTCGTCGGCGCGAAGGACCTTGGAGGACACCCCGCCGGGGATGACGGCCTGAAGCGGACGCCCGTCCGGCAGGCCGCCTCCGAAGGCTTCATCGAAGATCAGCTCCCGCAGGGTCGCGCCGCCCACCTCGATTTCGTAGCAACCGGGCCGGTTGACGCGGCCGCTGAGACAGACAAGGCGGGTGCCGGTGTTGTCGGGCCGGCCCAGTTTGGCATACTCCGCGCCGCCCATTTCCAGCACGTGTTTCACCGCGCACAATGTCTCGACGTTGTTGACGATGGTGGGGCATTGATAAAGCCCCCGCACGGCGGGGTAATGGGGCGGCTTGAGGCGGGGATGGGGGCGGCGGCCTTCGAGCGATTCCAGCAGACCGGTTTCCTCGCCGCAAATGTAGGCCCCGGCGCCCCGGTGCAGGTGGATTTCCAGATCGTAGCCGCTGCCCAGGATGTTTGGGCCCAGCAGATTCGCCTCCCGGACCTCGGCCAGGGCGCGGGTCAGGAGGCGATACCCTTCCATGAATTCGCCGCGGAGGTAGAGGTAGGCCTGGTGGACGTCGTTGGCGAAGGCGCTGAGGATCATGCCCTCGAGCAGTTGGTGCGGATCCCGGTGCAGGATGAGCCGGTCCTTGAAGGTGCCGGGTTCGGCTTCATCGGCATTGGCGATCAGGTAGATCGGTTTGCCGCTTTGGCGATCCACGAGGGACCATTTCAGGCCGCAGGAAAAACCCGCCCCGCCGCGTCCGCGCAAGCCGGAGACCATCACCTCCCGGCGCAGCCGTTCCGGCAGGGCCGGCCCCGCCTCGCGGGCCTCCGCCAGCACCCGGCGCCACACCGCGTAACCGCCGTGTCGTTCATAACAGGCCAGGTCCGGCGTGTAATCCGGCGCGGCGAGGTGTTTCAGGATCAATCTTTTTTCCGCGGCCATGTTTGGGGTCTTGACTCAGCGCCCGCAGGCTTTACTCTGGGGTTCGGTGATTTGCCGGATGGTGTAACGGTAGCACAGCAGTCTCTGGAACTGTTTGTCTAGGTTCGAATCCTAGTCCGGCAGCCACGATCTCCCCGGAATCCGGGGCGTTTCCCAATTTTTCTTTCGCTTCACGACACACCCAAAACCGGTCATCGCCGGGCGGCGAGCATGGGCCGGGCGCCCCGGGAGGGTCAAGTTCCGCCCCCCGGATTTCTCCCGCCCGAAAAGACGAACCGGAATTCAACGCGGAAACGCCTCCAGCTCCGCGCAGGAGGAAAAGGCCTGACGCGGGTTGTCGCCACAGGCCGGTTTCCCGATCACCCGCACCGCCACGACCGACATGGGGCGCGGCAGCCGCAGGGTGAAGGGCTGGCCGTCGCGCAAGCCCCGCGAATCCGTCGCCGTCGTCGCGGGATAATCCTCCAGCGCGCCCACGGTTTCCCAGGGGCCGTCCGGACGGCGGCGCACCTGCACCCGCGGCTTGCCGGTACGGGCGTCGAACCAGCCGCCGTCGTGGAAACAATGTCCGTGGGCGAAGACGACACGCTGGATCGTCACCGGCCGGTCCAGCGTCACGGCGTACCAATCGAGCGACGCGGGATGGCCGTCGAAGGTGACGACGAACGAGGCCCGGTCGCCGTCATTGATCGAACCGTCCAGGTTGCCCCGACGCGAGCGGCTTTCCTCGCCGTCGGCCAGGAGGGAATCGTTCACCGGCCATTCAGCATCCGGAGCCAGGAGCCAGACCCGGTAGCGCCCGCCGTCCCGTCCGGCGTCGGCGAACGGCACGAACACCGCCGGGCGGGGCGTCGCGTCACGCCGGGTCCGAATCAGCGCCTCGAACATCAGTTCCGAACCGGGTTTGACGCGGCAAAGGGGACGGTTCGCGACCGCCGTCAGCCCCACGTTGCGGGTGCGGGGACCGCCGGGATTGCGGGCCTCGTCATAGGCCAGCACGAACGGCCCCCACGTGAGCGCCGCGCGCCCCGCGTTGCCGTGTTCACCGGCAACCAGTTTTCCGGCCAGCCGGAACCGCAACGTCACCACGTCATCGGCCCGCCACGCGCGTGCCGGCACCACGGTCCAACCCGCCCGCCAAACGGTGGGAAGCGGTTGGCCGTTGCGCTCCAGTTGAAGCGGTTGCGCCCAAACCGGCGTGCGAAGCCGCAAGGCAAACCGCGCCGGGCGGTCGAGCTGGAAGCGCAGCGTGGACTCGCCTTGGCGCGGAAACCCGCTTTCCTGCCGCACCCGCACCGTCCGGCCATCCAGCGTCACCTTCACCCGGGACGGCTCGAAGGTGGAGATCACCAGCGCGTCCGCGTCGCCCTCACGGGTTTTCAAATACGCCTGCCGGGGCGCGAGCGCCATGCCGCGCGGCCCGCTGGAATGGCAGCAGTTGATGTCCGAGCGATACTGTTTCCGCCCTTCCAACGGCGTGAAATAGCACCAGTCGTTGCCCGCCGGATGTTGCGCGGCGGCGAGGTGGTTGTACAAAGTGCGTTCCAACTGATCGCCGAACCGCGCCTCGCCGGTGAGACGGTACAGTTGCAGGTTCAGTTGCACCCACGTGGTCGAAACGCAGGTCTCGGCGACGTGGGCGCTCTCGCCGTTGGGCAATTCGTAATCGCCGTGGAAATGCTCGCTCTGGCTGGTGCTGCCGGTGATGTAGAGCCGCTCGGTCACGATGTCGTCCCATGCGTTGAGGACGGCCCGGAGATAGTCGCGATTGCCGGTCACGCGGGTCAACTCGCACAGGCCCACCAGGTTCGAGAGCATTTCATAGGCCTTGCCGTTGGCGGTCCGGTTGACCGGACGGCCCTCCAGCAGGGAATGCAGAATGTCGGGGCCGCCGGGTTCGCTCCAGGACCGGACGATATAAAGAGCAAAATCAAGGTACCGCGGATCATTCGTAAAGCGGTAGAGCAAAACAACAGGTTCGAGCACGCTGGTGGCGGCCATGCCCACATGCGTGCCGGCGGAGATGATGCTCTTCCTGCCGGGACCAAAGGTGCGGATCAGCAAATCGCCCATCTTGCGGCAGGCGGCCAGCGCCCGCGGGCTGCCGGTGAATTGATAGTAGGTCAGCAGCCCCATCAGATTGTATTTGTGGGACCACACGTCCCAATCCGCGCCGGGATAAAGACCGAAGCGTTTTTCCGGCACGTAGGTGCCCAGATAACCGTCCTGTTCCTGGCACTTGATGAGTTCGGCGGCGGCGTAATCGAGCCTGGCCCGCAGGGCGGGATCGCCGGTGTAGGCCCAGGCGAAGCCGGCGGCGTGCATCCATTTGCCGATGTGTTCCCCGATCCACGGATGGCTGCCGGGCCGGTGACGAAACCCCGCCAGCAACGGTTCGAGATCCACGGTCAGGAGGCGCTGCTTTTCGTTGATGAGGATGCGCCGACCGAGCCAGCCGTCCAGATGGACGTCGCCGGGAAAGAGCGGTTGCAACACGTCCGGCAGACGTTCAGGGGCGCGAAACGGGACGGGCGCGGCATGGGCCGGCGTCCCCCATCCCGTTCCCAGCGCGCCCAGGAGCAAAACGAGTGAGGTCTTCATAAGACAGTCGGAACAAACGGGGGTGGTTTACGCATCGTTTCCGGGCGGCTCCTCCGCCGGGGCGGCGGCCACCGTGAGGTGAAAGGACGGCGGGTTGAGGATGTGTTTCTTGACGGCGCAGAGGTCCGCCACCCGCTGGAGGGATTTCCGGTGGCGCTCGGGGAATCCCCGCGGCGGCGTGATCGTGATCTCCACCCGCGCAAAACGTTTTTCCTCCGGATCAAACGCCGTCCGCAAACGCACCCCCAGCCCGGTGGTGTCCAGCTTGCGCGCCTGGCAGAAATTCAGCGCATAAACGCCCACGCAGGTGGCAAGCGAAACCCAGAACAGGTCGAACGGCTCCGGGGCGGCCCCCTCCCCGCCGTGCTCCGGTGATTGGTCGGTGGCCACCGTGCGCCCGTCGTAATGGGCGTCCACCCGCTGGCCGCCCGGAAACGTCACCGTGATGTCTTTGATTTTGCCCATGTGTTGGCGGTGATCATGCCGGAGACACGCCTTCTTCACGAGCCCCAAGACGGGAAAATCCGGAAACGCGCGGCCGCACGGAGGCGGAACGCCGGGCGCGAAATCGCAAAAGGGGGGCAACGATCCGAACCGCAAGGACGCCCCCCGCGGCGCGGAAGAGCATGTCCGGCCCGATCGGCGGAGGAAAGGCGCCGCTCCCCGGAAGGCCCGCGAAAAACGGATAAAAGAATTTGCGAGGTTCGCGTTGATCGGTACCCTGAGAGCGACTTCGCGGCATGAACGGGGTCCGGGGCGCGCACCCGGCCGACGCTCCCCGTCGCAAGAGACCGGAATGGAAAAATTTTGATTTGGTTATGAACGCTCAGGGAATGAAACAGTTGCGGGCCTCTCACACGAACGGCCATCAGGCCGCAAAAGGAGGCATTCAGGGGAAGCGTCGGGGATGGTTGTCCGCGGCGGTGGCGCTGGCGGCGGGGCTGCCGTTGCAGGCGGCGGACATCGCCAATTGGACCCCGGGAACCACCCCGGGCAATTACAACGAGCCGGCCCATTGGGACGTGGGGGTGGTGCCGCTCAACACGGCCGCCCGGAGCTACGTGGTCGAGATCCCCGGCGGCGCGCAAGTGACGTACGACGTGGCCGGGAGCGGCGAGGTGGACGCCTTCCGGCTGGGGCAGGACGCCAGCTTCACGCTGGACGGCACGCGGGCGTTCGTGGTCCGGGGCATTTCGATCTTGAACGGCACGGTGACCGTCAACGGCGCCGGAGCGGTGTTCCGCTCCGACGAGGCCATGGCCACGCTGGGCGAGCGGGCCCGGTTGGTCGCGACGGCGGGCGGGCACATCTCCGTGGCGGCGCCCAGTTTTGCGCTGGCCAACGACTGGCGGGCCCACCGGGAGCTTTTGCTCGCCGACGGAGCGGGGTCGGTGCTGAACCTGGGCAGCATGAAGTCCCTGACCGCCTACGGCGGCTGGAACGGGGCGTGGGATTACACGGTCACGGCCCGCAACGGAGGCGTGCTGGATCTCTCCGGCTTGACCACCCTCACGGGACCGCGCACCGACACCTACAACAACAATGATTTTCTGACCCTCCGGGTGCAAAGCGGGGGCACGTTGAAGCTGGACGGGTTGCTCAAGATTCAACGCCGGACCCGCCTGATCGCGGAGGAGGACTGGACGTTGCCCGCCCTGCAAGTGGTGGAGCAGGGCTGGTTGCTGCCGGCGGCGGGGGTGACGCTCGATCTGCCGGAGTTTCTCCGGATGGAACAGGGCCGGGTGGAGGTGCCGGATGGGACCGTGATCAACGCGCCGAAGTTGACCGCCCTGCGCAACACCACCCTCGTCCTCGAACCCGGCGCCCGCATCAACGCCCCCCAAGTGAGCGACTTGAGCGGCAGCGTGATCGAGCTGGAGCCCGGGGAAACGGTCCAATTCGGCACGGTGAGCCAGGTGGATCGCATGAGCTTCACCGCCCGGGTGACGCCGGCGTTCGGCTTCAGCGCCGTTTCCTACGCGCTGCCGGCGGACTGGCGGGAACACCGGAGGATTTTGGAAGCGGATGGCGCGGGCGTCACGCTGGACGTCAGTTCGCTCAACACGATCACCACCGAGGGGGGCTGGAACGGCGCGTGGAATTACACGGTCACGGCCAAAAACGGAGCCACCCTGGACCTCTCCGGTTTGACGACGGCAATCGGACCGCGGCAGAACAGTTTCAACCGGGACGACTGGCTGACCTTCCAGGTGCAGAATGGCGGCCATCTGGATTTGTCCTCCCTGAGCAGCGTGTCGCGCCGGGTGGCGTTTCGTCCGGAGGCCGGCGAGGCGCTGGCGCTGCCCGCGTTGGAGGAGGCGACGGGGAGCGTTTACTTCAACATTCTCAGCGGCACCACGGTGGATCTGCCCCGCCTGCGGCGGGCGGACGGCGTGCGTTTCGACGTGGATTTCGCGGGGCGGATCAACGCGCCCGCCCTGGCCGACTTGACGGGCGTTTCGTTGAACGTGCAGCCGGGGGGCGTCTTTGAGGCGCCGGCGGTGACGGATGTGAGCCGCAGCACGCTGCCCCTGGGCGGGGGCGAGAGCGTGACGCTCGGTCCCATCAACACCCTGGACGGCGTCAGCATCGTGATGTCCGGTCCGGCGCCGTTGACGGTGACCGCCACCAACTACGCGCTTCCGGCGGATTACCAGGCCCACCGGGCCATTTTCCACGCCAACGGCGCGGGCGCGAATCTGGACGTGAGTTCCCTCCGGACCCTCAGAACGGAAGGCGCGTGGGGCGGCGCGTGGGATTACTTCGTGCAGGCGGAAAACGGCGGGGTCGTGGACCTCTCGGGATTGGTGTCCGCCATCGGTCCGCGCACCGACACCTACGACCACAACGACTGGCTGAGCTTTCATCTGAAGAACGGCGGGCGGATTGAGCTGTCGTCGCTGGCCACGGTGGACCGCCGGGTGCGTTTCACCGCCGAGGAATCGTGGACGCTGCCCAGTCTCGAAACCGTGCACCAAGGCTATTTCTACCCGGAGGCCGGCGTGACGCTGGATTTGCCGGCCTTGCGCGAGATGAACGGCGGCCACATGGAGATTCCCAACGGCGCGGTGATCAACGCGCCGCAAGCCGGGGCGATTCGCGGCACCACCCTGGCCGTGGCGCCCGGCGGGCGGTTGAACGCGCCCCGCGTGCGCGACGTGAGCGACAGCGTCATCACGCTGGAAGCCGGAGCGGAAATCCTGCTGGGCGACATTGACACCTGCGACAACCTGAGCCTGGTGGCCCGCAGCACGCCCGCCTTTACCTTCTCGGCCACGAGCTACCACACGCCCGCCAACCGGCGGGGCGATCGCGTGCTGTTCACCGCGGACGGCAGCGGGGTGACCCTGGACCTGGGCACGCTGGAGGAAATCGAGACGCCGGGCGGCGACTGGGGGGGGCACCATTACTCGATCACGGCGAAAAACGACGGCGCCCTCAATCTCTCCGGCTTGCGGACGATCCAGGGCGGTCGGACGGACCGCTACGGACGCGATGACTGGCTGGTCCTCAAAAGCGAGGTGGGCGGTTTCCTCGAGCTGGGGGACGCGACCCTCTCCCGCCAGGCCCGGATTCAAGTGGCGGACTCCTCGGCGCGCGTCAAGGCCGCGACCCTGCGCGTGCAGGCGCCGGCCCGGTTGCAGGCGGGCGACGCCGGCGTGCTGGAAATCACCCGGGGATTGAGTTTCCAAAACACGGAGCCGGCGCAGATTGACCTGACCTCGGGCGTGGTGCGCTTCACCGGGCCGGGCGAACACTGGCTCGAAGTGGGCGGCCGGGATGCCGGCCCGACCGGCTTTGCGTCCGGCAACTTCGGCATCGGCCGGCTGGAAGTGGGCGCGTCCGGCGCGCCGGCCGCCCTGCGCCTCATGGACGCGTGGGACAACGGCAACCGGGGCGCCAACGGCGAACCCGAGGCGCTCTACCTGTACGGCGGTTTGACGCTCCACGCCGGCTCCCGGCTCGTCATCGGCGATCTCCACGTCTATGTGTCACAGGGAGGCGCGATGGTGGATTTGCAGTCCCTGCTGGCCGGCGGGGACGCGGCGGCCTTCGGCGACGGCGTGCTGGCCCGCGTCGGCGGTCCGGCCATCGCGCGCATGACCCCGGACGCGGCGGTGCTGCCGGTGGTGGATCACGTGGACGTGACCTTCAACACCCCGATCAATCCCGCCACCTTCACGACGGCGGACGTGCGGCTCACGGGCCCCGGCGGCGTCATCCCGGTGACCTCCGTCACCGCGCTGGGCGGAAACGACTACCGCATCGCCTTCCCGGGTCAGAGCGATCACGGCGAAATCATCGTGCGCGTCGGGCCGGACATCGAGGACGCCACCGGCCGGTTGACGCAAATGGACCAGAACGGCAACGGCGCGCCGGGCGAGGCGGACGACGCCTTCGAGGGGCGCTTCCTGGTGGACGTGCGCGGCCCGGCGGTGGTTTCCGCGGTGGCGCTGCGCGGCGGCAACCTGGTGGGCGTGCGGTTTGACGAGCCCGTGGAGGCCGCGAGCCTGGCCGATCCGGCGAACTACGCCATCGCGGGCGTGCAGCCCGATCCCGTGACCCCGCGGGCGGACGGCCGCTCGGTGGCGCTTTATTTCCCGCCGCTCACCGGCGACGGTTTCGAGATCGAGACGGTGAATCTGGAGGACCTGCTGGGCAACGTGGTGACCACGCCCCAGCGGTTCACCGGCACGATGCTGCCGTTGAGCAGCGTGCAGGTGGGCAATCCCACCGGCCTCCGGGAGGCCTACACCGAGGACGGAAGCACCTTCGAGATAAAGGCCGGCGGCGGCACGGTGTGGAACAACGCCGACCACTTCCAGTTCTATCAGGAACCGCGGACCGGCGACTTCGACGTGACCCTGCGGGTGGCGGCGTTCAGCTCGCCGCAGTACTGGGCCCGGCTGGGCCTCATGGCCCGCGAGCACGCGGGCGCCAACAGCCGGTATTTGAGCATCGTGGCCTACCAGCCCAACCGGGAAAACGACTACGAGTTCCACCGGCGGTTGACCCAGGGCGGCAACACGGACAAGTGGGCCAACGATGTCCGGGGCGTCTCGATCCCCGACGGCCGGCTGCGGCTGCGCCGGGAGGGCAACACCTTCCGGGCCTACACCAGCACCGACGGGAGCAACTGGACCCAGCGGGCGGAAACCACCTTCGAGCTGCCGGACACGCTGCTGGTGGGCTTCTTCGTGAGTTCCGAGGATTGGAACTTGAACAGCAGCGCCACGGCCACGATCGCCGACTGGGGCGATTACTCGCCGGCGTTCGTCCGGCAGCCGCAAAGCCAGACGGTGTTCCAGAACCAAACCGCCCGGCTGCTGGCCGAGGCGCGCGGCGTGGGCGAGCTGACCTATCAGTGGTACTTCAACGGCAACCCGCTGCCGGGCGCCACCGCGCCCACGCTGGAGCTGGCGGACATCCAGCCCGCGCAAGCCGGGGAGTATTACGTGGTGGCGGAGAACGCCATCGGCTCGGTCACCAGCGCCACCGCCACGGTGGTGGTGGACACCTCCGATCCGGGCGCCGGGTTCGAGGCGGACCTGATGCCGCGCCCCGCCGGCGACGGCACGCCGGGCGTGTCCGACTGGACGATGGTCGGCCGCATGGCGGTGGGCCTGGAGGCGCCGGCCAACGCGAGCGAATTCGCCCGGGCGGATTGCGCGCCGCGCGCCACGCTGGGCGACGGCGTCATCAGCATCGCCGACTGGAGCCAGGCCGGGCGGTACGCCGCCGGATTGGATCCGAAGACGGCGGCGGGCGGGCCGAACGGCATTGACACGCTGGCGGTCGTGACGCCGGCAACGGGACATCCGGCGGCGCGCGCGCTGAGCCTGGCGACGGCGGACGCCACGGGCGACCGCCTCCGCGTGGCGGTGCGGATGCGGACCATGGGCGACGAAAACTCGGTGGGCTTCAGCGTGCGGTTCGACGCGGCGGCGTTGCGGTTCGAAGGGGCCACGGCGGGCGCCGACGCCCCGGGCGCGGTGTTGTTCAGCAACGCCCGCGCGGCGGCGGAGGGACGGATCGGCGTGGCGCTGGCCCTCCCGGCCGGGGGCCGTCTGCCCACCGGCGAGCTGGAAGTGGCGACGCTCGAATTCACCCGCCTGACCGACGGGCCGGTGGACGTCTCCTTCGGCAACCGGCCGGTGGCCCTGGAGGCCGCCAACGCGCTGGCCGGCAACCTGGCGGTGACGCCGGCGGCCGCGCGGTTCACGGTGGGCCTCCCGGAAGCGGGCCTTTGGCGCGCGCCGGAGGTGCGCGCGGGCCGCGTGACCCTGCGGTTCCAGGGCGCGCCGGGCGCCCGGATCACGCTCGAAGCCTCGACCGATCTGCGGCATTGGTCGGCGGTGGAGGGACCGGTCACCGTGCCGGCGGACGGCGTGGCGGTGTTCACCCAAACGATGCCGGGAGGCGCCCGCCGGATGTTCTACCGGGCGCGGCAGGCCGACTGAGGCGCGGGGCAAGGGAAATTCAAACCCGGGGTTGAGCCATGAAACGAACCTGCCGATTTCAGGCCGCCGCGCTGGGGTGCGTGGCGGGGATGTGCCTGCTGGCCGCCGGACGCGCCGCGCCGCAACTGGCGCTGGACAGCGTGAGCGCGGTGGACACCCAGCCGGTCACGCTGACCGTCACCCTGACCGCCGACGGAAGCGAGAACGCGCTGGGATGGAGTGTCGCCTTTGATCCCGCGCGCCTGACCTTCCAGCAGGCGCTCCTGGGCGACGACGCGGCCGGCGCGGCCCTCCAGGTCAACACCACCCAGGCCGCCGCGGGACGGGTGGGATTCGCGGTGGCGCTGCCGCCGGACACCGCCTTCGCGCCCGGCGGGCACGCGCTGCTCCACTTGCGCTTCACGGCGCACGGGAGCGGCGCGACGCCGCTGACCTTCTCCGACTCGCCGGTGGCCCGGGAGGTGGTGGACGTGAACGGCGCGGGACTGGCCCCTTCCTTCGTGGACGGGACGGTCACGATCGCCGAACTCCTACCGCCCACCATTGTGACCCAACCGGCGGACGCCGCGGTGTACGCCGGCGCGAACGCCATCTTCCGCGTGGCCGTCACCAGCGATGCGCCGGTGCGGTATCAATGGCAGCGGGACGGCGTGGATCTGCCCGGCGAGACGGGTTCCCGGCTGGTGGTGCGCCGCGTAAGCGCGGCGGATGCCGGCGCGTATCGCGTGGTGGCGCGCAACGGGGCCGGCGCGGTGACGAGCCGGGAAGCGGCGCTGACCGTGAAGAGCGGCCTGCGCGAAGGCCTGATCGGCCAGTGGGATTTCGACGGCGGCGACCTGACGGCCAGCGTGGGCCGCGATCTCGCCTATCGCGGCGACACGGCGGAAGTCACCACCTTCACCACCGTGGACGTGGACGGCGCGCCGGCGGGCGTGATGGAATTCCCCCGGGCGACCCGGACGCAGGGTTACCGGTTGTTCCGGGAACCGGGCGGCAACGGCGGCGGCAACCGGCTGAACCGGTACACCGTCATCTTCGACCTGTTTTTCCCGGCCTCCTCCGATCGCCACTGGCGGGCCCTCTGGCAGACCAATCCCGCCAACAGTGACGACGGCCAGTTTTACGTGGGCCCGCACAACGGCCTGTGGCTCAGCGGCGAGGGGGAACACGGCGCGGACCTGGTGACGCCGGAGGCGTGGCACCGGCTGGCGTTCGTGGTGGACGTCACCGCCGGGACGGTGGGCGCGTTCGTTGACGGGACCCTCGCGCACCGCTACGGCATCTCCAGCACGATTGACAACGCGTATTCACTGGGCGCGGAGACGTTGCTGTTCACCGAAAACAACAACGAAACCGCCGCCGGGCGGGTCAACAGCGTCCAGCTCTACGACCGCCCGTTGTCGGACGGGGAAATCGGGGAACTGGGCGCGCCGATGGCCGAGGGGTTGCCCCAGGGCGTGGAAGATCAGCTCCGGCCGTCGCTGGTCGCGCAGCCGCTCGCGCAAACGGTGCGGGCCGGGGAGACGGTGACGTTGAGCGTGGTGGCGCGCGGCACCCCGCCGCTGAGCTATCGCTGGCAGCGCGACGGCGCGGATTTGCCGGGCGAGACGGGACCGCAACTGACGCTGCCGGCGGTGACGGCGGCCGACGCGGGCGTTTACCGGGTGACCGTCGCGAACGCGCTGGGCGCGATCACCAGCGATCCGGCGGAAATCGCCGTCAGCGACGAAGCCCGAACGCTGGGCTTTGCCCCGGTCGAAATTTTGCAGGGCCGCACGGTGGAGGTGGCGGTGAAGCTGCACGCCCTGGGGGGCGAGCAGGCGTGGTCCGGCACGGTGCAGTTCGATCCGGCAAGCCTCCGTTTCGTCGAGGCGCGGGCCGCCGGCAACGGCGCGGCGCTGGTCAACCCGGACGAACTCGCCTCGGGGCGGGTGGGCCTCCTGTGCTCGCTGCCGCCGGGGCGGACCTTCGCAGCGGGCGACGCCACCGTGGTGACGTTGTCGTTCGTGGCCATCGGCGAGGCGGTGGTGACGCCCCTGACGTGGACCAATGCGCCCATCCCCCTGAAGCTGGTCAGCGCCGGCGGACAGGACCGCGCGGTGACGCCGGTGGCGGGCGCGGTGGCCATTCTTTCCGCGCCCCGGATCACCTCGCAGCCGGAAAGCACGGCGGGCGCGCCGGGCGGCGCGGTGGCGTTCAGCGTGGAGGCCGTGGGCACCGAGCCGCTCAGTTACCAGTGGCGCTTCAACGGCGCGGACATCGCCGGCGCGACCGGCCCGACCCTCCTGCTGGAAAACCTCCAGCCGGACCAGGCGGGCGAATACTCGGTGGAGATTTCGAACCGGGTGGGTTCGGCCGTGAGCGACGGGGCGCACCTGGTCATCGGCCGGCTGTTGCGGGTGGAGTCCCTCAGCGGGTTCGCCACCGAACGGGTCGAGGTTCCGATCCAGTTGTTCGCCCTCGGCGGGGAAAACTCCCTGGGAGGCAGCGTCGTGTTCGATCCGGAACGGGTGGAACTGCTCGACGTGGCCGCCGGAGCGCAGGCGGCGGGCGCGAGCGTGTTGTTCAACGACGCCACCCCCGGCCGGGTGGGATTCGGCGTGGCGCTGCCGGCCGGCCAGACCTTCAGCCAGGGCTGGCACGAGGTGGCGCGTGTCGCCGTGCGCACCGCCGAACCGGTGGCGGGAGCCTTGCTGCGCTGGGCCGACGACCCCGTGCGGGTCGAGGTGGCCGACGCCCGGGCCAGGCCGCTCCCGGTCAGCACGATGGACGGCCGGCTGACCACCACCATCCGGCCGGTGGACATCACCAAGCTGCCCGACCTGATTCCGGATCAGCTCACCGGTCCGGCGACGGCGCAACTGGGCCAGCCCGTTGACATTCAGTGGCGGGTGCGCAACGACGGCCTCCAGCCGGCCGTCGCGCCGTGGCGCGAGGCGCTCTACGTGGCCGCCGCGCCGGATGCCGCCGAACGCAAGCTGCTGGCGCAGCTCACCGTCTCCGAGGATTTGCCGCCGGGCGGCGAGATCACCCGCACGCTGACCCTCGTCCTGCCGCCGGCCGCGGCGGGGGTGAACCACCTGATCGTGGCCGTGGATTCGCAAAACGCCGTGGCCGAACGGGTGGAAACGAACAACGAGACGGCCGGCGCGGACACCCTCACCTTGCGGGCGCCGGATTTGGTGGCGGAAAACCTGACCGCCCCCGCCTCGGCCCTGCAGGGCGCGGAGCTCACGGTGGCGTGGACGGTGCGCAACGCCGGCACGGCGGACACCGCCGCCGACTGGCGGGACCGGCTGTATCTCGTCCCGGCCCTGGGCACCCTGGCGGACGCCGTGACGCTCGCCACGCTGGAGCCGCCCGTGGCGTCGCTGGCCCCGAACGGCAGCTACCGCCGGGAGACGACCGTGACCCTCCCGCTCAGCCGGGACGTGCCGGTGGGGGCCTACCGCCTGACGGTGGTCACCGATTTCGACCACGGCCAGTCCGAGCTGGACGAGAGCAACAACGCAACCTCCCGGCCGTTTGAATTGACCCGCCCGCCCCTGCCGGATTTGACGGTGCGGTCGGTGACCCCGCCCGCCGCCGCCCGCCCGGGCGTGCCTTTCGACTTGACCTGGGTGGTGGAGAATCGCGGCAACGCCGCGGCCCGCGCCCCGTGGACGGAGAGCCTGACGTTCGTGCACCCCGACCTCGGCGAGCGGTCGTTGGGGCTGGTCGAGGTGAGCGACGATCTCGCGCCCGGGGCGAGCGTGACGCGCACCGAGACGGTGACCCTGCCCGCCGCCGCGCCGGTGGGAACCATCCATCTGGCCGTCGCGACCGACGCCCGCGATGACGTGGTCGAGCAGAACGAGGTCAACAACCGCCGCGAGGCGTCCGCGGGCACCGCGGTGACCCGGGTGCTGACGCTGCGGCTGCCGTTGACCGGGATTCGCGAGGACGCCGCGCCGCCCACCTTCCTGGCCACGGTGGTGCGCAGCGGCGCCCGGGACGCGGCGCTGACGGTCCAACTGACCAACAGCGATCCGTCCGAACTGCTGGCGCCGGCCACGGTCGAGATTCCGGCGGGCCGCAGCGAGGCCTCCTTCACCCTGCGGGTGCTGCACGACGGCGTGGTGGACGGGCCGCAAACGGTGACCCTGACCGCCTCGGCGCCGGGGCACGAATCCGCCCGGGCCAGCCTGACCGTGCGGGACGTGGACGTGCCGCGGCTGACGCTGGCGTTCGCCCCCGCCGAGGTGCGCGAGGATCAGCGCGCCCGCCTGACCGTGACGCGCGAACTGGTGAGCGACCAGCCGTTGACGGTGGTCTTTGAAAGCGCCGCCCCGGGCCAGGTCATGGCGCCCGAGCCGGTGGAAATCCCCGCCCAGGCCGCCTCGGCCACGGTGGAGGTGGTGCCGCTGGACGACGTGCTGCTGGAGCCGGCGCAGGAATACGAGCTGCGGGCCTTCGCCACCGGATACGAGGTGGGCACGGCGCGCCTGAAGGTGCTCGACAACGACCAGCCGGCCATCACGGTGACGGTGGACCGGAACGCGGTGAGCGAAGGCGACGGCCCACAGGCCTTGAACGCCACCATCACCCGCTCGCCCACCGGCCCGCAGGCCATCGAGGTGGAGCTGGAGAGCAGCGATCCCGCGGCGCTCGAAGTGCCCGCGCGGGTGAGCATCGGCCCCAACCAGGCCTCGGTCAGCGTGCCGGTGGCGGCGGTGGACGACGACCGCGTGGACGGCGACCAGACGGCGTGGATTCGCCCCTTCCTGCTGGGATCCAGCTCGCGGGTGCGGCTGGGCGAAGGCGCCGGCGCGAAAGTGATCGTGCGGGACGACGACGGCCCGGCGCTGTTCGTCGCCGTGGAGAAGAAACTGGTGGCGGAAGGCTTGACGCCCGCCATGCGGGGAACCGTGACCCGCAACACCGATCCCGCCGCGCCGTTGACGGTGCGCTTGAGCAGCAGCGACGAAAGCGAGGCCACCGTGCCCGCCACCGTCACCTTCCCCGCCGGCGCTACCTCGGTGAAGTTCCCCATCAACACCGTCCCGGACGACCAGCCGGACGGCGATCAACCGGTCACCGTGCAGGCCATTGCGACGGGGTACTCGACCGGCGAGGACAACTTCATCGTGAGCGACCTGGACCTGCCGGACCTGGTGGTGCGCGCGGTGTCGGGACCGGAATTCGTCGAAACCGACCGCCTCTTCAACATCACCTACAGCGTGGCCAACGAGGGGCTGGCGCCGGCGGGCACCAACTGGCTGACCCGGGTGTACCTCTCGCCGGATCCCGTGGTGGGTGACGACCAGTTGCTCACCCAGTACCAATTCACGGGCACCCTGCCGGTCAATCAGGAGTTCCAGCAGACCCTCGCCGTGCAGTCCCCGCTCCAGGCGGGCGATTACTGGATCGTGGTGGTGACGGACGTCGCGAACCAGGTGGCGGAAGGGGTCGAGGACAACAACGCCCGCGTCTCGGCGACGCCGGTGACGGTGCGGCCCAACTACCTGGCGACGGTGGCCACGGACGTGGATCAGGCCCTCGCGGGCACGCCGATCGAGTTTTACGGCCGGGCCCTCAACGCGCAGGGCCGGCCGGCGCCCTCGGCGCTGGTGAACATCCACATCTTCCTGCGCGGCACCGAGCGGGTGATCTCGGCGCTGACGAAGGCCGACGGCACCTTCCGCACCACGTGGCAGCCGTTGCCCGGCGAGGCGGGGCTCTATGAAATCGGCGCCACCCACCCCGGCGTGGAGCGGGCCGAGATTCAGGACCGCTTCATTCTGGTGGGCATGCGGGCGGACCCCGCCCAGCGAAACTTCCGCGTGGTGGAAGGCGAAAGCGTCAGCGGGCGCATCCGGCTGCTGAACCTGAGTTCCGTGCCGCTGCACGGCCTGCGGGTGGTGGTCGGCGACAAGCCGGCGAACCTGGACCTCGAGACCGCCCTGGGCGCGGACACGCTGGAGGGATTGAGCGAGCTGGCGCTCGATTACACGGTGACGGCGCGCGACGCGAGCATCCCGGGCGGCTGGATTCCGCTGACCGTGACCTCGACCGAAGGGGCCGGGGTGGACATCACCCTCGGGGTGGGCGTGGACGCGCTGCGGCCCCGGCTGGTGGCCCGTCCGGACACGTTGCGGGCCGGCCTGTTGCGGGGCAGGGCCCGGACCCTTGAATTCGTCGTGAGCAACCAGGGCGGCCGGGAGAGCGGCGCGTTGAACGTCGCCCTGCCGGACGTCCCGTGGATGTCGCTGGCCTCGGAAAATCCGATTCCCTCGCTGGCGCCGGGCGCCTCCAACGTGGTGGCGGTGCTGCTGACGCCGCCCGAGGATCTGGCGCTGGGCAAGTACAACGGCAGCCTGGCGCTGGCGGGTGACGACACCTTCCTGAACGTGCCCTTTGACTTCCGCGTCATGTCCGAGGGCAAGGGCGCGTTGCGGGTCGAGGTGGTGGACGAGTTCACCTACTACGCCGAGGGCGCGCCGAAGGTCGAGGGCGCCACCGTCAAGGTGCGGGATCCGTTCGACTACACGGTGGTGGCCAGCGGCGTGACGGGCGCGGACGGCGGGTTCGCGGCCGGGGACCTCCGGGAGGGGTGGTACGACGTGGACATCACGGCGCCCAAGCACACGACCTTCCATCAGTCCGTCTTCATCGAGCCGGGCGCCACGAACGAGCTGACCGCCTTCCTCTCCCGCGAGACCGTGCACTACACGTGGAAGGTCGAGCCGGTGGAGGTGGAGGACCACTACAAGATCACCGTCGAGACGGAGTTTGAAACCGTGGTGCCCGCGCCGGTCATCACCGTGGAGCCGCCGGTGATTGATCTGGGGAAAATCACCGCGGACATCACCCAGGTGAACATCACCATCAGCAACCACGGCTTGATCGCCGCGGACGCGGCCCGGCTGAACCTGCCCACGCACCCGGACTGGATCTTCGAGGCGCTGATCGAGGACATCGGCGTCCTGCCGGCGCAAAGTTCGCTGACCATCCCGCTGACCATCCGCAAGGTGCGGCACGGCGTGGGACTGGCGGCGGCCCGGGAGCGGCCGCGGCCGCCCAGCCGCCGGATGTCGGAAGGCGCGCGGCGCTTGATGGAGCGGGTCGCCCTGCAGAGCGGCGCCTGTCACACGGCGGCCACGGTGACGTGGGAATTGAACTGCGGCCCCATCCACATGAGCTACTCGAGCACCGTCTCGATGCCGAACGCCTCAAGCGGTTGCGGCGGCGGCGGGCCGGTTGCCGTCGGCGGCGGCTGCTGGTGCGGCGGCAGCGGCGGCGGCGGCGGCGGTGGCGGCGGCGGCATCAGCTACAGCGGCCCCTCCGTCAACGTGGCGGTTCAATGTGATCCGTGGTGCGTGGCCATCGCCCTGGCGGGCTGCATCCCGGGCGTGAACTGCGTGCCGGCGGGAGTGGGGTGCGGCTACGGCTTTGCCTCGGGAGGCGTGAGCGCCCTGACGGTGTTTGACTGCGCCTTCGGCATCGCCGGCTGCGTCTTTCCGCCGCTTTCCGGGCCGTCCTGCATTTACGCGCTGGTTCGTTGCTTCGTGGGACCGGCCGCCTCGGCGGTGGCGCTGGCCGGGCTGAGCGGGCCGGACTTGCTGCCCGCGGCGGGATTGCAGGGCGCCGCCAGCGAGGCGGGCGGCAGCGTCTTCCGCGACGCCATCAAGGTGTTTGAACCCGGCGCGCGGGCCAATTTGGAACTGGTGGACCTGCTGCTGGGCGGCCACCTGGCGGAGTGGGCGCAAAAGGCGGACCCCGACACCGGCGAATGGTGGCGGCGGTTGCGCGAGGCCGTGGCGGAGAATTCGGAGGCGGGCCGCCTGATCTCGCCGACGGAACAGGAGGATTTGACCACCGGCACGCTGCCGCCGGGCGTGTCGCAAACGGAACTGCTCCGACTGATCGGCCGCCTCAACCGGACCGTCCAAAACTGGACGCAAGGCGTGCTGGAGCCCCAGATGGCGCTGGCCGCCGGCGAGGGCGGCGACTTCATCAGTTGGGCGGCCCTCAATCAGCAACTGGAAACCGTCCAGGCGGAAAACCGCAAGGCCCGCGAGGCCGGCTACGCCACGCCGTTCACCGCGATGATGGACATCATGGCGGAGCGCATGGCCGCCGGAGAGGGGGGCACGTGCGCCAAGGTCCGGCTGCGGCTGGAACAGGAGGCGGTCGTCACCCGCGACGCCTTCCAGGCCACGCTGGAAATCCAGAACGACGACACCACCACGCTCGACCACATCCGGGTGACGGTGCGGGTCTTCGACCAGGACGGCCGCGACGTGTCCGACCTGTTCGGCATCCACGATCCGGAGCTGGTCGGGCTGTCCGACGTGGCGGGCGGCGGCATGGTGGGGCCGGGCGCCGCCGGCAGCGCGCAATGGTTGATCGTGCCCTCCGTGGACGCCGCGCCCGAAAAGGCCACCGACTTCTTCGTGGGGGGCGAGTTCGGCTACGTCATCGAAGGCAAACAGGTCACCGTGCCGCTGGAGCCGGTGCGCATCACCGTGCTGCCCGCGCCGCTGCTCTACGTGAAGTACTTCCACCAGCGCGACGTGTTCAGCGACGATCCCTTCACCCCGCAGATCGAACCGAGCGTCCCGTTCAACCTGGCGGTCATGATCGAGAACCGGGGCTTCGGCGTGGCCCGGGACTTCAAGATCACCTCCGCCCAGCCGGAGATCGTGGACAACGAAAAGGGGCTGTTGATTGACTTCAAGATCATCGCCACCGAAGTGGCGGGGCAGAGCATGACCCCGTCGCTGACGGCCAACTTCGGCGACATCAACCCCGGCGAAACGGTGGTGGGCCGCTGGTTGATGACCTCCACGCTGCAGGGCCTGTTCACCGATTATCAGGCGACCTTCGAGCACGTGGACGGTCTCGGCAACCCGCGCCTCTCGCTCATCCAGGACCTCAGCATCCATGAGCTGGTGCACCTGATCCGGGCGGGCGGGCCCTTCGCGGACGGCAAGCCGGACTTCTTCGTCAACGAAGTGCCCGACGCCCTCGATTTCGGCGACACCCTCTACCTGAGCGACGGCAGCACCAACCACGTCGAGCTGGTGGACCAGGCGACCGTGGACGGGCCGCCCACGGCCTCTGATCTCGAAGTGGTCCTCACCGCCGCCATGCCGGACGGCTGGAGCTATCTGCGGGTGCCGGATCCCGCCGACGGTCGCTTCCTGCTCGTGCGGGTGGTGCGTTCCGACGGGGTGGAAATCCCCGTGGACGACAACGCCTGGGTGACGGATCGCACCTTCATCGGCATGGGCCGGCGTCCGCGCCGGGAAAACATCCTGCATCTGGTGGATTACAACAGCACGGGCGTTTACACCCTGACCTACGCCCGCCCGCCCGGCCTCGATCTGGAGCCGCCGGTCAGCGCCGTGGACGCCCTGCCGGCGGACAGCCGGGTGCTGATCCCCCTGACGTGGAGCGGCACGGACAACGACGGCGGCAGCGGCATCGCGGCCTACGACATCTACGTGTCCGAAAACGGCGGGCCGTTCCGGCGCTGGTTGTGGAACACCCCGGACACCTCCGGCAGTTACCTGGGACAGGCGGGGAACCACTACGCCTTCTACAGCCGGGCGCGCGACGCGGCGGGCAATCTGGAGGACGCCCCCGCCACCCCGGACGCGGAGACGACGGTCACCATCCTCAACCAGCCGCCCCTCCTCGATCCGATCGCCGACCAGGTGATCACGGAAGGGGAAACCCTGCGGCTCCAGGTGTCCGGCTCCGACCCGGACGGCGACACCCTGACCTACGGGCTGGAAGACGACCCGCCGCCGGGCATGGTCATCAATGCCCACAACGGCGAACTGCGCTGGACCACCGGCGAGGGCCTCGGCGGAAAGACCTACCCCGTCACCGTCAGCGTCCTGGACGGCGGCACGCCGCGCCTGGGAACCACCCGCCGCTTCACGGTCACCGTGCGCGACTTGAACAACGCGCCCGTGCTGCACCAGCAGCCGGACCAGGTGGTGCGCGAAGGCCAGTTGTTGACCGTGCAAAACCGCGCGGAGGACTTCGACGTGCCGGCGCAAACCATCCGCTTCGCGCTCGCCGACGGCGCGCCCGCCGGCATGACGATTGACCCGGCCACGGGCAGGTTGACGTGGCGTCCGGGCAACACCCAGGGCGGCCGCGCTTACGAGGTGACCGTCCTGGCCACCGACGACGGCCAACCGCCGTTGACCGGGCGGATGACCTTCACCATCCAGGTGCGCGACACCCGGCGCGATTTCTCGGTCCAAGTGGGCGAGGATCGCGTGGCGCCGGGCGAAACCGGGACGCTCCCGGTGCGCCTGCGCTCCGGCGAGGAACTGCGCGACGTCCGTTTCCGGCTCAGCCATCCGCCGTACCGGCGGCGGATCGCGGAGATCCGGGGCGCGCCGTTGGTGGCGGGCGCCAGCGTGACGGTGGCCCCGGCCCCCGACCTGGCGTGATGGAACGTCACCGTGAGCACGCCGGCCGGGGCCGCCATGCAGGGCGACCTGGACGTGGCCAACCTCCTCGTGCGCGCCGATGACCAGCCGCGTTCCGCCTGGGTGCCGCTGGTGGTCAACCGGGTCCGCGGCCGGACCGCCGACGGCGTCGAGCTGACCAACGGCCGGGGCATCGCCGGCGGGCTCTACATCGTCCACCAGCGCCCGGTGCTCATGCCGCGTCTGGTGACCGGCGGCGCGCGACCGCGCGTGGGCATTCAAGGCCTCCAGGGCAGGCGCTACCGCCTCGAAGTGAGCACCGGCGTCGCCGGCGCGCCGTGGCGGCCCTTGGGCGAAATCCGGATGACCGGCGACTACGGCGAGATCGAATTCGCCCCGGCGGCGCAAGGCGCGCGCTTCTACCGCCTGGTGGAGCTGCCGTAAGCCGCGAACGCCGCGGACCGGGGACGGGAAACCGTCCCCGGCTCCCGCGGCGCGCTTCTCCGGCGTTGCCCCCGACGACGGCGCATGGTATCCACCCGCCGATGAAGTTCCTCTTCCGGTGGTGCTTCCGCTTGCTGGTGCTGGCCCTCCTTCTGGGAGTGGCGTTCCTGGTGCTCAAGGACGCCCTCCTCAAGGAGGTGGTCGAGGACCGGCTGGCGGCGGCGACCGGACTGGAGGTCCGCATTGACCACCTGGAGGCCCGGCTGCTCAAACCCACCCTCACCATCGAGGGCCTGCGCCTTTACAACCCCGCCGCCTTCGGCGGTTCGCCGTTTCTCGACGTGCGGGAGCTGCACGTGGAATACGACCGCCCGGCCCTGTTCCGGCGCGTGCTTTTGCTGCGCCTCCTGCGGGTGGACGCGCGGGAGCTGACACTCGTCCGGGACGCCGCCGGGCGCTGGAACTATGCCGCCCTGAACGAGCGGCTCAAAACCGCCGGCCCGGAACGGGGCTCGATGCTTTCCCTGAAATTCGGCGGCGTGGAGGTGCTCAACCTGAGCCTGGACGAGGCAAAATGCTACTCGATGACGGCGCCGGACCGGGCGCGGGTGTTTCCGCTCGACGCGCGCCACGAAATCTTCCTCGACCTCCGCCGGCCGGCCGATTTTGCGCGGGTCGCCGAACGGCTGGCGCGCAAGTGGGGCCTGAAACCCGCGCCGCCGCCCCCCGGCGCCGCCCGCCCGCCGGCGAACCGGTGAGCCGCCTTCGCTTCGGCGTGGAATCCCCCCCCTCCCCCCCGGAAGGAAAAGCCCCGGCGGCAAACGGAGAAATTCCTTTGCCCCGGCGACGGAGAAGGCCAAGCTGGGCGGGTCGGAAACACGCCATGAATCCGCCGTTACGACTGATTTCCACCGATTTTGACGGAACGCTGCACTCGGACACGATGCGGCCGCCCGTGCCCGGAAAACTGCAGGAGCTGCTGGCCGAACTGCAGACGCGCGGCGCGCGATGGGTGATCAACACCGGCCGGGACCTGGGCAGTCTCATGGAAAGCATGGGACGGGCGCGGTTGGAGGTGCATCCGGACTACCTCGTGCTCGTGGAACGCGAAATCTACCTCCACGAAGATCACCGCTACGTGCCGTTGACGGAGTGGAACGAACGCTGCGCCGCCGCTCATGCCCGGCTGTTTGCGCGCATCCGCCCGGATCTGCCGCGCCTGATGCGCTGGGTGCGCGACCGTTTCGACGCCGAGGTGTACGGCGACTCGTGGTCGCCCTTCTGCCTGCTGGCCCGCACCCCCGAGGACGCGATGGCGATCTGCGATTACCTCGACGACTACTGCCGGGAGGCGGGGGACTTGACGGTGGTCCGCAACGACGTGTACGCCCGTCTTGCCCACGCCGACTACAGCAAGGGCACGGCGCTGGCCGAAATCGCCGGCCGGTTGGGCGCGCGCCCGGAAACCACCTTCGCGGCGGGCGACCACGTAAACGACCTGCCGATGCTGACGCCGGACGTGGCGGCGCATCTGGCCGCGCCCGCCAACGCCGTGCCCGAGGTCAAGGAAACCGTGCGTTCCTTCGGCGGCTTCGTGAGCCGGCATCCCTGCGGCATGGGCGTCGCGGAGGCCCTCCGCCGTCTGGTCGAAAATTGAAGCCCCG
>CAZRPT010000063.1:0-17094 GCA_964601985.1 uncultured Verrucomicrobiota bacterium
GTTCCCCCGCCGCTTCCGCCATCCCCGCGGGCGCTCGGTTGGCGCCCGCGGCGGCGCGGGTTATTCTTCCTCTTCTTCCTTCTGGCTCTCGGCGATGACCTTCTGCTCCAGCTCCTTCGGCATCTCCTCGTAGTGGTCGAACTCCTCGGTGTGCACGGCCCGGCCGCCGGTCAGCGAGCGGAGGGCGGTCGAGTACTGGTAGAGTTCCATGGCCGGGATGTGGGCGCGGATGATCTGGAACCCGCCTTCGGCGTCCATGCCCAGAATCTTGCCCCGACGGCTGGAGAGGTCGCCGATGACCGCGCCCATCGCCTCGTCGGGCACCTTGATGGTGACCAGGTGGATGGGCTCGAGGAGGCAGGGCTGGGCCTTGAGGAAGGCCTCGCGGAAGGCGCCCTTGCCGGCGATCTGGAAGGCCACGTCCTTCGAGTCCACCGGGTGCATCTTGCCGTCGTAGAAGTCAATCTTCACGTCCACGACGGTGTAGCCCGCGAGGATGCCCTCGGTGCAGGCGGCCTTGACCCCCTTTTCCACGGAGGGCACGAACGCGCGGTCCACGTTCTGGCCCACGAGCGACTGGGTGAACTCGATGCCCGACCCGCGCGGGAGCGGCTCGATGCGCATCCACACCTCGGCGAACTGGCCCGCGCCGCCGCTCTGTTTCTTGTGGCGGTACTTCGAGTCGGACTTGGCCTTGATGGTTTCGCGGAAGCGAATCTTCGGCGCCACGAGGTCGAAGTCCACCTTGTAACGGGCCTTGATCTGTTCGCTGGCCACCTGGAGGTGCAGCTCGCCCTGGCCGGAGATGACCGTCTGATGCAGCTCGCCGTCCACCAGGTAATGGAAGGTGGGGTTTTCCTCGTGCAGCGCGGCCAGGGCCTGCGCCACCTTGTCTTCCTCGCCCTTGCTCTTGAGGCGGAGGGCGGCGTGGATGTTCGGCTTCGGAAACTCGACCTTCGGCAGGCGCACCTTCAGCGAGGGATCGCACAGGGTGTTGCCGGTGTGGGTGTCCTTCAGCTTGACCACCGCCCCGATGTCGCCGGCGGGCAGGGTGTCCACCTGCTCGCGGTGCTTGCCGTTCAGGACGAAGATCTGCCCCAGCCGCTCGGTGGTGCGGCGGTCGCTGTTGAACAGCTCCATGCCGGTCCGGGCGGTGCCGGAATAGACGCGGAAGAAGGACATCTCGCCCACGTGCTCTTCGCTGAGGGTTTTGAAGACGTAGAGGACGGTCTTGGGATCGTCCACCTTGACCTCGACCTCGTTGTCGTCCTGGTCCAGGGCCTTGACCACCTTCCGGTCCAGCGGCGAGGAGCCGTATTTGGCGATGAAATCCATCAGGCGGGAGACGCCGATGTTGGTCTCGGCGGCGGTGGCGAACACCGGGATGAGCGCGCCGGACTGGATGGCCGCGTGCACGCCGCTGCGCATCTCCTCCTCGGAGAGTCCTTCCTGCTCGAAGAACTTCTCCATGAGCGAGTCGTCCGATTCGGCGATCAGCTCGATGAGCTGCTGGTGGGCGGCGGCCACCCGCTCCGCCTCGGCGCCTTCGGCGGGCGCTTCGCTGAACTTGCCGCTGCCGTTGGTCTCGAAGGTCAGCAGCTCGTTGCGCATCACGTCGAGCACCCGGTTGAAGCCGGGACCGGCGTTCACCGGGAGGGTCAGCGGGAGCACCTTCGTGCCGTACTGTTCGCGCAGTTTTTCCAGCACCCCGTCGAAATCCGTGTGCTCCTTGTCGAGCATGTTGATGACGATCATCTTGGGGATCTCGAAGTCGGTGGCGTACCGCCACACCTGGTCGGTGCCCACGCCGGGGCCGTCCACCGCGTGGACCACCACGACCGCGAAATCGCACACCCGCAACGCGGCCTGGGCCTCGCTGACGAAGTCCAGGTACCCCGGGGTGTCAATGACGTTGAGCTTCTTGCCCTGCCACTCGACGTGGACCGGGGTGGCGTGGATCGAGATTTGGCGGGCCTGTTCGCCGGGGTGGTAATCGGAGGTGGTGGTGCCGGCGGTCACGTTGCCCATCCGCCCGATCACGCCGCCACAGGCCAGCATGGCTTCCGCCAGCGTGGTTTTGCCACTGGTCGCATGCCCCACCAGCCCAAACGTCCGAAGATCGCCCGAAGAGTATTGTTTCATGTCAAGTGCTGCTATTCGTTCAAATGGCTCTCGCTCGCGCGAAAGTGGGAAGTTGTAAGAGGAAAGCGCCCGCGGGGCAACAAAACTCCGCCGAAAGAAAGCGCGCCGGGGCGGCGGCGCGAAGCTCCGGATTTTCCGCTTTTCCGGCCCGCCAGCCGGGGGGAGCCCGGCCGGCGCGGCGCGGCGTTTTTTTGCAACTTCCGCTTTCCGAAGCGTGTTTGACCTTTGAAAATGAACTCGGATTGATGAGGTAACCGCCGGCAATGAGACTTGATGATCCCGCCGCGCCAGTTCGAGGGGTTTATGCGCAATTACCAGGACATGGTGTACAGCACGGCGTACCGGCTGCTCGGCAACGCGGCGGACGCGGAGGACATCGCCCAGGAGGCGTTCCTCAAGGCCTACACCCATTTCGACGAGCTGCGCGACAATCCCGCCGCGCCGGGCTGGTTGAAGACGGTGGCCCGCAACCTCGCGCTCAATCACCTCACCCGCTACCGCAACCGCTGGCGGGTGTTTTCCGACCTGGGACGGGAGGACGAAACGGCGGGCGGATTCGCGGAACGGGTGTCCGGCCCGGACATCACCGAGTCGGCCGCGGCGACGGCGGATCAGCGACGGCTCCTGGAAACCGCCCTGCAACGGCTGCCGGCGGCCCAGCGCGTGCCGTTGGTGCTCTATCATTTCGAGCAGCTTTCCTATGAAGAGATCGCCCGGCGCTTGCGCATCTCGGTCGGAAAGGTCAAAACGGACATCCATCGCGGACGCGCGACCCTGCGGCGCCGCCTGCAGATGGACTGGAAAACGGAATTGACGTGACGTGACCCCGCAAACTCCAGCTCCCCGGCATCCGGAAGACGACGCGGAATGGCTGACCCGCCAACTCCGCGACCTGCCGGACGCGCCCGCCCCCCCCACTTTGATCCCGCGGGTGATGGCCGCCGTGCGCGCCCGCGAGGCCGGGGCGAAAGCATGGTGGCAACGAACGTGGTGGGAGTGGCCCCGCCCGGCCCAGGCCGCCTCGCTGGTGCTGCTGTCGGTGGCCGTCGGACTGCTGGGATTGTTGTCCGTGGAAATCCGGGAAGCCGTGGCGTCCTCCTACTGGCAGAACGTCCTGCCCGAATGGCGGGCCGAAGCCGCCCCCCTGTTGCGGGCCTGGCACGCCCTGGGCGGCGCCGTGGAGGCGTTGCTGTCACTGGTCACCCGCCCGACCCTGCTGATTCTCGGCGGCGTCTATCTCTCGCTCTACCTCCTGTGCGTGGGTCTGGGCACCCTGCTTTACCGCCTGATCCGCGCCGCGCGGTCCGGCTGTTGATTGATGGTCCCATGAAACGATTCTTCCCCCTCCTCCTGCTGCTGTCGCTGGTCCCGCTTGCCGCTCCGGCCCAAGCGGCGTCCCCCGCCGAACCGGAACCGTCGCCGCCGGGACCGCCGCCGGGCAGCCCCGGCCGGGGACCACGCGTGCCCGGGGAGTATTCCGCCCCGGGGTTTCGGGGACCGCGCGGCCCCGGCGCTCGCATTCGCCGGCAGCATCGCGGCCTGCTGGGCCTCTTCAACGACATCAAACTCGAACGCAATGTCTGCGTGCCGGAAATCATCACCGTCCTCGGTGATGCCCGGGTGGACGGCGAAGTCCTGCGCAACGTGACGGTCGTTCTGGGATCGGCCCGGGTCAGCGGTCTGATTCACGGGGATCTGGTGGTTTTCATGGGCGACCTGGAACTGACCGACACCGCCCGGGTCAACGGCGACGTGGCCCTGGTGGGCGGCGCGTTGAACAAAGCCCCGGGCGCGGTGATCGAAGGAGTCCCCTTCGAAGTTCCCCTGGGACACATGGGCACCCGTTTGCGCCAGTGGTTCCGTTCCGGCCTGTTCATGGCGCGCCCCCTGCCGCCCCGCGTGAAGCTGGCCTGGAGCCTGGTGGGTCTGCATTTCCTGTTCTACCTGCTGCTGTCCTTCCTGCTGCCCCGGCCCGTGGCGGCCAGCGTGCGGGAATTGCGCCTCCGCCCCGGCCCCTGCTTTTTGGTGGGCCTGCTGAGCCTGATTCTTTGCGTGCCGCTGGTGCTGATTTTGTCCGCCACGGGCGTGGGCCTGCTGCTGGTGCCGCTGTTGCTGCTGCTGCTGACCGGCGCGGCTTTTCTGGGCAAAACCGCCACGTTGCAGCTCATTGGCTTCCGCACGGCGGAACGATTCCGCTCCGACGCCCGGCCCGCTCCCTTGCTCGGGCTCCTCCTGGGATCGGTGGTGGTGGCGCTGGTGTACATGGTGCCGGTGCTGGGACTGGTGGCCTGGGGCGTGCTGTTGCCGCTGGCCCTCGGCGCCGTGCTGCTGGGGCTGGCGCAAAATTTCCATCAGCAAAGCGCCGGAAGCCCGTCCGCCCCGCTCTTCGAGACGTCTCCGTCCGCGCCGCCGAGGCCGACGCCGGACATTCCCCAGGGAGAAACATCCGCCCGCCCGGCGGAAAAGGCGGCGTCCGCCGCGGCATCCTCCTCAGCGCCGGACGCCCCCCCGGACGACGCTCCCGCGACGGCGTCCCCCGCGGGATCCCGGCATTCCGCGGGCATCGAATGGACCCCCGGCACCTACTGTCCCATCCGGGCCACCGTGGAGTCATTTTCCCCGGCGGAGCTGGCCACCATGCCCCGGGCGGGATTCTGGATTCGGCTGGCCGCCACCGTTCTGGATTTCATCCTGCTGATCTGGGTGTTGCCGGTGGCCGAACGATGGTTCGTCCCCATTTGGGTGAGCTACCACGTGGCGTTGTGGACCTGGAAGGGCACCACCATCGGCGGCATCGTTTGCGGCCTCAAAATCATCCGCCTGGACGGCCGCCCGGTGGAGTTCACCGTGGCGCTGGTCCGCTCGCTGGCGTCGGTCTTCTCGTTTGCCGCGCTCGGGCTCGGTTTCTTCTGGGTCGGCTGGACGCGTGATCGCATGGCCTGGCACGACCGGGTCGCCGGCACCACCATCGTCAAGCTTCCCAAAGGCGTCTCGCTGATCTGATCCGCGGCGGATTTCCGCGCCGCGCCCCGCGCGCCGCAAAAGGGAGGGCGGGGAAAAATCCGGGGGGCCGAAGGCCCGGGGGCCGGGAGAAATCCGGGAAAAGCGCGCGTCTTTCGGATCCCGGATTTCGGGATTCGGATTTCCTTCGCCCCCCGACCCCCGGCCGGGCAGCCCCTCCCCAGGCAGGCGCCCCCGGGTCGTGTTGAGGAACCCGTGCCGCCCGCGGACATTTCGCGCGCTCAGTCGCGGGACGACTCGGAAGAAGAATGGCGGTCCACCTCCTCGGCGAGGAACGCCACCACGTCCCGAAAACGATCGGCGTTCTTCTCCGGGTTCAGGGAAATCAAGTTCTGGTGCGCCTCCATGCTGGCGCGCGCCAGGTCGGCCGGGTTCCCTTCCGGAGCTTCCGCCGGGGCGAACTCCGCGGGCGCCGGGCACTCTTCCGCAAAGGTGATCCGGGGCGCGATGCCCATCTCCTCCAAAGTGTCGCGCACCCGTTGGTTGGCCCGGCAGACGATGACCTGGCACGGCTCGTCGCCGCCCGGCAGACCGGGAACCTTCCGCAACGGACCCACCATCACGCCGATGAAGGTGCTGTCCATGGCCGGGCAATCCCGCAGATCGAAGGCGAATGTGCGACACCCCGCCGCGCGCAGATGCCGGATGGCCCGTTGCAGACGGCCGCTGCAATGAAAATTCCCCCGGCCCCGCACCTGAAAACAGGCCTGGGTCGCGTTATGGGCAAGCAAAATTCTGGTGTCGCACGACATGACAAACAAACACGCTGTCCGCCCGTCAAAATCAAACCCGGCCCGATCGAAGTCAAGCCGTCAGCCCGCCGGAACGGGCGCGGACGCGCCGCGAATTTTCCGGCCGGCGGGGAGTAACAGGAAGCGCGGACGCTTTTTCCCGGTTTTTGCACCGCGTGGAGGGGCGAAGGTTCACGCCCCGGCTTCAAGACGCCGGGGCCGGAACGTCGCTTTTTTCCGGGGGCGGACCGGCGGACGGTCCCTTGTCGTTCTTGCCCGGCGGCGGGCGGTGCCAGACGTAGCGGAACATGATCACCCGCAGCGCGGCGGTGAAGGGGATCGCCAGGATGCCGCCCAGGATGCCGCCCAGCAGCGTCGTGCCGGCCATCACGGCGATGATGATGGTCAACGGGTGCAGCCCCACGCGGTCGCCGAGGATTTTCGGCTGGATGACGTAGCCTTCGAGCATTTGCACGATGGCGTACACCCCGAGCGTCATCAGGGGGTGCAGCCAGTCGCCGTATTGGACCACCGCCACCAGCAACGCGCCGCCACAGGTGATGATGGCGCCGACGAAGGGGATGATGGTCAGGAAGGTGGCCATCACGCCGATCAGCAGCGCGTAGGGCAGCCCGATCAGGCTGAAGCCGATCGTGTACATGATGCCGTCGCAGATCGCCACCAGCAGTTGGCCGCGGAAGAAGGCGATCAGGTAGTCGTTGATGGATTTGATGACGAAGACCAGCTCGGTCTTGAATTCCGACCGGCTCACCGGCAGGTAATCGGTCCACTTCGACTCGATGCCCTGTTTTTCGAGCAGGAAATAAAAAGCGTAAATGGGGATGAGGGCCAGTCCCGCCAGCACGCCGAACCAGGAGGCGATCCGGCCCAATTGGCCGAGAAACCAGCTTCCCACCACCGCCGCCGCCTTCGCCAAAAAGCCGGTGGCCGTCTGGAGGTTGTCCAAGTTGAGCGCCTTGCGCCACCAGTGTTCCAGCCCTTCGCCTTCGGCGGACGCCGCCTCCGTCGGGGCGTTGGTGGAAGCAACGGCGGGCGCGGCATTCGTGGTCGGGGGCACAACCGCCGCCCGATTGGTGTCCGCCGGGGCCGCGCCCTCCACCGCCGCGTGGGTGGCGATGAGGGTGTTCGTGCCGGCGACCGGAGCGTTGGTCCCTTTCGCGGGCGCGTTCGTGCTCGCGGGTTCTTCGAGGCCCATCAACCGGCGCAGGGACGGCGGCGGCGCCTCCATCCACGCCTGCACGCGGTCCTCGATCCGCTGGGCGTAAGCGGGCACCCGCTCGATGAGGTCGCGGGTTTCCCGCACGGCCTGCGGAACAATGCTGGCCGCGAGCCACAGCACCAGCACCATCCCGAGCGCGAACACGATCAAGATCGCCCGCGCCCGCGGCGTGCCGCGTCCCTCCAGGAAATCCACCACCGGATCCAGCAGGTAGGCGATGATGCCCGCCACCGCCAGCGGCCACAGGACCGGCGCCAGCACGTTCAGCACCCGGCCCAGGCCCCAAATCAACAGGACCACCAGGGCCACGATGACCATCCCGGCAAGGCCGGTGGCCGCCGCCCAAATCAGGCGGGCTTGTCGTTCGCTGGGAGGGGGCAAGCTCATGGGAAGTTCAGGGAAAAAGGGCGCATCGGCGGACTCACCGCCGGCCCAGCCGCCGCGCCTTGCGGGCCGCCGCGCGCACGGCGTTCATGAACGCCGCCCGGACGCCGCCGCGCTCCAGCTCGTGCACGCCCTCGATGGTTGTGCCGCCGGGGCTGGTGACCATGTCCTTCAACGCGCCGGGATGCCGGCCGGTTTCCAGGACCATCCGGGCCGCGCCTTGGACGGTTTGCGCCGCCAGGCGGGTGGCCACGTCGCGCGGCAGGCCCGCCGCCACGCCGCCGTCGCTCAACGCCTCGATCATCAAATACACGAACGCCGGGCCGCTTCCGCTCAGGCCGGTCACCGCGTCCATGAGCGATTCCGGCACCGGCACGGCCAGGCCCACCGCCGCGAACAGTTCGCCGACCAGTTCGCCATCCTCCGGGCGGGCGCAGCCTCCCACCGCATGGGCCGCCGCGCAGGCGCCCACCAGGGCGGGCGTGTTGGGCATCACCCGGACCACCCGGACGCCCGCCGGCACGGCCGCTTCGAGGGTTTGGAGCTTGACTCCGGCGGCGATCGAAATCAGCAGGTGTTCCTCCGTCAACGCCGGGCGCAGCCGCTCCAGCGCGCCCACCACCTGATGCGGCTTGACCGCCAGCACCAGCGTCGCGGCCGCGCGGGCCAGTTCGAGCGGGTCCGCCACCACCCGGGCGCCGGTTTCCCGCTGAAACCGCTCCGCCGCGGCGGGGTCCACGTCCTGGGCGAAGGTGTCCTCCGCCCGCGTCCGCCCCGCTTGAATGAAGCCCCGCGCCAGCGCGGTGGCCATTTTTCCCGCGCCCAGAAAACCGATCTTGAGGGCCGCTGACATGCTCCGAACCTACCAATCCCCTTCCCCGCCGCAAAGCAAATCCGGGACGAGGGCGGGAAACGGCGTCCGGGCGTCGCCGGCGTTCCGGGGGCGGGGCGACGCCGTCGGGCTTGAGCCGGGACGGGAACGGCGTTATTCAAGGCGGCCATGAACTGCTGCCACTTTCTCAAATGCCCGGGAGGCGCGGTGTGGTTGCTGGCCGGTTTGACGGCCACCGGGTTCGCCGCCGATCAATGGTCCGTCACCTCGCCGAACGGACAGGTCCGGATCACGCTGCAACTTGCCGATTTGGGCGGCCGGGCGGATTACCCCGACGGGGTCGCGCGGCTGTATTACCGGGTCGAGCACGGCCCGGCAAACGCCCGCGCGGTGGTCCTCCGGGATTCCCCGCTGGGGATGCTTTGGAGCGACCAAAACTTCCTGGACGGTCTGCGATTCGAGCGCCGGACGGGGCCCGCGCGGCGGACGGTGGATTACCGGCAGCCGCACGGCAAGCGCCGCCATTGCCGGAACGAGGCCAACGCGGTCACCGTGTTCTTTCGCAACCGGGGCGGACTGGAGCTGGCCGTGGACCTCCGGGCTTACTCCGACGGGGCGGCGTTGCGCTACCGGGTGACCGGCGACCCGGCGAACAGCCATCGTTTGGTGGCGGAGGCGACCGGGTTCGCGTTGCCGCCCGACGCCCGGATGTGGCTGGCGCCCGCGGATCGTCCGTCGAAATACGCCCCCGCCTACGAGACGTATTACGAGGCGGAGGTTCCCGTGGGCGCGAAATCGCCCACCGATTGCGGATGGTCGTTTCCGGTGTTGTTCCGGACCGCGGACAAGCGCCACTGGGGGCTGATCACCGAGGCGAACCTGGGGCCGAATTATTGCGGGGCGCGGCTCACCAGCGAGGCGGACGGCGGGGTGTACCGCGTCCGCCTCCCCGAGCCCGCCGAGGGCAACGGCACGGGCGGGGTGGCGCCCACGTTCGAGACGCCGTTCACCTCGCCGTGGCGGGTGGTGCTGCTGGGCGACACCCCGGGCGCGATCGCGGAATCCACGCTGGTGGACGATCTCAGCGAGCCGGGCCGCCTCCGGGACCCGTCCTGGATTCGGCCCGGGCGGGTGGCGTGGAGCTGGTGGTCCGATCCGCCCAGCCCGCAAAACGGCGAGAAGCAGAAGCGGTTCATTGATCTCGCGGCCGAGTTCGGCTGGGAATACGTGCTGGTGGACGCGAACTGGACCCTCATGGATCACGGCACCATCCACGACGTCCTCCGCTACGCGCGAAAGAAAGGGGTGGGCGTGCTCCTGTGGTACAATTCCGGCGGCCCGCACAACCGGGTCACCGAAAAACCGCGCGGCACGATGAACCAGGCCGAGGTGCGGCGGTTCGAGTTCGACCTGCTCAAAAAGTGGGGCGTGAAAGGCATCAAGGTGGATTTCTTCCAGAGCGACAAACAGAACGTCATCCGTCTCTACCACGACCTGTTGCGGGATGCGGCGGCGGCCCGGCTCATGATCAATTTCCACGGTTGCACCCTGCCGCGCGGCTGGTCGCGCACCTGGCCGCACTTGATGAGCATGGAAGCGGTGCGCGGCGAGGAGTGTTACATCTTCGATCCGCAATATCCCCGGCGCGCCCCGGTGCAGGCCACCATCCTGCCCTTCACCCGCAACGTGGTCGGCCCGATGGATTACACCCCGGTGGGATTGACGAAAAACACCTACCCCCGTCTCACCACCACCGCTTATGAGCTGGCTCTGCCGGTGGTGTTCGAGTCGGGCTGGCTGCACTTCGCCGACGGTCCCGCGGCGTACCTCGAGCTGAGCGAGCCGGTGAAGGATTACCTGAGGCGGGTTCCCGCGGCGTGGGACGACACCCGTTTTCTGGCGGGCTATCCGGGGCAATACGTCGTGGTGGCCCGCCGCCACGGGGACACGTGGTACGTGGCGGGCATCAACGGCGGCGACCGGCCCCGGCCGCTGGCGTTCGACTTGAAACCGCTGGGACTGGACGCCCCCCGGCAGGCACACCTGCTCGCCGACGGCGAAACGCCGCAAGCGGTGCGGGCCCGCTCCTGGCGGGCGGCGCCGGACGCCGCCTTCCGCTGGGAGGTGGGGGCCTGTGGCGGCTTCGTGCTGCGGCTGGAACCGGCGGCGAAATGAACCGCGGCGCCCCGGCGGGGACGTTCCGCGCCACACCGGCTGCGCTCCGGGAGGCCTCCGGTTTTTCCCCGGGGCTGAAAGGGCGGACAAGGATGCCCGCCTTCCGGCGGCGCGCGCCGGTGTTTGCCGGCGCGGTTCGCAGTTTCCCCTTGAACGCCCGCCGGCTCATCCCTTTCCCTTGACAAGCAGATGGACTGGCTGGCCGCGCATGTCTGGCATCTTGTCGCCACCGCCGCGCTCGTGGCGCTGGATGTGGCGACCTCCGTCCACGCCATCCTGCGGAAGCGCGATCCGCGCGCCGCGACGCTGTGGGTGGCCTTCATCTGGCTCTCGCCCGTGATCGGGGGCTTTGCCTACATCGTGCTGGGGGTCAACCGCATCCGCCGCGATCCCGCGCTCCACCGCAAGCACGAGATTCCCGAGCTGAAGTGGGATTATTGCCAGGCGCGGGCCGTGCGGAGGCTGCTTCCCGAGGGCGCGGCCCATCTGGAACCGCTGGCCTGCCTGGGCGGGCGGCTGGTGGAACGCCCGCTCCTGCCCGGCAACCACATCACCCCGCTGGTCAACGGCGACGAAGCCTACCCGGCCATGCTGGCGGCCATCGAGGAGGCCCGGCGCACCGTGAGCCTTTCCAGCTACATCTTCGACTACGACGCCACGGGCCGCGAATTCGCCGGGGCCCTGGAGCGGGCCGTGCGCCGCGGCGTGACGGTGCGGGTGCTGGTGGACGACGCGGGCGCCCGCTACTCCTTCCCCTCGATCCTGAGCCGCCTGCGCCGGAGCAACGTGCCGGTGGCGCGTTTCATGCCCCGCTTCATCCTGTTGCGCCTGGCGGCGTTGAACCTGCGGAGTCACCGCAAAATCCTGGTGACGGACGGCCGGGTGGGCTTCACCGGCGGCATGAACATCCGGCACGGCAACCGCCTGCGCGCCCACCCGCCCCACCCCGTGCAGGACGTGCATTTCCGGATCGAAGGGCCGGTGGTGGCGCAGCTTCAACAGGCGTTCGTGGATGACTGGGCCTGGTGCACCGGCGAGCGGCTGGCGGGGGAAGCCTGGTTCCCGGCGTTGGAGGAAAAAGGCGACGTGCTCGCCCGGGGCATCACCGACGGTCCGGACGAGGACCTGGAACGCATCATCCTGACCCTGAACGGCGCGTTCAGCGCGGCCCGGCATTCGATCCGCCTGGCCACGCCGTATTTCCTGCCCGACGCCACGATGGTCTCCGCGCTGAACACCGCGGCCCTCCGGGGCGTGGCCGTGGAAATCCTCCTGCCGGCGGAGAACAACCTGCCGTTCGTCCACTGGGCCTCCGAGGCGCACTGGTGGCAAATCCTGCTGTGGGGCTGCCGCCTCTGGCTCACGCCGCCGCCGTTCGATCACAGCAAGCTGGCGGTCGTGGACGGCTGCTGGTCGTTCGTCGGCTCCTCGAACCTCGACCCGCGCAGCCTCCGGCTGAACTTCGAGTTCAACGTCGAGGCCTACAGCCGCCCCCTGGCCGCCGGGCTGGAGGCGATCATGGACCGCAAACGCGCCGGCGCCCGGGAGGTCACCCTGAAGGACGTCAACGCCCTCAGCCTGCCCGTCCGGCTCCGCGACGGCCTCGCCCGCCTCGCCACGCCGTTTCTGTAACCCCGGCTTCCCCTTCCTCGCGCCGCTTTCCGCCCGCCTTTGCGGAGAGCCGGTCGGGAAAGTGGCCGTTCCGCCGCGCGGGGGCGCGCGGTCCGCGGGAAGGACGTGAAACGCTTCCCGGGGGCGGGCCGGACTCCCCCGCCCGGCGTTTTCCGCCCGGCGCTGAAGGAGGAAATGCGGAAAACAGCGGTAACCGGGGCAACTGGCGTGCTCCGGTCTCCCAACCTCACCACCGAACGGGGAGGGAGGAATCGCCCCCTTCCTCGAAGGAGTCCCAGGAACGGCGGCGCGGGATGAGCAGGTTTTCCAGAAAAAGATGCCGGCTGCCCTCCCACGGTTTGGTGCAGAGATCCACGTCCCCGTCTCCGTCCACGTCCGCCGCGCGGGCTTCGTGACACCGCGCGCCGGTGAGCAGGGTGTGGCGAATCCACCGTCCGCCGCGCCCGTCGGCGTTTTCCCAGATGAAGCACCCGCGCAGGGTCCGGGTCAGCGGGCCGCCGCCGGAAAAGACGTCGGGATCGCCGTCGTGGTCGAAATCCGCCACGGCCAGCGAGTGAAAATCCTGCCCCGTCGCGGCGCGGGAGATCAGGTGGCAGCGCCAGGCGGTTCCCCGGCCGCGATTTTCGAACCAAAACACCCGGCCGTCCTCCAGGTCCGATTCCGTTTGAATGAGGTCCGCGTCGCCGTCGCGGTCGAGGTCCAGCACCCAGGATTGGCGCGCCAGGCCGAACGGCCCCCCGCGGTTGCCGCCCGGCGGAATCAACCCCGGATGTTCGCGCCAGTGAAGCCCGTCGCCCGAGAGGTTTTCGAACCACACGTCGCCGCGCACGATGTCCGCGTCGCCGTCCCCGTCCAAATCGCCCACTCCGGCGGGCGCCACGCCTCCGTGGATGCCGGGGCCCACGACGTGCTCCACCCACGGCTGGCGGGGATCCGGCGGAATGGCATACCAGGCCACCCGGCAATGGGCCGGGGCGTTGCCGCACGCCACCACGTCCGGCTTTCCGTCGCCGTCCACGTCGGCGACCAGCTCGTCATGGCAGCGGATGACGCCGTTGGGGTGGAACTTGAAGGTTTTCCTGCGCGGTTTGCGCCGGTTTTCATACCAGCCGTTCCCGGCCACCACGTCCGGCCAGCCGTCGCCGTTGACGTCCAGCACCGTCCCGCCCACGTCGGTTTGCGCGCCCCGGCCCAGCTCGTGCCGCACCCATTCGTCCGGCCCGCGAAACTCAAACCAGCTCATCGTGCCCGATTCCCCCACCACCCAGTCCAGGTCGCCGTCGCGGTCGAGATCGGCCAGGGCCGTTTGCCCCAGCCGCCGCCCCCACACCCCCAGCACGTGGGGATCGAAGCGGGGAAATTCCCGGTCCGCCGTCCGGCCCTCCGGCGTGCCCGCCGCCCCCAGTCCGACGGCCAGCAACAATCCCCAAAAGCCGGCCCGGAAGGGAGGCGTCGGGGCGGACCGCCCAAGGGGCGCGCCGGACCGGGGAAACCCCGGCGGGAAACGGGAGCAATTGTTCATGGCCGCATCCTAACGCGGCGGGAATCGCGGAAAAGCCCAATTCCCCGGAGCGGTTTCGCGGCCTTGCGGGGCGCCGGCGCCGGGGGACGGCGGCGGAGGGCTCCGAGGGCTTGCCTTCCGGCCCGAAACGGGGCTCAATCGGGCAGCACGAAACCATGAAAAGAAACCCTCTTCGCCGTTTTTGTCGCCGGGCGCTGTGGATCGCGGGATTGGGCCTGGCGGGGGCCGCTTCCGCGCTCGCCGGATTGACCGTCACCCACCTGCGGTGCGAGTACCGCGAGAATCCGCTGGGCATTGACGCCCTTCAGCCGCGTTTGTCGTGGCAGGTCACCGCGCCGGAACGCGGTCAGCGCCAGACGGCCTACCGGATCATCGTGGCCAGCAGCCGCGCGAAGGCCCGCGTCCACGAGGGCGACGTGTGGGACAGCGGCATCGTGCGCGGCGCCCAGACGTTGAACGTGGCCTACGCGGGCCGCCCGCTTGTCTCCCGGCAGGAATGCTTCTGGCGCGTGCAGGTGTGGGATCGCGACGAACGCCCCTCCGAATGGAGCCCGGTGGCCTGGTGGACCATGGGATTGCTGCGTCCGGAGGACTGGCGGGCACAATGGATTTCCTACCGCGATGAAACGCCCCTGCCCACCAACCGCAATGTCCTCCACCTCGCGCCGGCGCGTTATTACCGGCGCGGCTTTGACACCAGCGGGGAGATTCGCCGGGCCACGCTGTACGTGAGCGCGCTGGGGTTGGTGGATTTTTACGTGGACGGGCGACGCGTCAGCGAAAACTACTTCGAGCCCGGTTGGGCGGATTATCACCGGCGCGCCTATTACCGGACCCATGACGTCACGAAACTGCTGCGGGGCCATGACGTGCCCCACGACCTCGCGAAGCGGCTGGAAAGCCATGTCACTCACCAGTTGGACGCCGTGGTGGCCGACGGATGGTACGCCGGCTACGTGGGGTTCGGCCACCTGCTGGGGTTCGGCCCCAACCGGCTGGGGCGCTGCCTCTATGGCAAGGCGCCCGCCCTGCTGGCCCAGCTCGAAATCGAATTTACCGACGGCCGGCGGATCGTGGTGGGCACGGACTCCTCGTGGCAGGTCAGCGCCGACGGTCCCCTGCGCGAGGCGGACATCATCATGGGCGAGGCGTATGACGCGCGGCGCTGGGAGCCCTGGCGTCAAGGAGGGGGGAGGCAGCCCCGGGAGCCGTCCTCCTTTCGGTGGGAATCGGCCGTGTTGGCGGAAAGCAACGGCCCCGTGCCGGCGCTCTTTTACGACAACCGCGGCGCGCGCGAGGTGGACCTGGGCTTCCGCGCTCCGGCGAAATTGCAGGCCTATCCCGCGCCGCCCATCCGGGTGACGCAGGAGCTGCCCGCCGTGAAGCTGACCGAGCCCGAGCCCGGGGTGTACCTCTTCGATCTGGGGCAGAACTTCGCCGGGGTCATCCGCCTGAAGGTCCACGGGCCGGCGGGGACGAAGGTCAAAATCCGCTACGGCGAGATGCTCCATCCGGACGGCCGCCTGATGACCGAGAACCTCCGGAAGGCGCGGGCCACCGATTTCTACATCCTGCGCGGCGATCCGCACGGCGAGGTCTGGCAGCCCCGCTTCACCTACCACGGCTTCCGCTACGTGGAACTCACCGGCCTGCCGGAACGCCCCGACCGCGACGCCGTCACCGGCCTGGTGCTGCACAACGACACCCCGATGGTGGGCGAGTTTGCCTGTTCCGATGAGGTGATGACCCGCTTCTGGAAAAACACCCAGTGGACCCAGCGCGCCAATTTCGTCGAAATGCCCACCGATTGTCCCCAGCGCGACGAGCGCCTGGGCTGGATGGGCGACGCGCAGGCCTACATCGGCGCGGCCTGTTACAACGCCGACACCGCCGCCTTTTACACCAAGTGGCTGGACGACGTGGAGGAGGCCCAGCTTCCCTACGGCGCCTATCCCGATTACTGCCCCTACCCGATGGGCGCCGGCACGCCGGGCAAAAACTTCGGCACGGCGTGGACCGACGCGGGCGTCATCTGCCCGTGGACGGTGTGGCAGGTCTATGGCGACACCCGGGTGATCGAGCGGCATTGGGACTCCATGGCGCGCTTCATGGAGTGGCGGCGCGCCACCACCAGCCCGAAAGGACTGGGCGCCTCCATCGGCAATCCGTGGGGCGACTGGCTCAACGTCAACGACCCGACCCCGATCGAATACATTGACACCTGCTACCACGCGCTGGACTGCCGGATGATGGCGGAAATGGCGGACGCCATCGGACGGACGGTCGAGGCGGCCCAGTACCGCGCGCGCTTCCAGACCGTGCAAAAGGCCTTCCGCGACGCCTACCTCAACGCCGACGGCACGCTGAAGGTGGACAGCCAGACGGCGCACGTGCTGGCGCTGGAAGCGGGTTTGGTGGAAGGGGAGGCCGCCACCCGGATCGCCGCCCGCCTGGCGGAAAAGATCGCCGCCAACGAACACCGCATGACCACCGGCTTCCTCGGCACCAAGGCCCTCCTGCCCGCCCTCTCGGCGCACGGGCAGCATGAGCTCGCCGTGCGCCTCTTCCAGAGCCGGCGGTTCCCCTCCTGGGGCTACGAAGTGGTCAACGGCGCCACCACCGTCTGGGAGCGTTGGGACAGCTACACCAGGGAGCACGGCTTCGAAGGACAGAGCGGCCATCAAAACGCCGCCATGAACTCCTTCAGCCACTACGCCTTTGGCGCGGTCACGGAATGGATGTTCCGCGACCTGGCCGGCATCCGCCGCGACGGACCCGGTTTCGACCGGCTCATCATTCATCCCGGCCCGCCGGAACCGTCCGACCGCACGGATCCCGCGCCCATCTCCTGGGTGCGCGCCCGCTACGACGGGCCGCACGGCCGGGTGGTGAGCAACTGGCGGCGCGAGGGCGACACCTTCCGGCTGGACGTGGTCATCCCGGCCAACACCACCGCCACCGTGCTGCTGCCCACCGACGACCTCCACCACGTGACCGAGAGCGACCGCAACCTCGGCGAGGCGGAAGGGGTGGAAATCCTCGGCGTGCGCGACGGCCGCGTGGCCCTGCGCGTGGGCTCCGGCGAATACCACTTCGCCGCCCCGCGGCCGCCGGCGTAAAAAAGGCGGAAGAGCCTGCCCGGAGCGGGAAATCCGAAATCCGAGGGACCGAAGGCCCGAAGGAAATCCGAATCCCGAAATCCGAAAGAGAAGCGCGTGCGCTTCGGTAGCGCAGGCTGGCAGCCTGCCGTATCGCAGCGTGGCACGCTGCGCGCCGTCCGATTTTCTCCCCGCGCGATTTCACCACGAAGCGCACGAAGAACACGAAGAGGAGGAAATCTCCCCTCGGGTAGCACCCGCGTCCCGCGGGTGCTACCCGAGCGGCCGCGGAAACCGGCCGCGGGGGAACGAGGGGC
>CAZRPT010000064.1:0-7948 GCA_964601985.1 uncultured Verrucomicrobiota bacterium
AAGGAAATCCGAATCCCGAAAAAAGGAGCGCCGGATAGCACCCGCCTCTGGCGGGTGCTGCCCAAGGGAACCCTTCGTGTGCTTCGTGCGCTTCGGGGTGAAACCGCGCGAAGGAGGACGGGTTTCCGCGCCTGATGAGGGCATCAGCCGGCGGGGTTTTGGCCGTAGGCGGCGGCGGGGCCGTGTTTGCGGAAGAAGTGGCGGTCCAGGAGGGCGGACGGCAGCGGACGGACGCGCGGGTCGAGCTGGCGGGTCAGACGGGCCAGGTGGGCGATCTGCTCCAGGGCCACGGCGTTTTCGAGCGCCTCCGCCACGGTGGCGCCCCAGGTGAACGGACCGTGCCCGGCCACCAGCACGCCCGGACAATGCGCCGGGTCGCGACCGGCGAAGGTCTCCACGATGACCCGGCCGGTGTGGGCTTCGTAGTGGCGCTTGATTTCGGCCGGTTTCAGCAGGCGGGTGCAGGGCACGGGGCCGTGAAAGTGGTCGGCGTGGGTGGTGCCCAGGGCGGGGATCGGCCGGCGGGCCTGCGCCCAGGCGGTCGCCTCCCGGCTGTGGGTGTGCACGATGCCGCCGGCGTGGGGAAAGGCGCGATACAGCTCCAAGTGGGTGGGGGTGTCGGAGCTGGGGTTCAGGTCGCCCGCGACCACCTCGCCGGTGGCCAGGGCGACCACGACCATGTCGGCCGGTTTCAGGGCGTCATACGGCACGCCGGAGGGTTTGATGACCATCAGGCCCCGCTCCCGGTCCAACCCGCTGGCGTTGCCCCACGTGAGGACCACCAAACCATGTCGCACCAGTTCCCGATTGGCCCGGCACACGGCGGTTTTGAGTTTTTTCAGCATGAGGGAAGCACGAAATACACGAAATATACGAAAGGGAAAGAAAAGGGGTTGATGGCCGGGTCAGGGGAGGATGCGTTTGTATTCGAGTTGGAGAGGTGTTGGTTGGAGTTGATGAAGGCGGCCAAGTTTCATGCCGACGGTTCCTCGAGTAGCGCAGGTTTCCAACCTGCTGTTTCGCCGACTTCCAGTCGGCCCGGCGGGCGAGAAAAAACGGCAGCTACGTATAAAAGGAAAGATCGGCAGATTGGAAATCCGCGAAACGGCAGGCTGGAAGCCCGCGCTACGGTACGGGCGCGTTTTTTTGTATAGAGCGGGTTTGAACAGGGACGCTTTCTCGCCGCGCGCCCGGCGGGATATATTTACTTTTAGAGCCGGTCGGAAAACGCCGGGTTGGGGAACCCGGTCTGCAGCGAGAAGACATTTTGGCGTCCTTCCCGCAGGCCGCGTACCCCCACACGGCGGGAGGTCCCACTTTTTTCGACAGGCTCTTGGACAGGCTCCCACGACAAACAATGCCCACCATTTATTTCGTGCCCTTCGTGGTTCTTTATTTCCGCGCGCGGGCGCGGATGTCGAGGAGGCGTTTCATGACGGGGTGGAGGCTGCCTTCCCATTCCCGGGTGCCGAAGGCGTCGTGGAGGGTGCGGTAGAGGGGGTAGAGTTCGGCGTACACGCGGTGGGCCTTGGCGCGCGGTTTGAAGACGCGCGGTTTAAGGCCGGTCATCTTTTTCTGGGCGGCCTCGATCGTGCGGTAGGCGCCCGCCACCACCGCGCCGGCGATGGCCGCGCCGAGGGCGCAGGTCTGGGCGGAGCGGGAGATTTTCATCGGGCGGCCGGTGACGTCGGCGTAGATCTGCATGACCAGCGGGTTTTTCTCGGCGATGCCGCCGCAGTTGACGATCTGCCGCACCCGCACGCCGTATTCCTCGAACCGGTTGATGATGGTCAGCGCGCCGAAGGCGGTGGCCTCGATCAGGGCCCGGTAGATTTCCGCCGGGGTGGTGTAGAGGGTCTGGCCGAGGAGCAGGCCGGTGAGGCGCTGGTCGCCGATGATGGTCCGGTTGCCGTTGTTCCAATCGAGCGCCAGCAGGCCGCTCTCGCCGGGGGCGAGTTGTTCCGCGCCGGCGGTGAGGGCCTCGTGCGAGCCCGCCTTGCGCCCGCCCGGGCGGAGGTGGTTGACGAACCAGTTGAAGATGTCGCCCACCGCCGACTGGCCGGCTTCGAGGCCGTAACAGCCGGGCAGGATGCTGCCGTTGACGATGCCGCAAAGGCCGGGAATGTCCGCCAGTTGTTCGCCGGCGGGCACGACCATCATGTCGCAGGTGCTGGTGCCGATGATCTTGACGAGCGTGCCGGGCGCGATGCCGGACCCCACGCCGCCGAGGTGCGCGTCGAACGCGCCGACGGCCACCGGGATGCCCGCGGGCAGGCCGGTGCGTTTCGCCCAGGCCGGCGTGAGCCCGCCGACCGCCTGGTCAATGGTGGCCGCCTCGGGGCGCAGGCGCGCGCGCAGCTTCGCGAGGGCGGGATCGAGCCGGCCGAGAAATTCCGCGTCGGGGTAGCCGCCCCATTCGGCGTTGAACATCGCCTTGTGGCCGGCGGCGCAGACGCCCACCGTCAACCGGTCCGGCGCCTCGGTGCCGGTGAGGGCGGCGGGGAGGTAATCCGCCAGCTCCACCCAGGTGTAGGCCGCGTTGAAGACCTTCGGCGCGACGCGGCGGCAGTGGAGAATCTTGCTGAAAAACCATTCGCTGGAATAGCTCCCGCCGCATTTGGCGAGGTAATGCGGGCGGAGCCTGGCCGCCAACGCGGTGATTTCCTCCGCCTCGGCCACGCTGGTGTGGTCCTTCCACAGCCAGGCCATCGCGTTGGGGTCGCGCTCGAAGCGTTTCTGAAAGGCGAGCGGGCGGCCTTGGGCGTCCACCGGCAGGGGCGTGCTGCCGGTGGTGTCCACGCCGATGCCGATGACCTGTTCCGGCGCGAAGCCGCGCACCTTTTTCTTCGCGGCGGCCAGCGCGCGGCGGATGGTGCGTTCCGCGCCCTTGAGGTAATCGGCGGGGTGCTGGCGGGCGAGGTTGGGATCGCGGCCCAGGATCACGCCCTGTTCCCCATGCTCGTAAACCCACACGGCGGAGGCCACTTCCTCGCCGTCGGCCACGTTGACCAGCAACGCCCGCACGGAGTTGGTGCCATAGTCCAGACCGATGACGTATTTCGCGCTTTTGTTCATGGGCAGGGTTTTAGCTCTGAATGAGGACTTTGACCACCCCGGGTTGCGCGGCGGCGGTCAGGGCGAAGGCCCGGGCCGCTTCCGTCAGCGGGAAGCGGTGGCTGATCAGGGCGCGCAAATCCACCCGCCCCCGCTCGACGAGCCGGAGGGCGCGCGGGTAAACGTGCTTCATGCGGCGGCACAGCCGCATCGTCAGCCCCTTGCGCCGGGCGGTCGAGTGCTTCAGCGTGAGCCGGTCGTCGCCGGGGATGCCCACCAGCACGAGCCGCCCGCCCAGGCGCGCCATTTCGGCGGCGTCGTTCACCGACCGGTCCGCCCATGCCGCCTCGAGGGCCACGTCCACGCCGCGTCCGCCGGTTTCCCGCCGCACGGCCGCGACGGCCTCATCGCCCGTGCCGGCCACCGGCACGCCGCCGAAGCGCGCCGCCAGCTCCCGTCGCCACGGCAGCGGTTCGACAACGAAGACCGGGTCCGCCCCGGCCAGCCGCGCCAGTTGCAGGATCAGCAGCCCGACCGGCCCCGCGCCGAGCAGGGCCACGCTGTCGCCGACGCGCAACCGGGCGAGGTCCACGGCGTGAATCGCCACGCCGAGCGGTTCGAGCAGCGCGCCCTGCTCGAAATCCAGCGCGTCCGGCAGGGGAAAACAGCTTCGGGCCGGCATGACGATCCCTTCGCACAAGCTGCCGCCGTCGGGATAATTGCCGCAGAAACGCAGTCGCGCGCAGAGGTTCGGGTGGCCCTGCTCGCAAAATTCGCACCGGCCGCACGGCTGGGCGGGGTCCACCGCCACGCGGGTTCCCGGCGCGAGCGGCGCGAAGCGGCCGTCCACGGCGTCCGGCCCCACCGCCTCGACCGTGCCGGCGAATTCGTGGCCGAGGATCAACGGCCCGGCCAGCGGGGTGTCGCCGATGCGGGCGTCTTGGTAGGTGTGGAGGTCGCTCCCGCAAACGCCGGTCACCGCCACCCGGATGAGCGCCCGGCCCGGTCCCGGCGGTTCCGGCGCGGGAACGCGCTCGACCCGCAAATCCGCCGGCCCGTGCAACCGGGCGGCCCGCATTGTGGCGGGCCGTCCGCCGCGCGCGCGCCCGGGGTGCTGCTTCGCCGTCATGGGCCGAGCATGCGCCAAGGCCGCGCGCCCGTCAGGGGAAAATCCCCGGCCGTCCGGCGGCGCGCGCGGAGAGGGAAGACGCGGGTTTTGCTTGGGCGGAACAGCGGGGGCGGTTTCTAATCCCGGCATGCAAACCAAGGCGTGGCGGCAGGCGTGGCGGACGTGCGCGGATCCGGAGCGGGCGCGCCGGGCGGCGGAAACGCTGGCGGCGGCCGACCCGGCGGTGGCGGAGCGGTTGCCGGCGGTCACGGCGGAGCAGGCGCGGGTGCTGGCGGCGCTGTTCAGCGGTTCGGTGGCGCTGAGCGAGTCGTTGTGCGCCCATCCCGACTGGCTGGACGTGCTGCTGGACGTGGAGGGGCTGCGCTTCCCGCGCGCCGTCCAGTGGCTGCGGCGCGAGGTGGAAACGTGGCTGACGCCGGCGCTGGAACAGCGGGAGTTCGAGGGGGCGTTGCGGCGGTTGCGGCGGTTCAAGGCGCGCGAGCTGTTGCGCATCGGCGCGCGCGATCTGGCGGGGCTGGGCGAGATGACGCAGATCACCCGCGAGCTGTCCGACGTGGCGGACGTGTGCTGGGAGACCGTCTATCAGGTGTGCTGGCGGCGGCTGACGGAGCGGCTGGGCCGGCCCTGGCATCAAACCCCGGAAAACGAATGGCGCCCCACGCCGTTCGCCGTGCTGGGCCTGGGCAAGCTGGGCGGGCGGGAGCTGAATTACAGCTCCGACGTGGACGTGATGTTCGTGTACGAGGAGGAGGGCTTCGTGTTCCGCCGTCCGCCCGGCAAGCGGCGGCGTCCGGGCGAGGCGCCGGCGGCGCACGATTTTTTCCGCCGGCTCGCCCAGGCCCTGGTGGACGAAGTCCGCCGCCTGACGCCGGAGGGGCAGCTTTACCGGGTGGATTTGCGGTTGCGCCCGGAAGGGCCGGCGGGACCGCTGGCCCGGTCGCTGACCGGCTACGAGACCTACTACGCCCAATACGGCCAGACGTGGGAGCGCATGATGCTGATCAAGGCGCGGGGCGTGGCGGGGGACCGCACGCTGGCGGCGGAGTTTCTGGAGATGATCCAGCCCTTCCGCTATCCGCGCCTGTTGGGGCCGCGGTTCTTGCACGAAATCGCCAGCATGAAACACCGCACCGAGCGGGAGGTGGTGCGCAGCGGCGAGCTGGAACGCAACGTGAAGCTGGGGCGGGGCGGCATCCGGGAGATCGAGTTCATCGCGCAAACCCTGCAAGTGCTGAACGCCGGGAGGCTCCCCTTTCTGGCCAATCCCCAGACCCTGCCCACCCTCGCCGCGCTGGTCCGCTACAAGCTGTTGCGCCAGGAGGAGGCGGACGATCTGACCGCGGCCTACCGGTTCCTCCGCAACGTCGAGCATCGCTTGCAGATGGAGCACAACCGCCAGACCCACAGCCTGCCCGAGGACGACGCGGCGCTGGAGCGGCTGGCGAAGTTGATGGGCTTCCCGAAGCGGAAGGATTTTTTGACCACGCTCACCCGGCATCGCGACCGGGTGCGGGAGATTTACGAGCAGACCGTCCCCGGCGAATCGCCCACCGGCCACCTGCTGCCGCGTTTCGAGGGGGACGAGGAACGCTGGCGGGAGCGGCTGCGGCGCCGCTCCTTCCGCGATCCCGAACAGGCGCTGCGGCTGGCCAAGACGTTCGTGCACGGGCCGGGGTTCGCGCTGGTGACCCCGCGCACCGAGGAGCTGGCGCGGGAGCTGCTGGGGCATTTCCTCCGGTTGTGCCCCCGCGAGGACGATCTCGAGCTGCGCCGCAAACAGGCCGGGCCGGACGGCGATCCGCGCAGTCGCTGGCTCTCGGACCCCGACCGCGTCCTGGCCCGGCTGGATTCCTACGTCACCGCCTACGGCGCGCGCGCCACGTTGTTCGAATCCTGGACGGCCAACCCCGCCTTGTTCGAGCTGCTGCTGCTGCTGTTCGACCGCTCCGAGTTCCTCGCGGAAACCGCCCTGGCCGAGGTGGACCTGGTCGAGTCGCTCCAGCTCAGCGGGCGGTTGCGCCAGTCCAAGACGGCGGCGGACACCCTGCGCGACCTGCGCCACGGCCGCGACGACCCGGACCAGTCGCTCTGGTTGCGGCAATATCACCGGGCGGAGTTCATGCGCATCGGGTTGCGCGACATCCTGGGCCTGGCCGACGCCGAGCAAAGCCTCGTGGAACTCTCGGCCCTCGCGGAGGCCTGCCTGCAATACGCCCTCGAAGTCGTCCTCCGCAAACGCCGCTACCGACGGGTGCCGGTGGCCATCATCGGCCTCGGCAAACTCGGCGGCGCCGAGCTGAATTACGGCTCCGACCTGGACGTGATCTTCGTGGCCGGCGACCGCGAGCGGGACGTGTCGCGCCTGCAAAAGATCGCCGTCGAGGTGATGGACCTCGTCGGCGCGCAAACCGAGGCGGGCAGCGTGTTCGAGGTGGACGCCCGGCTGCGGCCCGACGGCGAAAGCGGCCGGCTGGTGACCACCGTGGCGGCGGCGGGCGATTACTACCGGCGGCGCGCCTGGTTGTGGGAGTTGCAGGCCCTCTCCCGCGCCCGCTGCGTGGCCGGCAACGCCGAGGTGGGAAAACAATTCCTCGAACTGGTGGCGGAAGTGGCCGATTTCCGCGCGCCCGATCCCGACCGGGTGGCCGCCCAGAAACCCGGCTGGCGGCGCGAAATCGTCCGGATGCGCCAGCGGATCGAGCGGGAACGGGTGAAGCCCGGCCACGACGCCCTGGCCCTCAAGACCGGCGCGGGCGGCCTGATGGACGTCGAGTTTCTGGCGCAGGCGCTCTGCCTCGAACACGGCTGGCTCGAACCCAACACCCGCCGCGCCCTGGAACGCGCCTGCGCGGACCGCGCCCAGCCGTGCAAGCGGATGCAAACCCTGATCGAGCACTACCGCAAACTGCGCCGGGTCGAGGCCATCCTGCGGCGCTGGAGTTACGAAGGCGAATCCGAGCTGCCGGAGGACGACGCGGCCCGCTACCGCGTGGCCGTGCGCTGCGGCTTCGCCACCACCGGGGATTTCATGGCCGCCGTGGCCCGTTATCGCCGCGCCATCCGCCGGGAATACGCCCGCTTCTTCGCCCGGGAACTGAAGGAGTCCTGAAAGCCGCGGGAGCGGAAATCCGAGGGAGCGAGGGCCGAGGGGCCGAAGGAAATCCGAATCCCGAAATCCGAAAGAAAAGCGCGCGCGCTTCGGTAGCGCAGACTTCCAGTCTGCTGTGTCGCCGGCTTCCAGCCGGCCAAGCGGGCGAGCAAAAGCGGCCGCTGCGTAACGGGGAAAATCGGCAGATTGGAAATCCGCGCTACAGCAGGCTGGAAGCCTGCGCTACGGGCGGGGAGCGCACGCGCCTCGCGTGCGCCGGGGGGCGCCCCCGCCCCTCGGTCCCCCGCGACCGATTTCCGCGGCCGCGTCGGTTCCGCCCCTTCAGGGCCGGTCGGGAAACGCCGGGTCGGGGGACCCGGCCTACAGAGGTGCGTCTTGTTCCTTCGGGCGCTGCCCGGGGCTGACGGGTGTCGCGCTTCCGGCGCGGGGAAGTTTCGGATTTCGAATTTCGGGATTCGGATTTCCTTCGGCTCTCGGCTTCCTCGGTCCCTCGGGTTTTCCCCCGCTTCGCCCCGCCATCGCCGCGGCCTCCCGGGTAGCACCCGCCTCTGGCGGGCCGGCGTGGTTTCGCCGGGGGCGATTCCGTGGGGAGGCGTGAATCGTCCCCGGTCGGGACGCAATTACAGCAACAGCATGGCGTCACCGTAGGTGAAGAA